>CAZOBN010000181.1:0-5162 GCA_964577835.1 uncultured Rhizobiaceae bacterium
GCTCGGCGGTTTCCTTCATCTTTTGCAGGATGAAGGCGGAAATCTGGCTGGGAGAGTATTTCTTGCCCTGGGCTTCGACCCAGGCATCCCCATTGTCGCCCTCGACGATCTTGTAGGGTACCAGACCGATGTCCTTCTGGGTCATCGGGTCTTTGTAGCTGCGGCCGATCAGGCGCTTGATCGCGGAGAAGGTATTTTCGGGATTGGTGACGGCCTGGCGCTTGGCGGCCTGGCCGACGAGGCGTTCGCCGGAACTGGTGAACGCGACCATCGACGGCGTGGTGCGCGCGCCCTCCGCGTTCTCGATCACCTTCGCGGTCGAGCCTTCCATGACGGCGACGCACGAGTTCGTGGTGCCCAGGTCGATACCAATGACTTTGCTCATGACGATCCTCTTGCTTCAGCAGGCCCTACCGGCCCAACACGGCGCCGTACAGGACCCCCATTCGGGATATCCATTGTTCGGTTGAACGCTGTCCCAGCGGCCGCCCCCATTTTCAGTGGCCTCGGGACTGCAAGCTATATAGGGACCCCGCCATTCGGCTGCAACACCCGTAAAGACAGGAAGCCGCGCGAAATACACTTGCGGGATGGATAAGTTTTAAAATCGGGCCGACCGCCGACGGAATCGAATATCGTCGTCCCGCGAGCGCCCCATGCGGGTCGTGGCCCACGCGCGGCGCGCGCCACCGAAAGCGCTTTGATCAGTCCGCGGCGCAACAGAAAATTTTTCTGGATTTCAAAGATTTATAGGGCTTTCGCCGGCCATTCCAAGGTGCGTCAGGCATCGCAGGCCAACCGGATGCCCGCCATCTGCCAGCGCTGGTGGGGATAGAAGAAGTTGCGGTAGGTGGGCCGGATGTGGCCGGGCGGCGTCAGCGCGCAACCGCCGCGCAACACCATCTGGTTGATCATGAACTTGCCGTTATATTCGCCCACCGCCCCGGGCGACGGGCGATAGCCGGGGTAGGCCGAATAGCCGCTCGACGTCCATTCCCAGACATCGCCGAACATCTGGCGCAAGCCGGACTGCGCACCGTGCGCCGCCGGGCGGAGCGCAACCGGATGGAGGTGGCCGCTGTCGAGCAGATTGGCGCCACCTTCCATATTCGTCTCCGCGTCCTCGCGGGCGAGCTGGGCGAACGCGGCGGCTTCCCATTCCGCTTCGCTGGCCAGCCGGTGGCCGGACCAGCGCGCATAGGCATCGGCCTCGTAATAGCTGACATGACACACCGGCGCGGCAAGATCGAGCGGGCGCTCGCCGGTCAGGGTGAATTCGCGCCACGGGACATGGGAATCGTCGCGCTGCCCGGCAGCCTCATTGCCGCGCCAGTAGAGCGGGGCCGCAATGCCCTCCGCCTGCACCCAGGCCCAGCCGTCCGACAGCCAATGAGCGGCCTCGCGGTAGCCGCCGTCACGGATGAACTCGAGATATTCGCCGTTGGTGACGAGCCTTGTCGCGAGCCGATAATCGATCAGGTGCGTCTTGTGGCGCGGCGTCTCGTTGTCGAACGCGAAACCGGCACGGTCTTCGTCCGCCGGAGCGCCGATCTCGTGCAGGCCGCCGGCGAACGGGTGAAACGCCAGCGGCGGGATATTCGACGGTGTCGACGGCCTGGACTCCGCGTAGGCGGGCGCCAGTGGATTGCTCCCGAACACTTGCTTGATGTCCATCAGAATGAGCTCCTGATGCTGCTGCTCGTGGTGCAGCCCGAGTTCGATCAGCGCTGCGGCGCGCGACGCGGCCGTGCTCGCCATCAGGCGCCGCATGGCCGCATCCACATGGGCGCGATATGCCAAAATCTCGGCCACGGACGGACGCGACAGATCGCCACGCCGGGCGCGCGCATGGCGTGGGCCGACCGCCTCATAATAGGAGTTGAACAGATATCCATAGCGGGGATGAAACGGCACATAGCCGGCGAAGTGCGGCAGCAGCAGGAAGGTTTCGAAAAACCACGCGGTATGGGCGAGATGCCATTTGGTCGGGCTGACATCCGCCATGGTCTGGACCTGCTGGTCCTCCGGCGTCAGCGGCGCGGCCAGCGATTCGGTGAGCGCGCGCACCGCGTCATAGCGCGCAGCGATGACGTCTCCCTCGCGCGCCTGATTGGCCGCGAATCGGTTCGCCCCGAACTGGTTCGCGGATGTCGCCATATGCCTCCCTACATGCCGCCGGCGAACCGGCAGCCGAATTTATGCTTTGGTATCCACCGTGCGGCCTTCGCCGCCCGGGCCACCGACATGGCCCGAGGACGACGTGTACGCGCCGTTGGCGGCGAACGACGCCGCGCGATCGTCGGAAGACTTTGCCGGCCCGCCCTTGCTGACGGCGACCAATGCCGGCCGCAGCAGGCGATCCTTCAACACATAGCCCGGTTGCATCACCTGCACGACGATGCCCGGCGGCTGGCTTGGATCTTCCAGCTCGAACATCGCCTGGTGATAGTTATGATCGAAGGGCTGCCCGAGCGGCTCGATCTTCTTGAGTCCGAAACGCTCGAACGCCGCGAGCAACTCGCGCTCGGTAAGTTCGACGCCGGCGATGAACGGCTTGAGCGATGCCGCGACTTCGTCGTCGACTGCCGGCTGGGCGTCCAACGCCCGGCGCAGATTGTCCGCTACCGGCAGCATCTCGCGGGCGAAGTTGCTGATCGCGTATTTCGAAACATCCTCGCGCTCTTTTTCGGCACGGCGCCGGAAATTCTCGAGCTCGGCCACGGCGCGCAACGCCCTGTCCTTGTACTCGGCCGCTTCCGCCCGGGCTTTCTCGAGTTCGGCGTCGGCATTCGCCGATGCGGGCTCGCTTTCGGACCCGCGATCCGGGATCGAGACGTCGTCCGCCGGGTCCGCCCTATCGGACATCGGCGGCACGTCGAGCGTCGGCTCGCGACCGCCGCCCGGATGGGGTGCGGCTTCCATTCTGGGAGGATTACCGTTGTCTTGCGCAGTCATCGTTTGATCCATCAACTGTACGAAGTGAGAAACGGAAAGCTTGGACCCAACCGACGGGTCACCCGATCAGGCGGCCGATCACCTTGGCGGTGTAATCCACCATCGGGATGATCCGCGCGTAGTTGAGCCGGGTCGGGCCGATCACGCCGATCGCGCCGACGATTTTCTCCGCCGAATTGGCGAAGGGAGCGACGATCATCGAACAGCCGGCGTTGCGGAACAGTTCGTTGCCCGCGCCGATGAATATTTGCACGCCATCGGCGGTGGTCGCCAGATCGACGAGTTTGGCCATGGTTTCCCTGGTTTCGAGCGCCTGGAACAGGCCGCGAATGCGTTCCAGATCCTCGAGCGCCGTGATATTCTCCAGCAGATTGGCCTGGCCTCGGACGATCAGATAGCCGCCTTTCTGCTCGCCGGACCAGGTCGCAAGGCCCTGCTCGACCAATTGACTCGTCAAACGATCCAATTGCGCGCGATGTTCCTCGAGCTCGGCGATGATTTCGCGGCGCGCGTCCTTGAGCGTGCGCCCGACCAACTTGGCATTCAGATAATTCGTCGCCTCGATCAGAGAGGAGGCCGGAACCCCCAACGGCACATCGATCAGGCGATTTTCGACCAAGCCGTTCTCGGCCACCATGACCACCAAGGCGCGGCCGTTGGCGAGCCCGACGAACTCGATATGCTTGAGCGGGGTTTCCGCCTTCGGCGCGGTCACCAGCCCGGCGCAGCGCGACAGACCGGACAGCATGGTCGAGGCCTCGGCCAAAGCCTCCTCGTAGCTCTTGCCGGCGGCGCCGCACTTGCTCTCGATGTCGCGGCGTTCTTCCTTGGTCAGGCCGCCCAGTTCGAGCAGGCCGTCGACGAACATCCTGAGCCCGGCCTCGGTGGGCAACCGACCCGCGGAGGTGTGGGGCGAAAAGAGCAGCCCGGCATCCTGCAGGTCGGACATCACATTGCGGATGGTAGCCGGCGACAAATGCGCGGCGAGGCGCCGCGACAGAGTGCGCGAACCCACCGGCTCCCCGGTTTCCACATAAGACTCGACGATATTGCGGAAGATCTCGCGGGAACGCTCGTTGAGCTCGGTGATGGCCGCTTTGGGTCCCGTGGTCATGACCGATCATAATGCCGTGAATCGTGGCCGGACATCGCTGAATCCGGCCCTGGCCCGGAATCTAGTGACGGGGACCCCCAACGTCAACGGAGGCGCCTGCTTATCTTGCCCGAAATAGCGATCCCGAGACCATCCAAGCGCGTGACGGCCGGAGTTCGCCATCCTAGGATAGAAGAATAAGAGACCGTGGGAGGACGTCATGGCAATCGAGATCCTGGATCTGGCGGGCTACGCCAAACGCGAGGAATCGCGCATCATGGTGATGGATACCCGGAAAATGCATGCCTGGGTGCATTATGCGCGGCCGGGCGAGCGTGAGGAGATGCACTGCCATAACCAGGACCAGACCATGCTGGTCCTGGAAGGCGAGTGCTCCATGACCTTTCCCGACGGCGGCAAGTCGGTGCTCACGCCGGGCATGGCGGCGCTGATCCGCGGCGGTTCGTTCTACGCGCTGGAGAATACCGGCTCGGGTCCCTTGATTTTCATGGGCACCCGCAGCGGTCCCCATGACTCCAACAAGCGCATCGGCTATGACACCCGGCGGGAAGCGCCCGCCCGTGGCCGCATGCTGCGCCACGACGGGGGTAAAACGGCCCGCTGATCCGGACCGATGCGCGATGCTGGACGGCAACAGGGCGAGAGGTTAGCTTGCGCGCCAATCCTGTAAAATCGTAGCTGACCAGCAAGGACCTCCCATGCGACCTTCCGGACGCGCCACCGATCAACTCCGTTCCGTCACCCTCGAGCCAGGCGCGGCCAAATACGCCGAGGGCTCCTGCCTCGCCCGCTTCGGCGATACCCATGTTCTGTGCACCGCGAGCGTGGAAGAAAAGGTGCCGCCATTCCTGCGCGACTCGGGACGCGGCTGGGTGACCGCCGAATACGGCATGCTGCCGCGCTCGACCCACACCCGCACCGATCGCGAGGCCGCGCGGGGCAAGCAGAGCGGACGCACCCAGGAGATCCAGCGCCTGATCGGCCGCTCGCTCCGTGCGATCACGAATCTTCCGGCGCTCGGCGAACGTCAGATCCGCATCGACTGCGACGTGCTGCAGGCCGACGGCGGCACGCGCACCGCGGCGATCACCGG
>CAZOBN010000182.1:0-5154 GCA_964577835.1 uncultured Rhizobiaceae bacterium
GGGGGAGGGCCGGGGTGGGGGTGACTCTTGCTTCAATGATAGCCAGTACTAGCCCTTGTCGAGCGGCAGCACGACGAAGCGCTGATCGCTCTGGCGCTCGACGAGCAGCAGGATCGACTTGCGCTTCGCGGCGCGCGCCTTGTCGATCTTCGCCTTGACGTCGTTCGGGTTGTCCACCTTGTCCTGGGCGACCTCGATGATGAGCTCGCCAGGACGGATGCCCTTTTCGCTCGCCGGGCTGTTCGGCGCCACATCGACGACGACCACGCCCTTAGCCTCGTTGGCCAGCTTGAACTGCGAGCGCAACGCACCGGTGAGGTCCGACAGGGTCAGGCCGAGGATCGAGACGCCGCCGCGCGGCGCCTGCTCCTTCTTGCTGTCGTCCGGCTTGGCGGCGACGGCGACCTCGTCTTCCTTGAGCTCGCCGACTTTGGCCCTGACGGTCTGCTCCTTGCCCTTACGCCAGACCAGGACGTTCACTTCCTTGTCGATCGGCGTTTCGGCGACGACGCGCGGCAGACGGCGCATTTCGGCGATCTCGCGGCCGTCGAAGCGCAGAATCACGTCGCCTGCCTCAAGGCCCGCCTTCTCGGCCGGCCCCTGCTCGGTGACGCCGGCGACCAGCGCGCCGCGCGGCTTCGCCAGCCCAAGGCTCTCGGCGATCTCGTCGGTCACCGACTGGATGCGCACACCGAGCCAGCCGCGCCGCGTCTTGCCGAACTCGCGCAATTGGGCAACCACCGGCGCAGCGAGGCTCGACGGAATGGCGAAGCCGATGCCGATGCTGCCGCCGGACGGCGAGAAGATCGCCGTGTTCACGCCGATCACCTCGCCCGCGATGTTGAACATCGGGCCGCCGGAGTTGCCGCGATTGATCGACGCGTCGGTCTGCAGATAGTCGTCATAGGGACCGGACTGGATGTCGCGGGCGCGGGCGGAGATGATGCCCGCGGTCACCGTGCCACCGAGGCCAAATGGATTGCCGATCGCCACCACCCAATCGCCGACGCGCGATTTGTCGGAATCGCCGAACTTGACGAACGGCAGGGGCTTGGTCGCCTCGACCTTGAGCAGCGCGATGTCGGTCTTGGCATCGTGCCCGATGACCTTCGCCTTGAGGTTGGTATCGTCATGCAGGATGACGGTGACCTCGTCGGCGTCCTCGATCACATGGTTGTTGGTGACGATGTAGCCGCTGGCATCGACGATGAAGCCGGAGCCCAGCGATGTGGTGCGGCGCGGCTGGGATTCCGGACGGTTGCGGTCGAAGAAGTCGCGGAAGAATTCCTCGAAGGGCGAGCCCGGCGGGAACTGGGGAATTTCCGGCCCGCGCTGTTGCTGGCGCTCCTTGTTGACCTGGGTGGTGGAGATATTGACCACCGCGGGCAGCAGCTTTTCCGCCAGATCGGCGAAACTGTCGGGTGCGCCGCGGCTCTGAGCGTGGGTCGGGCCGATCGACGGCAGCGCGAAGCTCACGACGAGCAGGGCCATGACGCCGGCGCTGGCGGCCCGGCGGGCCACGCGGCGACGCATGGCGCCGAACATGCGGAAAGGACTCGACGCTGCGGACTCCACAAATTCAACCTGCGTCACTGCAATCTCCATTCGTCCTGCTGGCGCCGCGACCGACCGGGAAGGCCGAGCGGACGCAAGCACCGGATCGTGGTGTTATCTTGGCTCGACTATGCTCCGCGTTTCAGACAGTTGCAAAGAGTGCAACGACGCGGGGATTTACGGAACCTAGGCATCAATTATGGTTCAATTTAGGCAGGGCCCGGGTCTTCTTCCAGGCCCTGCCTTTTGCGAGCGTCTCTCAGCGACCCGCCGGCTTGACCGGCGGCTTTCCGGTCACATCGCGGAAATACCTGAGGAAATCGCTGTCGGGCTGGAGCACGAGGGTGGTGTCGCTGCCGAGCGCGCTGCGATAGGCCTCCATGGACCGGTAGAAGGAGAAGAACGCCGGGTCCTGGTTGGCGGCCTGAGCCCAGATCTGGACTTGCTGGCCGTCGCCGTCGCCGCGCAGGATCTGGGCCTGCTTGGCGGCATCGGCCAGCAGCACCGTGCGTTCGCGATCGGCGCGCGCGCGGATACGCTGGGCCAGTTCGGCACCTTGGGCACGGAATTCCTTGGCCTCGCGTTCGCGCTCGGACTTCATCCGGGCGTAGATCGCTTCGCTGTTGGCCTGAGGCAGGTCGGCGCGCCGGATGCGGACGTCGATGACGTCGATGCCGAAGCTCTTCGCCTCGTTCTGCACCTGCTTCTGAATTTCAGACATGATCGCGGCGCGCTCTTCCGAGAGCACCGAGGCCAGTGTCACGTTGCCGACCACGTTACGCAGCGTGCCGTTGATGATCCGCTCGAGCCGGGCGCGCAGGCCCTGCTCGTTGCTGACCGCCTGGTAGTAGAGCAAGGGATCGACGATGCGATAACGGGCGAAGGCGTCGACCACCAGCCGCTTCTGGTCGGCGGCGATCACTTCTTCCGCCTCCGGATCGCTGTCGAGCACACGCTTGTCGAAGGTCTCGACGGTCTCCGCCACCGGGATCCGGAACTTGAGTCCCGGCTCGGTGATCACCCGCACCGGGTTGCCGAAGCGAAGCACGATCGCCTGCTCGGTCTGATGCACGATGAAGGTGCTCCACAGACCGAGCACGATCACCGCGGCGGTAACGATACCGACGATCGTCAGATTTCTGCTCATCGGCCGGCTCCCGTCTGGGGTTGGGTCTGCTGGCGGCGCTGGATTTCCGGCAGCGGCAGGTATGGCACCACGCCGGGCGAGCCCTGGGCCGCCTGGTCGATGATGATCTTGTTGGTGCGGCGCAGGATTTCTTCCATGGTCTCGAGATAGATGCGCTGCTGCGTCACGTCCCTGGCCAGGGTGAACTGGCGATAGACCGCGAGGAAGCGGTTGGCATCGCCTTCCGCCCGGGCCACCACCTCCTGTTTGTAGCCTTCGGCTTCCTGGATCAGCCGTTCCGCCTCGCCGCGGGCGCGCGGAATGACGTCGTTGCGATAGGCCTCGGCTTCGTTGCGCTGGCGCTCCAAATCGGCGCGCGCGCGCTGCACGTCGCGGAAGGCGTCGACCACCGGACCCGGGGGATCGACCTTCTGCAGTTGCAGCTGGGTGATGTCCACCCCGGCGCCATACTCGTCGAGAATGCGTTGCAGCAGGACATCGGCGTCCTGCTCGATCTTGCGGCGGCCTTCGGCGAGAATCGGCTGGATCGGGCTGCGGCCGATGACCTCGCGCATGGCGCTCTCGGCCGCCGCCTTCACGGTCGCCTCCGGGCCGCGGATGTTGAACAGGAACTTGCCGGCGTCCTTGATGACCCAGAACACCGTGAAGTTGATGTCGACGATGTTCTCGTCGCCGGTCAGCATCAAGGCTTCCTCAGGCACCGAGCGGATGCTCTGCGGCGCGTTCACCGGGCCGACCATGCGGAAGCCGACGTCGACGCGATTGACCCGCGTCACCTTCGGCTTGGTCACCGTTTCGATCGGATCGGGCAGTTTGAAATTGAGGCCGGGCGTCGAGGTGCGCACCCACTCGCCGAAGCGCAAGACGATGCCCTGCTCATCGGGCAGCACGCGGTAGGTGCACAGCCACAGCAACAGCAGCACCATGGCCGCGATGCCGAACAGAATGACCGGACCGGCGCCGCCGCCGCCCGGGAAGACACGCTTGAATCGGTCCTGGCCGCGCCGGATCAAATCTTCGAGATTGGGCGGCTGCGGGCCACCGCCGCCGCCGGAGCCCCGACCCCATGGGCTCGGACCGCCACCGCCGCCCGAGCCGCCGCCAGAGCCCCACGGGCCGCCGCCCCCCTGATTTGACCAAGGCATTCTCGTGTCCTTCGTGTTGGGTGATCCGCCGCGCGCGGCGGAAAGCATGTCTTTGCAATAGGATGGTCCTGCCTTATATGACAGCTTGACCCATGACGCAACGCGCCTCCCGGCGCGCCCCTGCATAGGTTGGTTGCAGCAGCCGGTTTTCCAAGATGCCAAACGTCACAGAACAAGACGTGCTCAACGCACTGCGCACGGTTAACGACGCCGAACGCGGCGGCGATATCGTCAGTCTCGGCATGGTGTCGGGTGTGGTGATCCGCCAGGGCAATGTCGGCTTTTCCATCGAAGTCGAGCCCGAGCGCGGCCCACGCCTCGAGCCGCTGCGCAAGGCGGCGGAACAGACCGTTATGAGGCTGCCCGGCGTCACATCCGTGACAGCGGTGCTGACCGCCGAACGGCCGGCCGGCAGTGGCGCGCGTGCCGCCGCCGCTCATCCGGCGCACGACCACGGCCCGGGCGGACATATGCACGGCGCGGCGCCGACCATCGTGCAATCGTCAGGCGCGCAATCCTCGCAATCCGATGTGGCCGCCGCGCGCCGGCAGGCGGCGACCGGTCACGCGCCGGCCAACAAGCCGCTGGTGCCGGGCGTCAAACACATCCTCGCCGTCGCATCCGGCAAGGGCGGCGTCGGCAAATCCACCGTGGCGGTCAATCTGGCGCTCGCCCTGTCGGCGGCAGGCAAGCGTATCGGCATTCTCGACGCGGACATCTACGGCCCCTCCCTGCCGCGCATGCTCGGCATCAAGGGCCGCCCCGAAGCGACGTCCGACAAGCGGCTCAAGCCGATGACGCGCTACGGCGTCAAGGCCATGTCCATGGGCTTCATCGTCGCCGAGGACACGCCGATGATCTGGCGCGGGCCGATGGTGATCGGCGCCCTCGAGCAGATGCTGCGCGACGTGGAATGGGGCGAGCTCGACGTGCTGGTGGTCGACATGCCGCCCGGCACCGGCGACGCGCAGCTTACCATGGCCCAGCAAGTGCCGCTGGCCGGCGCGGTGATCGTCTCGACGCCGCAGGACCTCGCCCTGATCGACGCGCGCAAAGGCTTGAACATGTTCAAGAAAGTCGACGTGCCGCTGCTCGGCATCGTCGAGAATATGAGCTATTTCCTCGCCCCCGACACCGGCAAACGTTACGATATCTTTGGCCACGGCGGCGCGAAGCGGGAGGCCGAGCGGCTCGGCGTCGCCTTCCTCGGCGAGGTGCCATTGGAAATGGTGATCCGCGAAACCTCGGACGCCAGCGCGCCGGTGGTGGTGTCGGCGCCGGACGGCCCGCAAGCAAAGATTTATCGCG
>CAZOBN010000183.1:0-5094 GCA_964577835.1 uncultured Rhizobiaceae bacterium
GCTGCATCTACTGTTTCGCGCGGCCGACCCATGCCTATCTCGGCTTCTCGCCGGGGCTCGATTTCGAGACCAGGCTGGTCGCCAAGTTCGACGCGGCGAAGCTGTTGGAGCAGGAGCTGCGCAACCCGCGCTACACATGCGCGATCATCGCCATGGGAACCAACACCGATCCCTACCAGCCGATCGAGCGCGAGCACAAGATCACCCGCGGCATCCTCGCGGTGATGAGCGCCTTCAACCAGCCGACCGGCATCGTCACCAAATCGGCGCTGGTGGCGCGCGACATCGACATCCTCAGCTCCATGGCGAAGCGGAACCTCGCCACCGTGCATCTGTCGCTCACCACGCTCGATCCGCGGCTCGCGCGCAACATGGAGCCGCGCGCCGCCGCGCCGCACCGCCGACTCGCCACCATCAAGGCGCTGGCCGACGCCGGCATCCCGACCGGCGTGATGACGGCGCCGATCATCCCCGGGCTCAACGACGCCGAGATCGAGGATCTGCTGGCCGCGGCGTGGGACGCGGGGGCGCGGCGCGCCGGCTATGTGCTGCTGCGCATGCCGCACGAGATCAAGGACCTGTTCGCCGAATGGCTCGAGGCCTATTACCCGATGAAGGCCAAGCATGTTCAGAGCCTCATCAAGGACACCCGCGGCGGCCGGCTCAACGACCCGCGCTGGGGCTCGCGCATGCGCGGCGAGGGCCAGTATGCGGAACTCATCAAGACCCGCTTCGATCTCGCCTGCCGCAAGATCGGCTTCAACAAAACCCGCTTCCCCCTCGACACCACCAAATTCGCCCCACCGCCGAAAGCGGGCGATCAGTTGAGTCTGTTGTAGGCGAGGAGCGCTAAAGGGCGCCGCTAAAAAGCCCCCGTCATGGCCTGACGCAACGTTAGACGCGTCGCTTTTAAAAGAATCGTCATGGCCCGGCTCGACCCACGGCTGTCCGGTTCAGCATCCGGGTTTCCCAGGGAAACGCTGACAGGATGATATTCGATGGTGGGTTCGCGGAGGACGGACACCGATCGTCACAGTCACAAGCAATGGCTTGACGTGGATGGCCCGACTAAATCGGGCCATGACGAAACTGGGCGGAAATCCAATAAAAACCGTCATGCCCCGACGTCGTGCATAGGCACGCATTCGCATGACTTCGGGGCATCCACGAATCGGCGCTTCCATCCTCCGCAGGCCTTAACCGGACAGCCGTGGGCTCGACCGGGCCATCTCTCGCAAAGGTCGCGCGATGCAGAAGGGCGGCTGGGTCTACATCACGACCAACAAGCCCGATGGCACGCTCTACGTGGGCGTCACGAGCGATCTTCCGCGCCGCGCTCATGAGCACCGCGAAGGTCTCATCACCGGCTTCACGAAACGCTACAACCTGCAGCGCCTGGTCTATGTCGAGCGCCACGAGACCATCGAACAGGCGATCCAACGTGAAGGCCGGATGAAGAAATGGCGGCGCGCCTGGAAAATCGATCTCATCGTTTCACAGAACCCGGGATGGAAGGACCTTTACGACACGCTCGTTTGAGAGAGATGGCCCGGTCAAGCCGTGCCATGACGAATCAGGATGGCGCAACAGCCGTTGAGAGATGCACCAGGCAAGCCCGTCATCACAGCGCTTTCGATGCAGGCGTCGGACGACGCTGGCATGAGATGGCCCGGTCGAGCCGTGCCATGACGAGCCAGGAACAGGCGCAAACCACACCGCCGCGCTGTTATTGAAAATGTAACGCCGCCCCCTGTAACCTCGGCGGGCCCGTCGAAACACACTGGCTCTCGCGGAGGCCCATGCCGCATCACGACAGTCTCGTCGCCATCGCCATCGTCGGCTTAGCCGCCCTGCTCGGCGGCATGGCGATGACGCGGCTGCGGCAGCCGGCGCTGGTCGGCTATATCCTGGCCGGCGTGCTGCTCGGCCCCTCCGCCATCGGGCTCGTGGTCGATCGCGACCTGATCTCGCTGTTCGCCGAGATCGGCGTGCTCATGCTGCTGTTCCTCATCGGCATGGAGCTGCCGCTCGCCAGCTTCCTCAAGGTCTGGCGCACGGCGCTCGCCTGCATGGCGCTGCAGATCGTCGGCGCCTTGTGCTTCGCCTTCCTGCTCGCCGGCCTCATGGGCTGGACGCGCGAGGCCGCCATCGTCGCCGGCTTCGTCATGGCGCTGTCCTCGACCGCCGTCGCCATCAAGATCCTCGAGGCGATCGGCGAGATGGAGAGCGACACCGGCCGGCTCACCATCGCCGTGCTGATCGCCCAGGACCTCGCCGTGGTGCCGATGATGCTGATCGTGCGCGACCTGTCGCGCGACGGCTTCTCGCTGATCGGCCTGGTCCAGGTGGCGCTCGCCGTCGGCTTCCTCGTCGTCTTCCTGCTGTTCCTCGACAAGCGCGGCGGCATCCGCCTGCCCATCGTCGAGCGCATCGCAAGCAACCCGGACCTGCGCGCCATCGCCGCGCTCGCCCTCTGCCTCGGTGCCGCGGCGGCGAGCGGGTTGCTCGGCCTGTCGCCCGCCTACGGCGCCTTCCTCGCCGGCATCCTGATCGGCAACACCGAGCAGTCCAAGGCGATGATCCACAGCACCCAGCCGATCCAGAGCCTGTTCATGATGGTGTTCTTCCTGTCGGTCGGGCTGCTCATCGACCTGCGGTTCATCTGGGACAATCTCGGCCAGGTGCTGGCCTGGCTGCTGCTCGTCACCCTGTTCAAGACCGCGCTCAACATCGGCGCCCTGCGCGTGCTCGGCAACCCGTGGGACCGCTCCTTCCTGTCGGGCGTGGTGATGGGCCAGATCGGCGAATTCTCCTTCGTGCTGCTGGCGACCGCGGCGGCCGCCGGCCTGATCGCGCCCGACGGCTACCGGCTCACCGTCGCGGTCATCGCGCTCTCGCTGATGATCAGCCCGCTGTGGCTCGCGGTCGCGCGCCGCCTGGTGCCGATCATGGCGCTCTCGATCACCTCGTTCCGCGAGATCGTGCGCCTGCTGCTCGGCCGGGAGACCCTCGAGATGGCGGCGCGCTCGCGGCTCGCCGCGCTCGCCGCCGCCCGGACCGCCGCCGAAAAGCTGCGCGCCATGCGCGGCAATGGCGGGGCCGGCAATGGCGCCCGTGCCGGCGATGCGGCCTCATCCACACAATCGTCCCCAGAACCATCCACAACAAATTCACCCGACACCTCGCCGGCGGCCGATCCCAGCTTGCCCGCCAGCGAGAATCGCAGCACAAGTGGTGGCTAGTTGCTGCGGTCGCATAGGCGGACCTCACATTCATTCGTCATCCTCGGGCTTGACCCGAGGATCCATGCCATGATGCCGACACTGAGCTGCCGGCGGAATGGGCCCTCGGGTCAAGCCCGAGGGTGACAGAAGGAGAAAGAGCCTCGCAGACGATGCGGCCGCAGTCGTAGTTGCAGGGGCGTTGGGCGGATGCCGAACTTCAAGATGGAGACCACGCTGGGTGGCCGCGTCGCCGGCATCGACGAGGCCGGACGCGGGCCGCTCGCCGGCCCGGTGTTCGCCGCCGCCGTGGTGATCGACCCCACGCGCTTGCCGCGCCGCCTGGTGCGCAAGATCGACGATTCCAAGCAGATGCATCGCGAGGCGCGCGAGGAGGTCTACGAGAAGCTGATGGGCTTCGCGGGCGACGGCTTCTGGTTCGGCATCGCCAGCGCCTCGGTCGAGGAGATCGACCGCATCAATATCCTGCAGGCCACCTTCGTCGCCATGGGCCGCGCGCTCGACGGCGCCGTCGCCGTGCTCGGCGGCGTGCCCGACACGGCGCTGATCGACGGCAACCGCGCGCCCAAGGCGCTGCCGTGCAAGGTCGGCGCGGTGATCGACGGCGACGCCAAATGCCTGTCGATCGCGGCGGCCTCGATCATCGCCAAGGTGACGCGCGACCGCCAGATGATCGCGCTCGCGCGCGACTTCCCCGGCTACGGCTGGGAGACCAACGTCGGCTACGGCACGCCCGCGCATCTCGACGGCCTGGCGCGCCTCGGCGTCACCCCCCACCACCGCCGCTCCTTCGCCCCCGTCGCGCAACTGACCCTGCCGCTGGCGGCGGCGGACGAGGTGCTTTGACGGAATCCGTCACGGCCTGAGATGGCCCGATTGAATCGGGCCATGACGGGAAAAGAGCGGCGGAGAACGAGGTGCTTTAGCCGCGAGCTTCTTTGGCTCCTCCCCCTCGACGGGGGAGGAGGCGAGCGTCAGCGAGCGGGTGGGGGTGGGTGGACGCGCTCGATCATTCCCCCCACCCCGGCCCTCCCCCGCAAGGGGGGAGGGAATCACCGACGCCAATTGCGACGCCGGCATCCTCTCAATTCGTCACCCGGACGCCGTGCTTAAGCATGCGGAGCATGACATCCGGGGTGACGATCTTTTTGAAAGAGCGTGCGAAGCATACCGCATCGCCCCGCGCCTCCGCCGCTACATCTTGAGTCCGCGACTCCGCGGACTCCCACCGGTTGTGTGGACAACTTCGGCTAAGCCCTTGATTCAAAATACCAATTGACGGCGAGTCGCCGGTGAATCATCCTCGGCCCCATGGGGGAACCGATGAACACGCAGGAAGTTCTGGTGGGCGATTGCGTCGAGGCGATGAATTGCCTGGCCGAGCGCTCGGTCCATATGGTGTTCGCCGACCCGCCCTATAACCTGCAGCTCAAGGGCGACCTGCGGCGGCCGAACAATTCCAGGGTCGACGGCGTCGACGAGGAGTGGGACCGCTTCGCCGACTTCGAGGACTACGACCGCTTCACCCGCGGCTGGCTCAAGGCGGCGCGCCGCGTGCTGCGCGACGACGGCTCGCTCTGGGTGATCGGCAGCTACCACAACATCTTCCGCGTCGGCGCCATCCTGCAGGATCTCGGCTTCTGGATCCTCAACGACGTGATCTGGCGCAAGACCAACCCGATGCCGAACTTCCGCGGCCGGCGCTTCACCAACGCGCACGAGACCTTGATCTGGGCCGCGCGCGGCCAGGAATCGCGCTACACGTTCAACTACACGTCGATGAAGGCGCTCAACGACGACCTGCAGATGCGCTCGGACTGGCTGATCCCGATCTGCGGCGGGCCGGAGCGCC
>CAZOBN010000184.1:0-5088 GCA_964577835.1 uncultured Rhizobiaceae bacterium
GCACCAACAGGTCCTGCAGGGTATTATTGAGCGCATGGCCCATGTGCAGGCTGCCGGTGACGTTCGGCGGCGGGATGACGATGGTGAAGGTCGGGCGGGTGCTGGACGGATCGGCGGTGAAAGCGCCCGTGGATTCCCACTTGGCGTAATGCTTGACCTCGACCTCAGCGGGCCGAAAGGTTTTCTCCAGCACGGACGTTTCCTGTTTCTGAAAGGCTAAGGACGGAGCGGCTTGGCCGGGGACGGCCGGCGCGCTCCGGGAGAGATTACACGTCCCCGGCGCGCCGTGTCATGCGGTCCAGCTCGCGGCGTACCATATGCTCGACCATGGTCGGCAGGTTATTGTCGAGCCACTCCTTGAGCATGGGGCGAAGCATCTCTTTGACCAAATCCTCCAGGGTGCGGCCGGAGCCCAGGGCCATATTGCCCGCGGTTGCCGGTTCCTGGGACAGGGTGCGGGCCAATTGGGCGAAAGTCGCGGTCGCCGCAGCCGCGGTCGCCGCCGAAACCAAGCCGTTGTCCATGGAAGCTCCGGTGTTTTTGGTCGGTTCATTGGAGGGGGCGAATTCCACCGAATCGTCTTTCGGGTTTTCCATCGTCACCTCCATACTATCCACTTGCTCGACACTCGCTACGGCCTCGTCCATGGAATTGCTGTCCGGCGCCTCGGCAGCGATTTCGGTCTCCACTTCGGCCTCGACGATTTCGTCCTTCGCTTCGGCCTCGATCACGCCATCCCGCTGCTGTCCGTCGGCGAGGCTGACCACCGTGCCGTCCTCGGTCACCATGTCGGTGAGTTCGAGCACTGCCGCCGCCGCGACAACGGGGGCCGGGCTGGCCGGCGTGGCCTCAATCCGCTTCTTCGCCTCCTGCTCCTCGTCGTTCTCGGAGATGATGCGGCGAATGGAGGCCAGGATTTCCTCCATTGTCGGTTCAGCCTGAGCCTTGGTATCTGTCATCTCAACGACGTCCGCAGAAGATTGGTCCGGCCGCGCCGGCTGTCAAAGGCCCGGCTACGCCAGCTGGCGAGGACAGTATCAAATAATTCTCAGCCGCGTAAGACAGGCTGCCGGCGTTCGAAGTCTGACGGTTCACTCCGCCTCCCCTTCGATGCGGGTGCCCCACCACTTGTTGCGCGAACCGCGATAATTCTGCTCAACATCATAGAGTTGCACCGGCAGGACGAGTTCGCGGGCGGTCAGCCCGCCGACCGAGGACTTCAGCTGATAGGAGGCGGCCACCTCGTCGCGGCGCGCCAAGACCTGGTTGACGCGGGCATTGAGCAGCTCCTGCTCGGCGTCGAGCACGTCGAGCACGGTGCGCGAGCCGACCAGCGCTTCCTTCTCCACTCCTTCCAAGGCGATTTCGCCCGCCGCGATTTCCGAGGTCAGCGCGCGCAGGCTGGCGCGCGCGGTTTCGAGCAGCTCCCACGACCGTGTCGCCGTTTCCATGGCGTCGCGGCGCGCTTCGTCGAGCTGTTGGCGGCGTTGCACCGCGGTGTGCCTGGCGGCGCGGACGCGCGCGGCCACCGAGCCGGCGGTATAGAGCGGGATGTTGACCTCGGCAAGAATCGACGCCGCGTTGGCGTGGGTGGCGCTGCCGGCAGCATGCTCATCCGCCGAGACCGAGCCGCGCAGGTTGAACTCGGGCCACAGCTCGCCTTCGATGGCACGGATATTGTCGCGCGCGGCGAGCTCGGTGAATTCCGCCGCTTTCACGACGGGATTGTTGGCCGACGCCAAAGTGGCGGCTTCGTCCACATTGGCGGGAATATCGGCCAGCGGGCCGGGGACCACGAGGCTGCCGGGATAGTCGCCGACGACAGTGCGATAGACCGCGCGGGAGGCGGCCAGATTACCCTCCGCCTGGACCCGGTCGGCGGTGGCGCGCGCCAGGCGAGCTTCGGCCTGCGACACGTCGGTCCGTGTCACTTCGCCGACCCGGAAACGGTCGTTGGTGGCGTCGTACTGACGGCGCAGGCGCTGTTCGTTGTTGATGTTGAGCTCGACGATCGCCTGGTCGCGCAGCACGGCCAAAAAGGCATCGATCACCGACTGCAGCACGGCCTGCTCCGCCGAATGCAGCGCGGCGCGCTCGGCGCGCACGTTGTTCTCGGCACGCGATACCGCCGGCGAAGTGGTGAAGTTATAAAGCGGCTGGGTCACGTCGAGAGACGCCCCGTAGGGCGTGGTGTAACGGGAGGTCGGCGACGAACGGGTGTTGTTGTAGCTGTGCTGACGGGAGATATCGCCGCTCACCGAGACCGTCGGCCGCCAGCCGGAGAGCGCCTGAGGCACCCCTTCGTCGGTGGCGCGCAACTGGGCGCGCCGCGCGAGCAGCGTCGGGTTGGTTTCATAGGCCTTGGCCAAGGCTTCCTCGAGGGTTTCGGCTCCGAGGTCCGGTGCCGAAACGAGCATCGCCAGGGTTCCGAGGACGGCGAGAGCGGCTCTTGTTGGCCGGCGGATCGACGATAGAAATGCGTTCATTCGGTCTCCTTGCGAGGCAAGTTCTAGAACACGAAACTCGGTTCAGGCGCAAAGCCGGGCAGATAAGGCGTGCCGGCGTCGAACAGGATGCGATGGGACAGCTTGCCGCCGCGGCGCAAGGCCAGGATCGCTTTGCCCATTCCGGGGCCGTCGCGCAGAACCGCGACCAGGCGACCGCCTTCCGCGAGCTGATCGCCGATTTGCTCGTCGATGCGGCTGATGGCGCCATCGAACACGATCACGCCGTAAGGGCCCTGAGCCGGGCAACCCTTTTTCAGGTCGCCCGCGATGAAGGCGACATTGTCCACCTTCAGCCGTTCGAGGATGCCGGTGGCGACCGCGCTCAATGCCGGATCGCTCTCGACCGCGACGACAGTGGCGGCCAGGCGCGACAGAACGGCGGTGCCGTAACCGGAACCGCAGCCGATATGGAGCACGACCTCGGACTTCTCGATTTCGGCCGCCTGCAGCAGACGGGCGAAGACCATCGGCTCCATGAGCCAGCGCGGCCCGGTTTCCGCCGTCGATTGCAGCGGAATATCCTCGTCCACATAGGCAATGCCACGCGCCGTCTCCGGAACGAACAGCTCGCGCGGGACTTCCAGCAAAGCCTGAAGCAATGCCGGAGACGTCACTCGATTCGGCCTAATCTGGTTGTCGACCATGTTGCGCCGGGCTGTTGCAAAATCGATCATGATGTCAACGACTCTAAAACTGACCTTGCCGACGAGATATGGCCAGCCTGCCCCGATATGGTTAAAGGCGGACCATCGCGCTTATATACTTGCCATTCCACGCAAAAACAACGCCCGCGCGCCGGTTGGGGGCGGCATGGGCGATATCGCGGGCCTGGTGTGCTTCCGTTGCCCCGCCCTTGACCCCGGATGGAGGCGCAGCCTATATGTCGCCTCCCGCCGACGATCCCATGGCGGTGCCTGCGGGATCCAGCTTGGGGATCATGGTCCAGGCAAGGTTAGTCAATGGTTAAGGCCGGATAGCAAAGTGGCAATGCTCGGGACTGCAAATCCCGCACCGGGGGTTCGATTCCCCCTCCGGCCTCCACTGTCTCCCCAGCGATCGACGAACAGCGGCGCGCCCCACGCGCGCTGAACCTATGTGCCGGTGCGCGGCAGCGTCGCGCACCTTCACAGCGCACGAGAGGCGCCGGCGCGGTCCTTCGCCGCGGCGGGAGATGTGCGCGGAGCGCGCGCCTCGCCCGAGAATGGCGACGATGCCGATACCGACGCGACGCAGCGCAGCCTCACCGCCTGTCCCGCTATCGCCGGATCGAGCACACGAGCCCGAAATCTCCCCGCAATCTCCTGCGTGGAGACTCTGGTCAGGACGGAATCGGTCTGATATAACCGCGCCCTCGTTGCGGGAGGCAGGGCTGGACCACGGCCCATGTCGCGAGCAACGGACGGCTTTTTCCGTGGTAGCTCAGTGGTAGAGCAGGTGGCTGTTAACCACCGGGTCGGGGGTTCGAATCCCTCCCACGGAGCCAGCATTCACAAGCAGGGTCGAGCCTCGGCTCCCCCGCGGTTTTCTGTTCGGACAGGCGATATTGAAAGAATCAGGTGCTGCTGAGCCCATCATGCTGGGGGCACAGCCGAGCTATCCGAGTTTGCGCTTCGCTTACCGATGTATGGCGGCGTCGAGCCTACGTCCCTTGTCAACCATCAGCCGGGGTTTGGGAGTTGTACCCGCTCCGCTGCCGAGCCTCGAGCCAAACCATCACAATGAGTGACACGAGCGCGCCGCCGAATACCGACAAGATCGATGGCTCAGGCACGGCATTGATTGCCCCGTTCACCCGAAACGTTCCAAGATCGCCCAAGCTGAATTGCTAACTACCCCCTGGCGAAAAGGCTCCGATTGAAGGGTACCAAGCAGTGAGTTGTTCCAAGTGAATGATGTGGAGCCCGAGTTGCCGATGCCAACCCAGTATTTTTCTCCGGCAAGGACAGGTATCGAGAAGAATGGCAGTGAATAGACGGCCGGAAAAATCGTCAGTTGGGCAGACACTGATGACGAGCCCAACAACGTCCCGGGCAGGCCAGTCGCATCGGTGTAAATCGACACAGAAAAGTCGCTGCCGGTGGCCGTGAAGGGTGTCCTGAGAGTGACGTCGATGCTGGCGATGAAACGTTGCTCGTAGCAATGAAGTAATTCGCCTGCTCAACCCCCGCCGGAATGCCCGATCCGGCGCCGCTCGTTTGATTTCCCGGAGATAGAATGCTGCTGTAGATCTCGGCGGACTTGGCCGGGATGTTCAATAGGCAGAAAGAAACAATAGCGAACGTGAATCGATACAGTAAGTAGTTTGTCATGTGCTTCCCATTTTTTTGGCCAGAAGCAAGCGTTGCGCGCTATTTGCTCCGTGCAAGCACGCTTGGCGGAAAGTCTGGCCGGAAGTTCTCGATTTGAAAGTCGCGGGTCGAGCGTTCGAAGACCAGCCGCAGCGTGGCTTCCGCCTCGGCGCTGGCATGGCCAAGCAGGCTCTTGCGCAGTTCCGCGATCGCCATTTGCAATGCGACATCGGACAGGGGCGTCCAGGCCGAGCTATAGCTGGCTCTGCCGGCGGCACCGAGGATCAGCGACA
>CAZOBN010000185.1:0-4943 GCA_964577835.1 uncultured Rhizobiaceae bacterium
TCTTGCCCTGCTCGAACATGTCGCGCACGCGGGACGCGCCGACGCCGACGAACATTTCGACGAAGTCGGAACCCGAGATGGTGAAGAACGGCACATTGGCCTCGCCGGCGATGGCGCGGGCGAGCAAGGTCTTGCCGGTGCCCGGCGGGCCGACGAGCAGCACGCCCTTCGGAATCTTGCCGCCCAGGCGCTGGAATTTCTGCGGGTCCTTCAAGAACTCGACGATTTCCTGCAGCTCTGTCTTGGCTTCGTCGATGCCCGCCACGTCGTCGAAGGTGACGCGGCCGACCTTTTCGGTCAGCAATCGGGCGCGCGACTTGCCGAAGCCCATGGCCTTGCCGCCACCGGACTGCATCTGGCGCATGAAGAATATCCACACGCCGATCAGCAGCAGCATGGGGAACCAGGACAGCAGGACACCCAGCAGGGAGGGCGAACCGTCCTCGGCGGGGGCCGCGGAGATGCGGACGCTCTTCTCGCTCAGCTTGGAAACGAGATTGGGATCGTTGGGGGCATAGGTCGAAAACGAGCGGCCGTCGGCGAAATGGCCGTTGATGGTCTGCCCCTGAATGGTGACGTCGCTCACTTGGCCACGGTCGACTTCGGTCAGGAAGTCGGAGAAGGCCAGACGGGACTGCGCGCCTCGATTGGAGGGCGCTTGAAACATGTTGAAGAGTGCGATCAGCAGCAGGCCGATGATCACCCAAAGTGCGAGGTTTTTTCCGAAATTCACTGTCTGAGCCTTGTCCTATCCGAGCCGGTAACCGACGGAGGGATCCTCAAGAGAGGCAGAATCGCATGCAATGGCTTCTAGCCGCTAATAAATAGTGTCGTGGACACCCTTAAACAAGCGTAAAGCCGGCCTTCGTCAGGGGCGAGACCGGCGCAAAACGCACCTGCCATCTCGCGGCGTTATTGTTCTTATCCATATTGGGCGGCTCGCGTCGGTAACCAAGGTGCGGCACCGTCATTAATTTGCCCCGGCGGCGCAAGGCCGGCAGGGTGATGACGACATCCCGCGGCAAGGCATGCTCCAGGGCAAAGCCGGAGCGCCGCACCTCATGCCAGCCGGCTTCCCCGAGGGCGCCGATGGTCCAATTCGCTGCCGCCTCCCGATCCCCTGCGCGCCGCATCGCGGGCATCCGATACGGATGTTCAGGGATTACGTCATAGCGACCATCCCAGATCACCGGCACTTCATCATTGAGGGAGACGGGCGGGCTCACGGCGGCAGATTCGCGGAGAATGAGCACTTCGAGGATCGAACTCTCGACGCCGGGCTTGGCCATCGGCACGATGCGGCAGCCACCCAATGTGCGGCCACGGCCGAGCGTCGGCTCGCCTTCGGCGTGTCGGCCGATCTGTTCGTAGAGCCGGGTCAGCCGCGCCAGGCGCGGGCCATAGATCGCGCCGCCGATGCAGGCAACGGCCCGCGCCAGGGCGCGCAGCCCGACCTCGGGCTCAGCGGAACGCAGCGCGGCCGTATCGAGGCGCAGATAACCCTCGGGATAGAGCGCCACCGCATGGGCGAGCAGCCGGTTGGTCGCGCCCTCGACGACCGCGCGGGCCTGGCCCAGCCGCTCCGCCGTCTCGGCCAGGCGCGTGACCGTCATGCCTTCCTCCGCCAAGCGTGGCAGCAGTTGACGCATGCGGACACGCGCATTGGCGGGGTCCCGATTGCTCGGATCGTCGATCCAGGCTTGCCGGCGCGCTTCGAGATAGCCGACGAGGTGGGTCTTGGGCGACCTCAGCAATGGCCGCAGCAGTCTGACGCTGGCGCGCTCGGCCAACGGCGACATGGCGGCGAGCCCGTCGAGTCCGCTGCCGCGCGCCAGACGCAGCAGCAGCGTCTCCGCTTGGTCGTCCTGGTGATGCGCGAGGAGGAGATGCAGCACCGCATGCTCGCGGCACCAGCCGCACAGCAGATCGTAGCGCGCCTCGCGCGCGGCGGCCTGGAGATTCGCCATGCGCGTCCCGCTATCGCCCTTGCCCTTCGGGGTTTTCGGCGGCAACCAACGAAGAACGCGATGGCGGATACCGGCGGCCCGCAGCCAGCGCGCCACCTGACGCGCCTCGTCCGTCGATTCGTGTCGCAGCCCATGGTCGACGGTAAGGGCCGTGACGCGGCCGCCTTGGGCGCGCGCCCAAGTGTCGGCGAGCAGCACCAGCGCCATGCTGTCGGCGCCGCCGGAGACAGCGACCGCCAGGTCGGGATGCGGCTCGAACGGGCCAAGACGCGCCATCGCCCGCGCAAAGGCGGCATCCGTGAGGGTGGTCACCGGCCGGGGCCCGAGCGCCGACGCGCGCTCAGCCGCAGCGCAGCCGCTTCCGCTCCGATTCGGCGCGGCGCATGATTTCCTGGGGCGCCTTGGGATATTCGTTCTTGAGCATGGTGTAGGAGGTGCAAGCCTCCTTGGTCTTGCCCAGCGCGCTCAGCGACAGACCGAGCTTCAGCACGCTGTCGGGCGCCTTCGGGCTGGTCCGATAATTCTGGATGCCGGTCGCGAAGGCGCGCACCGCGTTGTTGAAGTCGTTGCGGACGTAGTAGGTTTCGCCGAGCCAATATTGCGCGTTGCCGGCGAGCTGGTGTTTCGGATGCGCCTGGACGAAGGCCTGGAGCGCGCGTTCGGCTCCCGGGTAGTCCGATTTGGTGAGCAGCGCGAAGGCGTATTTGTATTGCTCTTCCGGCGTGCCATCCGGCAGCGCCTTGCCCGCGGCGGGGGCCGGCGCCGCTTGCGGCGCGGCCGGCGGCGTCGAGGCCGGCGGCACGTCGCCGGACCGCAGGGTGCCCAGCACGCCGCTCTGGCTCGGTGCGCGGCTCGGATCGGCAGCGCTCGGCGGCGGTGTCTGCGCCGGCGGCGATCCCGGCGACGCGAAAGACGTCGAGGGCGGCGCGCCGCCCGTTGTCGCGCCGCTCTCGCCGGGCGCGGCCGCACCGCCAGCAGGCGGCGCGCTGTTCAGGCGGAATTCGAGATCCGCGGAAAACTTGTCGAGACGATCGTTGAGCACGGTGAGGCGGTGGTTGAGCTCTTCAATACGCCCGTTCATGTCGCGCATGCGACTCTCGAGGTCTTCGATGCGGACCTGCATGTCGGCGATATTGCCACCGGAGGCCTGAGCGAGCTCGATGCCGCCCCCCTGATAGACATGACGCTGGAGAACGTTCAGTTCGCGCTGCACCTGCGCCACCTGGTCGTTGATCGAGCGAATCTCGTTCGGGCTCACGCCCTGGGCGAAGGCTGTGACCGGCGCGGTGAAGGGAACCGCCGCGGCGAGGATGACGGCAACGGCGCCCGCCTGCAAATGCCTGCTCATGATCGTCATGACCATTGCCTCGTGAAGTTCTCGTCGTTCAATTGTTTCCGCTGAACCGCTGCGTCCGGCGCGCGAAACCGGACCGGTGCCGACGGACGCCCCAAATTGGTCGCGGGTCCGATGCTAGCCGTCCTGAGGCGCGGTTTCAAATCAGAGCGGAATATAAGCATCCATCCCGACATAAATAAGGCGCCTGTCCGATCAGCCAGAGGCTGTCCGGACAGGCGCCTTGAACTACCGCCTACGCCGAATGCTTCGCGCTATCCGACGCAAGAGATGGCCGCGATTAGGAACCCGCGTTGCCGGTGACGACCGACACGGCGCGACGGTTCTGGGACCATGCCTGCTCGTTCGAGCCGACCACCGCCGGGCGCTCCTTGCCGTAGGAGATCGTCGTGATACGGTTCGGGTTGATGCCGGTGGCAACGAGATAGTTCTTCGCGGCCGTGGCGCGGCGGTTGCCGAGCGCCAGGTTGTACTCACGGGTGCCACGCTCGTCGGCATGACCTTCCACGGTGATGACATTCTGCGGATGCTGCTTCAGCCAAGCCGACTGCTTGTCGAGGGTCGCGCGGCCGTCAGGGCGGATGGTGGAGCGGTCGGTGTCGAAGAAGACGCGGTCGCCGACATTGACGACGAGGTCTTCCTGCGAGCCCGGACGCGGCGCCGTCGACTGAGTCAAGCCGGAGCCGGAGCCGCCGCCGCCGGCGCCTGCGGTGCCGGAGTCCGGGGGAGTCGACTCGCAGGCGGCGAGAAGCAGGACCGCGGCGATCATGCTTGTAAGACGTAGAGACATTTTATTATTCCTCTGATGGTGGAGTCTTGCGGTTGCGAAGTATCGGGTTCGGGCGCTAGTTCATGCAGAGTAAACGTCTACAATGCGTTTGAGCACTATAAACCAACGCAATGCCTGCTTATTCGATCCGGACTTATGACGGTTCGGGCATGCCCTGCCGGGCACCCCTCTCGAATGACCTCTAAGAATAGCCCCTCAGCCTTATCCCGTGAATAATAACCTTGCAGAATCAAGGAATCAAGGGCGACCACGCGGGGTCTGAGCCGTCCGTCGGCGTCACCAACTCCCGCTCGTTGTGACCGGTGATGTCGATCGAGAAGAGCCGGGACGTGCCGCCGCGCCCCTGATCGTCGGCCGGAGTCTGGCGGAAGAACATCAGGACGCGCCCGTTGGGCGCCCAGGTCGGGCCTTCCACCAGGAAGCTCTGGGTGAGCAGGCGCTCGCCGGAACCGTCAGGACGCATCACGCCGATATAGAATTGGCCCTGAAAAAGCTTGGTAAAGGCGATGTAGTCGCCGCGCGGCGACCACACCGGCGTGGCATAGCGGCCCTGGCCGAAACTGATGCGCTTCACGCCGCTGCCGTCGGCATTCATGACGTAGATCTGCTGGGCGCCGCCGCGATCGGACTCGAACGTGATCTGGCGGCCGTCGGGCGAGAAGGAGGGCGCCGTGTCGATCGCCGGGTCGTTGGTCAGCCGGGCCACCTGACGCGTACGTAGATTCATCAGGTAAATGTCCGAATTGCCGTCCTGGGCCATGGACATGATGACCCGGTTGCCGTCCGGCGAGAAGCGCGGCGCGAAGGTCATGCCGGGCAGGTTGCCGGCCAC
>CAZOBN010000186.1:0-4908 GCA_964577835.1 uncultured Rhizobiaceae bacterium
AATAGAGCGGGCTCGGCCGGCCGGCGTAATGCTCGAGGTAGTAGGCCAATTCATCGGCGAAGGACTTGTCGCGTTTGGCCGCCGCATAGGCCTTTTCGAGCTCGAGGATGAGCGGCATCAGCGTCTCGGCCACGTAGCGGCCGCCGAAGATGCCGAAATGGCCGTGCTCGTCCGGGCCGCCCCGATAGGTGTTGCGGCCGGCGTGCGCGGCGGGCTTGCCGGTGGCCTTGGCGCCGGTCTTTGCTGAAACTTTCCGTGCTGTCATGGGTAGCTCCTAGCCCGCGGCGCGGGGCCTTGGCAAGCAAAGGTTTTCTGCCGCTCGATCAGGCGTTTATGCTGCTACAGGGCGGCTGCCAGGCGGAGGAATTCGACGATCTTGTCGGGATCCTTCAAACCGGGCCTGAGTTCGACGCCCGACGATACATCGACCAGCTTGGCGCCGCTCTGACGCACCGCGGCGGCCAGGTTCCCGGCATGGAGGCCGCCCGACAGGAACCACGGCGTCTTCCAGGTCCGCCCGGCCAGAAGCTGCCAATCGAAGCTCAGGGCGTTGCCGCCCGGCAGCATGCCCTCCTGGCTTGCCGGCGGCTTGGCGTCGAACATCAGGTAATCCACATGGCCTTCGAAGCCGCGGGCGAGTTCCACATCGGCCGTCTCGGCGATCTTGATCGCCTTGACCACCGGCAGGCGGAAGGTCTGGCGCAGCTCGTCCATGTTGCGCGGGCTTTCGGTGCCATGGAGCTGCAGCACATCGAGCGGCACCTGCAGCAGCACTTCGTCGATCTCCATGGGGTCGGGATCGACGAACACGCCGACCTTGGTGACGTGAGACGGCACGAGCGCGGCCAGGCGCGCCGCATCCTCCGGCTCCACGAAGCGCGGCGACGGCGGATAGAAGATGAAACCGATGAAACGGGCACCGTTGTTGACGGCGGCTTCCAGGGCGGCGCGCGAATTGATGCCGCAGATCTTGACCGAAACACTCATGACGATAGCGGGCCCATGACGCTAGCGCGCTCCCGCGGCGATCTCTGCGACGATGGCGGCGACCGCCTGGGCGGGATCGGACGCTTCCGTGATCGGCCGGCCGATGACCAGATCGTCGGCCCCGGCGGCGAGCGCCTCGGCCGGGCCCATGACGCGCTTCTGATCGCCGATGGCGGCGCCCTTGGGGCGGATGCCGGGCACCACGAGGCGGAAGTCGGATCCGCACAATGTCCGCAAGACCGCCGCTTCCTCGGCCGAGCAGACGACGCCGTCCAGGCCGCAAGATTGGGCGAGCGCAGCCAGCCGCTTGACCTGGTCGGCGGGCGAGGCGGCGATGCCGACGGCGGCGAGGTCGCCGGCATCAAGGCTGGTGAGCACGGTGACGGCGAGAACCAGGGGGCGTGTCAGCCCCAGCTTGGCGGACTCGCTCGCCGCGGCGTCGGCGGCGGCGCGCATCATCGCCGGGCCGCCCGCGGCATGGACATTGAGCATGAAGGGCTGCAGCGGCACGGCGGCGCGCACCGCGGCGGCCACCGTGTGGGGGATATCGTGGAACTTGAGATCGAGAAACAGTCGGCGGCCGGTGGCGTGCACGGCCAATTGGCTGACGCCTTCGCGGCCCTGGGCGACGAAGAACTCGAGGCCGAGTTTGATGCCGACGCCGCTGGCGGCGGTCTGGGCGACGAGGTGCTCGGCGCGCGCCATGTCCGTGGTGTCGAGCGCCATCCAGATGCGCGCGGCGGCCGCTCTGGCGGCAGCGCCGGTCGACGGTTTCGCGGACACGGCGCTCATCCCACGCCACCGCCCGCGATATGGCGCAAGGCGGCTTCCGACGGATAGGCGGGCGCGGTGGCCGCCGGCAGGGTGCGCGTGGCGTTTTCGGCGAGGGCGAGCTTCTGGCGCAATTCCGTATTCTCCGTGCTCAACTTGTCGGCACGCTTGGCCTCGGTGCGCGCCCGATGGCGGGCCCGCAGGCTGCCGACCCAACCGTAGGTGATGCCGACAAGGAAGCCGAAGAACAGCGCGCCGGTCACCGCGATATAAAGCGGGACCTCGATGCGATAGGCGAGCGGCCACAGGCTGATCGTCACCACGTCGTGATTGGCCACGGCGAAGGCCATCGCGATGGCGATGATCGGCAGGGCGATGATCCAGAAAAGCGCTTTCATGCCGCCGCCATTTTATTTTTCGTCATGGCCGATTTGTTTCGGGCCATGACGTGATGTGTGTAACGCCGTTTATGGATACGGGTCATGCCAGCGTTATGACGGAAAACATCGGCGCCGGCCAGTCGCCTATGACAGCTTGTCCGGTCGGCGAGCTCAACGGCCCTCGAGCGGGCAGCCGATCGCGAATGTCGATGGCGCGGTCAGGCTTTGGTGTTCAGCCGCTCGCGCAGTTGCTTGCCGGTTTTGAAGAAGGGCACGGCTTTCTCCGCCACGTTGACGGCAGCGCCAGTGCGTGGATTGCGGCCGACGCGGGAATCCCGCTTCTTGACCGAAAACGCACCGAAGCCGCGCAGTTCGACGCGGTCGCCGCGGGCCAGCGCCGTGGTGATCTCGTCGAAGATCGCTGTGACGATACGCTCGACATCGCGGTGATACAGGTGAGGGTTGATTTCCGCGAGACGCAAGATCAGTTCCGACTTGGTCATAGCCCCTGTTCCTTTCCGGCTTACGCCCGCCGTCTGTCTCAGCGCAGGTCAGGGTGCCAAACGGAAACCAGCCCGTCAAGGGTAAGTCTTTCAGAAAACAACGCTTTTCCGGCTAGGCTTTGGGCCATTCCGAGCAGCCCCGCGTCCTTCCGGTCGACTGTAATCTCCCGTACCGGGGTCGAGCGCGGAATGCCGCGCTCGGCGGCGAGCCAATCGCGGGCCTCGGGCTCGGCGCCCAGGGCGTCGATCAGCTTATTGTCGGCCGCCTGGCGCCCCGTATAGACCCGGCCGTCGGCCAGCTTGACCACCATGTCGCGCGGCATCTGCCGGCGCTCGCTGACCAGGTCGACGAACAGGTTATACATGTCCATGACCAGAACCCGGGTGGCCTCGCGGCCCTCTTCGGTCAGGGGCTCCAGCGGGTTGGGCACGGCCTTGAGCGGCGCGCTCTTGATCGCCTCGGCCTCGATGCCGAGCTTGGCCAGCAGGCCGGTTACGTCGGCGGTCTGCAGGAGGACGCCGATCGAGCCGGTAATCGAACCGCTGCGCGCCAGGATATGGTCGGCGCCGATCGCCGCCATGTAGCCGCCCGACGTGGCGAGCGTGCCCATCACGGCAACCACCGGCTTGCGGTCGGCGATCCCGCGCAGCTCGCGATAGAGATTCTCGCCGCCGACGACGGTGCCGCCGGGGCTGTTGATATGGACGATCAGCGCGCGGATCGCGTTGTCCTTGGCGATGCGGGCGAGCGTCTCGTCGCGCTCGCGATCCTCGCTGATGATGCCGCTCACGTCGAGGCGTGCGATGTAGGATTTCTGCCAGGGCGCATCGGTGACGGTCCGGGTCAGGACCAGCAGCGCTGCGGCGATCAGGGACAGCACGGCGATCATGCGCCACGCGCCGAGGCGCCGCTTGAGGCGCCGGCGATCGATCAAAGCGTCGGTCTCGAGCGACATGTCCGCATCCCCGTAAAAAAGAACGCCGCGGACGGGATTGCCGTCCGCGGCGTGCGATGGTTAGCCTTTCTTGCCATCCTCGTCGACGCCGGTCTTGTCCCGCGCCTTGTTGAGGGCGGCGCCCAGGATGTCGCCGAGGCTGGCGCCCGAATCGGACGAGCCGTACTGGGCCATCGCCTTCTTCTCTTCCTGCATCTCATGCGCCTTGACCGACAAGGTCAGTTTGCGGCTGATGCGGTCGACGGACGTGACCGTCGCATCGAGCTTCTCGCCGACGGCGAAGCGCTCGGGCTGCTGCTCGCTGCGGTCGCGGGCGAGGTCGGCCTTGCGGATGAAGGCCGGCGCGCCGTTGACCTCGACGTCGAGGCCCTTGTCGCTGACACCGGTGACGGTGCAGGTGACCACGTCGCCCTTCTTCAACTCGCCCGCCTGACCCTCGAACGGATCCTCGCCGAGCTGCTTGATGCCGAGGCTGATGCGCTCTTTGTCGGTGTCGACGTCGAGCACCTTGACCTTGGCCTGGTCGCCCTTCTTGTAGTCGGCGATGGCTTCGTCGCCGGCGCGCTTCCAGTCGAGATCGGACAGATGCACCATGCCGTCGATATCGCCGGGCAGGCCGACGAACAGACCGAACTCGGTGATGTTGCGGATCTCGCCTTCGATCTCGGAGCCCGGCGGATACTTTTCGGCGAAGCTGACCCACGGATTCTCCAGGCACTGCTTGAGGCCCAGCGAAATACGGCGCTTCTGCGGATCGACGTCGAGGATCTGCACTTCCACTTCCTGGCTGGTCGAGACGATCTTGCCCGGATGGACGTTCTTCTTGGTCCAGCTCATTTCGGAGACGTGCACCAAGGCTTCAACACCCGGCTCCAGCTCCACGAAGGCGCCGTAGTCGGTGATGTTGGTGACGCGACCCTTGAACTTGGCGCCGACCGGATACTTGGCGGCGATGCCGTCCCACGGATCGGCCTCGAGCTGCTTCATGCCGAGGCTGATGCGCTGGGTCTCCGAGTTGAAGCGGATGACCTGCACCTTGACGGTCTCGCCGATGTGCAGCGCCTCGCTCGGATGATTGATGCGCTTCCACGAAATGTCGGTGATGTGCAGCAGGCCGTCGACGCCGCCCAGGTCGATGAACGCACCGTAGTCGGTGATGTTCTTGACGACGCCTTCGAGCACCTGGCCTTCCTTGAGGTTGGCCACCAGCTCGGAGCGCGCTTCGGCGCGGGATTCTTCGAGCACCGCGCGGCGGGACACGACGATGTTGCCGCGCGAGCGGTCCATCTTGAGGATCTGGAACGGCTGCGG
>CAZOBN010000187.1:0-4089 GCA_964577835.1 uncultured Rhizobiaceae bacterium
GTTGCTCAATAACCTCCCCTCCCCCTCGATGGGGGAGGGCCGGGGTGGGGGTGACGCTTGCTTCAATGATAGAAAGCACTAGATTTCCGTGCACGTCACAGCGCGAGCAAGGTCATGGCCAAGGACGACATTCCGATTTTCGGCAAGATCAAGGACAAGCTCGTCCACAAGAAGGAAGAGATCGCGCGCGCGGGGCGTCACCTGACCGGCGGCGCGCCATCGACGCCGAACAAGCGCCGTTTGCCGCCGGGCCAGCGCCTGGTCGAGAAATGGCCGGTGCTGGATCTCGGGTTGCAGCCGCGCGTGCCGCTCGACAAATGGGAGCTCGGCGTGCGCGGCGCGGTCGAGACCGAGATCGACTGGAATTGGGATGCCTTTATGGCGCAGCCCCAGACCGAGGATACCTCGGACATTCACTGCGTCACCTCATGGTCGCTCTACGACAACCGTTGGACTGGGGTTTCGGCCAAGCACCTGATCGCGCAGGTCAAGCCCAAGCCGACCGTGACCCACGTGGTGTTCACCAGCCACGACGGCTACACCACCAACGTGCCCTACGCGGCGTTCAACGACGACGACGTGCTGATCGCCCATAGCTGGCAGGGCAAGCCGATCCCGGTCGAGCACGGCGGCCCCGTGCGCATCATCCTGCCCAAGCTCTATTTCTGGAAGAGCGCCAAATGGGTCAAGCGGATCCTGTTCCTCGAGCGCGACCAGCCTGGCTATTGGGAAGCGCGCGGCTACCACAACGTCGGCGACCCGTGGGCCGAACAGCGCTACGACAGCGACGATTAGGCCGCGGCGCATCGCTGCGTGTCTCTCCCGTCGTCATGGCCCGGCTTGACCGGGCCATCCATGCGGCGTCTGCGAGTGGCAAATGTCAGCGTGAAAGAAAAGATGGATGGCCCGGTCAAGCCGGGCCATGACGGCTGAAAAATTGTTTGCGGTCGTAGCGTCAACCGACGCGCTTCTTCAGCGTCTTCACCACATCCTCGAACATCGCGGTGGTCAGCCGGCCCGTGTTGGTGTTGAGGCGCGAGCAGTGGTAGCTGTCGCCGAGCACGAGCCCGTTGGGCAATTCATGCAGCGCGCCGTGGGCGAACGGGTAGGGCGCGCGCTTGAGGTTGAGCGCGGTCAGCACGGCGTTGTGGGCGATCGAGCCGAGCGCCAGGATCGCCTTGAGGTTCGCCATGGCGGCGATCTCATCGGCGAGAAAGCTGTTGCAGGTCTTGATCTCGACCGTGTCGGGCTTGTTCTGCGGCGGCACGCAGCGTACCGCGTTGGAGATGCGCGCATCGACCATGGTCAGGCCGTCGTCCGGCCGCTCGCGGTAGTCGCCGCGGGCCAGCCCGAATTTCAGCAGGGTGGGATAGAGCAACTGGCCGGCGTAGTCGCCGGTGAACGGCCGGCCGGTGCGGTTGGCGCCGCGCAGGCCCGGCGCCAGGCCGACGATGAGCAAGCCGGCTGTCAGCGGACCGAAAGCCGGCACCGGCGCGTTGTGCCAGTCCGGCTGGGCCGTGCGGTTGGCTATACGGAAGCCGACCAGGCGCGGGCAGAGCGGGCAGTCGCGCCCCGGATCGCGCGCCGGCCTGACGGCCTGCTTGTCTGACGCCTTCATCGGCGCGCGGCCTGCGCCTGGGGGAATTCAGCCCGCAATTTCAGCCCAATGACGTTCCGCCCGCACGCAGGAGTGCCCACGACCGGTTCGGCAAGCCTGGAGCGGCGCCCGGTTGGACCCGCCCACGTTCGATCCGCCCACACTCAGCCCGTGTGGGCGGCGAGGATGATCGGCTGGTCGGTCGGCTGCTGGCGCGGGTGGTGGGCGCGCGCGATCTCGCCGGCGAGGTCCTGCAGCTCGATGAAATTGTCCGCTTGGCGGCGCAATTCGTCGGCGACCATCGGCGGATTGGAGCGGATGGTGGAGACCACGCTGACCCGCACGCCGCGGCGCTGCACCGCCTCGGCCAGGCGGCGGAAGTCGCCGTCGCCCGAGAACAGCACGATATGCTCGAGCTTGTCGGCCATCTCCAGCATGTCGATGGCGAGCTCGATATCCATGTTGCCCTTGATCTTCCGCCGGCCGGTGGCGTCGGTGTATTCCTTGGCCGGCTTGGTCACCATGGTGTAGCCGTTGTAGTCGAGCCAATCGACCAGGGGGCGGATCGGCGAATATTCCTGCTCGTCGGTCAGGGCGGTGTAATAGAACGCCCGCATCAGCCGGCCCTTGCCGGCAAAGACATTCAGCAATTTCTTGTAATCGATATCGAAACCTAGGGCGCGGGCGGCGGAATATAGATTGGAACCATCGATGAACAGGGCGAGCCGCTCCTGTGGATAAAATAACATGCCAAAGACCCCTGAATAAAAACCCCGCTTAAGGAAGGCGCACGCGGGGTATTGAGCAACCTCATTGCGGCGAGGGCTCCGGCCGGTGCAAAAGAGAGGGTCGGACGGCGATCGCTGGCCTTCGGCGAAATCTCTAATCCCGATGTTACGGCCCTGCAACTGATTCGAAGCGCAACGACATGATTTTCATAGGCGTTGGTGCCAATCTGCCATCGGCTCACGGAACTCCGCGCGAAACCTGCGAGCGGGCCGTGCAGGCCCTGGCCGCCGCGGGGCTGCGGATCGGCGCCCGTTCGCGCTGGTATGAGAGCGCGCCGGTGCCGATATCCGAGCAACCGTGGTACGTGAATGGCGTCATCGCTGTAGAAACCGACGCCAAACCCTCGGAACTCCTCGCCCTTTTGCATGAGGTCGAGACCGCATTCGGACGCCAGCGGCGGGAACGCAACGAGGCGCGGGTGCTCGACCTCGACTTGCTGGCCTATGACGACATGGTGTCACCGGAGGGGGGTGAAGGGCCGATCCTGCCGCATCCCCGGCTGCATGATCGTGCCTTCGTGCTCCTGCCCCTGGCCGAACTGGCGCCCCATTGGCGTCATCCGGCGAGCGGCGAACCGATCGGGGTCTTGATCGCCAAGCTCGACCCAGGACAGCAAACCCGGGTGCTCGGCGAGGCCGAAAACCGGCCCTAAGCCGATCAACCTGTTGCGGAGTTGCACCTGAGGTCATGAGCAGGGGCCATTCACCTTGCGTTTCGACCCTTGGAGACTTATATAATTTCAACACATTCCAAAGGCTTGGAGATTATTGTTCAATGGCCCGCATTACCGTCGAGGACTGCGTCCTCAAGGTTCCCAATCGCTTCGAACTGGTCCTCCTCGCTGCCCAGCGGGCGCGCGAGATCGCCTCGGGCGCGCCGCTCTCGGTCGAGCGCGACAACGACAAGAATCCCGTGGTGTCCCTGCGCGAAATCGCCGACGGCACCATCAAGGTCGAGGACATGAGCCAGCACCTTATCCAAAACTTGCAGAAGCACGTCGAGAAGGACGAGCCCGAGGAGGACAATCCCGAATTGCTTTCCGTGGGCGAGGAACTGATTGGCCTCGAGACCCGCCGCAGCCTGATCGATGAGGAAATTGCCGACGAAGTGTTGACCGTCGGCGGCCAAGTGGTGATCGGAGGCGACGAAGACGACATGGTCGTCGAGGAGTCCGCTCCCGACGCCGATGCGGCGGACGGCGAAACCGAGGAGTGAATGACGCGAGGCGCGGCGATTAGCCCGGCCGGGCCGCGCCTTTCTCGTTTCACTGTGGCGGCCGCGGCTGGGATGCCGCTGCTGCTGGAATGGCTTGGAGTTGCGCGGCGGCCGGCAGGACGTCGCCCGTCATGATCCGTCAGTTCGAACTCGTTGAACGCGTCAAAGCCTACGATCCGTCCGCGGACGAGGACGCGCTCAACCGCGCCTACGTGTTCTCCATGAAGGCGCACGGCACCCAGAAGCGCGCCTCGGGCGATCCCTACTTTTCCCATCCCCTCGAAGTGGCCGGCATCCTGACCGGCATGCGGCTCGATACCGCCACGATCGTGACGGCGCTGCTGCACGACACGGTCGAGGACACGCTGGCGACCCGCGAGGAGATCGAGCGCCTGTTCGGCGACGAGATCGGCCGGCTGGTCGACGGCGTGACCAAGCTGTCGCGCATCGAGCTGCAATCCGATCAGACCAAGCAGGCGGAGAACTTC
>CAZOBN010000187.1:4099-4689 GCA_964577835.1 uncultured Rhizobiaceae bacterium
ACAACATGCGCACGCTGCACTATATCGCCGATCCCGAGAAGCGCCGCTCCATCGCGCGCGAAACCATGGAGATCTACGCGCCTCTCGCCGAGCGCATCGGCATGCGGGAATTCAAGGAGGAGCTCGAGGATCTGGCCTTCAAGGAACTGCATCCCGAGGCGCGCGCTTCGATCATGGCGCGGCTCGGGTTTCTCCGCGAGCAGGGCGGGGCGCTCATCGAATCGATCATCGGCGAGCTCAAGCAGCTCCTGGAGTCGAACGGGATCAAGGTGGAGGTCTCGGGGCGCGAGAAGTCGCCCTATTCGATCTGGTCGAAGATGCAGCGCAAGAACGTCACGTTCGAGCAGCTTTCCGACATCATGGCCTTCCGCGTCATCGTCGAGGATATGCCGAGCTGCTACACGGCCCTGGGCATCCTTCACAACAAGTATCCGGTCGTACCCGGCCGCTTCAAGGACTACATCTCGACGCCCAAGCCGAACGGCTACCGTTCGCTGCACACCAGCGTCATCGGCCCGCAGCGCCAGCGCATCGAGGTCCAGATCCGCACCCGCGACATGCACGAGATCGGTGAACGCGGCGTCGCCGCC
>CAZOBN010000188.1:0-4673 GCA_964577835.1 uncultured Rhizobiaceae bacterium
GTCGCAGGCTGCGATAGAGCGCGAAGGGCGGCAGGTGGAACGGCACGGCGAAGCGCTGCGACGGCACCACCTGGAAGATGTCGCCGGCGCGGATGTATTCCTTCGCCGCCTCGACGATGGCGTGATACTCGGGCCGCGTCGTGTTGGACGAGGGCACCGGCGCCGGATGGGCGCCATTCGCCGCCTCGTGGCGATAGGGCAGCGGACCCTCGAAGGCATTGAGCGCGTCGTTCAGCCGGGCCTGAGCCTGGGCGTAGGCCGCCTTGGCGTCGGCCTCGCCGCGCGCGCCGGCCTTCGGCCACACCGGCGTCACCAGGGTCGCCATGTCCTCGAGATGGTCGAAGATACAGACCACCGTCGGCCGCACGAAGATGCTGTCGGGAATGCCGATCTCGTCCGGATTGTTGTCCGGCAGGCGCTCGATCTGGCGCACCATGTCGTAGCCCATGAAGCCGAACAGGCCCGCCGCCATGGGCGGCAGGCTGGCCGGCGTGTCCATCCGCGATTCGCCGATCAGCGCGCGCAGCGAATCGAGCGGCTTGCCGGGCAGGGCGGTGAAGCTGTCGCGGTCGCGCAGCGCGTCGCGGTTGATCTCGGCGCGGTCGCCCCTGGCGCGCCAGATGAGATCGGGCTTGAAGCCGAGAAAGGAGTAGCGGCCGCGGGTCGCGCCGCCCTCCACGGATTCGAACAGGAAGCTGTTGGGCGCGCCTTCCGCCAGCTTGAGCAGGGCGGAGACCGGCGTCTCCAGATCGGCGACCAGGCGCGTCGAGACGACCTGGGGCGTCCCCGCCCGGTAGGCTTCGGCGAAGGCCGCGAAGTCCGGCCCAATGGTCATGATGTGGTGGTCATGGTCAGAGGCGGCTGTCGATGACGTCGCGCCGGATCTCGATGTCGTAGCGTCCGCGCAGGGCGACCGCCAACTGGTCGAGCAGATCTCCGGCGATCGCCTCGCTGAGTTGCGCCGTAAGCTCGGCGCGGGCGCTGTCCGGCATCTCGGGCGCCGGCTTGACCTCTTTCAGAGTGGCCACCACGTAGCCGTCGCGGGATTCACCGGCCGCCGCCTTGCCGATCTTGAGATCGAACATCTGCGACTTGAGCGATTCCGGCAGGCCGGCCTCGGAATCATGGGTTGTGCGGCTGAACACCGGGGTGGTCTTCAACGGCAGCTTTTCCGATTCGGCAACCGCCGCCGCCGACTCGCCCTTGTCGATGCGCGCGGCGATCGCCTCGGCGCGCTTCCGCGCCGCTTCCATGCGCTCCTGCTCCTGCCAGCTTGCGATCGCCTCGCTTTTGACTTCGGCGAGCGGCTTGGCGGCGGGCGGCGCGATCTGCTCGACGCGCACCATGGCGAAGCTGTTGCGCGGCAATTCGATGAGCTGCGATTCCTGGCCTTGCGGTGTCGTGAAGGCGGCGCGCATGATCCGCGGGTCGTTGAGCAGGGTGGTCGCCGGCTTGCCCTCGGCGGTCAAGCCGTTGACGTCGATCGGCGGCAGCTTGACCGCCTTCAGGCCGGCCCGATTCGCGGCCTCGTCCAGGGTGGCGCCGCCGGCCAAGGCGTCCTCGAGCTTGATCGCCAGAGTATGCGCCTCCTCGGCGGCGGCGCGCTCGGCCATATCCTTGCGCAATTCGTCGCGCATCTCGGCGAACGGCTTGACGTGGCCCTCCCGCACGGAATTGACCTGGAGCACGTGCCAGCCGAGCGGGCTGCGGATCGGTGCCGAATGCTCGCCGGCCTTCAGCGCGAAAGTCGGCTCGGCGATCTCCGGAATGAGGTCGGCCCTTGCGACCTCGCCGAGCTTCACCGCGCTGGCGCTCGAATTGGCTTCCTTCAGGGCCTGCTCCAGGCTCTTGCCCTGGCCGAGCAGCTCGCCGACCTTTTGCGCCTCGTCTTCGCTCTGCAGCACCGCCTGGTCGATATCGCGCTTCTCGTGCACCGTATATTCGCCGATGCGGTTGTCGTATTCGGCCTGAAGCTGCTCATCGGACACCGGCGCGGCGTCGGCCGCCAGGGCAGCCGGATCGATCGACACATAGCTGATCGTACGCATCTCGGGCGCCATGAAGCGGTCGATGTTCGCCGTGTAGTATTGCTCGATCGCCGCGTCGTCTGGCACCGACGGCGTCGAGGATTCGCTGGCCGGGACGGTGATCGTCTCGGCGACGCGGCCTTCGCCGCGGAACCGATACAGGGACTTGAGCAGGTCGTTCGGCACCGGCGCGGTGGCAGAGACCGCGCCGATGAGTTGCTGGGACGCGAGATCGCGGCGCAGCCCGGCGATGTAGCTCGCCTCGGTGTAACCCGCCTGGGCCAGCACCTGACCAAACTGATTGCGGTCGAACTGGCCGCGCGCGTTGTAGAAGGCGCGTTCATTCTGGATATAGCCCCGGATCATGTCGTCATTGACGAGCAGGCCGTAGTCGGCCACCGCATTGGCGAACACCGCGCCGTCGACCAGCTTATCGAGCGCCTGATCGACCAGCCCGAGCTGCTTGGCCTGTTCGAGGTCGAGCGTGCCCCCGAACAGCGGCTGGAAGCGCGCCATTTCCCGACGCAGCGCATCGCTGAGCTGCGTGAGCGTGATCTTGGTGCCGGAGACCTTCGCAACGGCGGGGTCGCGCTCGCCCATGAAGATGTCGTTGATGCCCCAGAGGCCGAAGCTCAGGATCAGGAACGCGAACAGGATCTTGACGATCCAGGAGCTGGCATGTTGACGCAGGGACTGGAGCATCCAGGTATCCGATCTTATGCTTGGAACGCTTGAGAAACAGGGGCTTGCGCGGCGCGGCGCATGATAGAAGCGGCCCCTAGCCGCTGCAATACGGAAAACGGCCGCGAGCGGAGGCGGTTTGCCGCTGGTGGAATCCGGCCGGCCCGTATGATAGGGAGTGCGCCGTCATCCTCGTGAAGAAGGGATAAGCCTCGTATGCCCACGCGCCGTCCTCTCATCGCCGGAAACTGGAAAATGAACGGCCTCAAGGCCGATGGGCTGGCTCTCGCGACCGGCATCGCGAAGGAGGTCGGCAAACCCGGCGCGGTGGCCTGCGAGCTCCTGGTATGCCCGCCCGCGACCCTGATCATGGCGGTGGCCGACGCGGTGCGCGGCAGCGCCCTGGCGGTCGGCGGCCAGGATTGCCATACCGAGCCGTCGGGCGCCCATACCGGCGACATCAGCGCCGCCATGCTGAAGGACGCCGGGGCGAGCTATGTCATCGTCGGACATTCCGAGCGCCGCACCGATCACGGCGAAACCGACGCCCTGGTGCAGGCCAAGGCCAAGGCCGGTCATCAGGCCGGGCTCGGTGTCATCGTCTGCATCGGCGAAACCGAGGCCGAGCGCGATGCCGGCCGCACTCTCGACGTGCTGGCGCGCCAGATCGCCGGCTCGGTGCCGGAACAGGCGCGCGCGGGCGACACGGTCATCGCCTATGAGCCGGTATGGGCCATCGGAACCGGACGTACCCCGACCTCGGCCGAGATCGCCGCGGCGCATGCCCATATCCGCGAGCGGCTCGCCGCGCGCATCGGCGCGCAAGCCGACGACATGCGGATTCTCTACGGCGGATCGGTGAAGGCGAGCAATGCGGCCGAGATTCTGCGGCTCGACCATGTGGACGGCGCCCTGGTCGGGGGCGCCAGCCTGGTTGCCGCCGACTTTTGCGCCATCGCGCGGAGCTGCCCCTAAGGTGGGTCCGCGCCGGGTTCGCCGCCAGGCCCGGAGCATCGTTAACGCCGGGTCCGGGGGCGCACCGGGCCTGCCAACGAAAGACTAGCGCGTTCAACGCGAAGCGGGTAAACAACGCCCATGATTACGCTCCTCCTTGTCATTCACATCTTTCTCGCCCTCTCCCTGGTTATCGCCGTGCTGCTCCAGCGCAGCGAAGGCGGCGCCCTGGGTATCGGCGGCGGCGGCGGCGGCGGCATGATGACGAGCCGGGCCCAGGCCAACTTCCTGACACGGGCGACGGCCGTGATCGCGGCGCTGTTCATGCTCAATTGCCTGGTGCTGGCGATGCTGGCCGGCCAAGACCGCCGGCCGCGTTCCATTCTGGATGACGTGCCGGCGAGCCAGCCCGGCACGACCGCGCCGATGGCACCGTCACCGGTGGCGCCGCCGGTGGCCCCCGCCGCGCCCGCCGCGCCGAGGGCGCCCAGCGCGCCGATCGCGCCGCCGACTCAGTGACTCGGCCGGCGCCGACCGGCGCCGGTCATGGATAACGAAGGGCGACCTGACTGCTTTCCGTTTGGCCGCCCTTTTTGTTGGGAAAATTCGTCACCTTGTGTATTCTTATCTTCCCATGACGACTCGGTATATTTTCATCACCGGCGGCGTGGTTTCCTCTCTCGGCAAGGGCATAGCATCCGCGTCGCTCGGCGCGTTGCTGCAGGCGCGCGGATACAAGGTCCGCCTGCGTAAGCTCGATCCCTATCTCAATGTCGATCCCGGGACCATGTCGCCCTATCAGCACGGCGAGGTCTACGTCACCGACGACGGGGCGGAGACCGATCTCGACCTCGGCCATTACGAACGCTTTACCGGGGTGCCGTCGCGCCAGAGCGACAACGTCACCACCGGACGCATCTATTCGACGGTGATCTCGCGCGAGCGTCACGGCGACTACCTCGGCGCGACGGTGCAGGTCATTCCGCACGTCACCGACGCGATCAAGGAATT
>CAZOBN010000189.1:0-4573 GCA_964577835.1 uncultured Rhizobiaceae bacterium
CGCTGACCTTGTAGAGCATCGGCTTGGCGCTGTGCGAGTTCTGCGCCACGTTGAGCAGGCTGAAATCCGACGTCACATAGGCGTAGGTCAGCGCGAGAAAAGCAATGAGCACGAAGACGAACTGGCCGGCCGCCATGCTGCGCGCCGCATGCATCAGCGGCAGCGAACCGCGCGCCGCGCCCCACAAGGGCAGCACGCTCTGCAACGCCGCGATGACCAGCGCCAGCGCCAGCGCGAAATGGCCGATCTCGGGGATCACCGGCCGGGCCCTTGCGGCAATGCCCCGGGCTTCGGTGGCGCGCCGCTTTCTGGCCGCCACTCGCCGGATTTCTTCAGCGCTTCGGCGACTTCCGGCGGCATGTAGGTTTCGTCGTGCTTGGCCAGCACCTGGCGCGCCTGAAAAACGCCGTCGGAGCCGAGCGCGCCTTCCGCCACCACACCCTGGCCCTCGCGGAACAGGTCGGGCAGGATTCCCTTGTAGGTCACGGGCAAGGCCGATTTCATATCGGTGACGCGAAAGCGGATCACATCGCCGTCGCGCGCCACGCTGCCCTCTTCCACCAACCCGCCGATGCGCAGCGCGTGCCCGGCCGGCACCGGTTTTTCCGCCAGCTCGCTCGGCGTATAGAAGAACACGATGCTGTCGCGGAAGGCGGTGAGGATCAGCCCCGCCGCGACCGCGAGCAGCGTCAGCGACAACACGACCACCAGCAGGCGCCGGCGCTTGCGCGCCGCGGCCGGCGATCGGCCCGTCCGGGCTGGGCGTGATGCTGGCGTGTCGGCCATGCGGTCAGCGTGCCGTCTCGTGGCGCGGGCCGCCGGAAGGCGGCATCGTCACGGATTCGCCCGCGGTCGGAAGATGCTGCAGGCGGGCGAGCAGCCGCTCGTTGGCACGCAGCGACGCGAGCGTGCGGATCAGCAGACCCAGCAGCACCGACGCGGCGAAGCCATAGGCCGGCCAGACATAGGCGCCGTAACCGCCGAGATGAAGAAGGGACGAGAGCTGTTCCATCGAATGTTCGGCGTCCTATTCCTGCGCGGCCTGCTTGAGATAGGCGATGACGTTGGCGCGGTCCTCTGCCTTCTTCAGGCCGGCGAAGATCATGCGGTTGCCGGGGATGAAGGCTTTCGGATCGGTCAGATACTTGTCGAGATTCTCCGCGGTCCACACGCCGCCGGACTTCTGCATGGCGGGCGAATAGTTCTTGAAGCCCTCGGCCGTGCCGGCCTTGCGTCCGATCACGCCATGCAGACTGGGCCCCAGCCCGTTCTTGCCCTTAACCGTGGTGTGGCAGGCGCCGCATTGGGCGAACGTGCGCTTGCCGGCGACCGGATCGCCCTCGGCGGCGGAAACCGAACCGGCGGCGAAAAAGCCGATGCCGACAATCAGCGATACGAAAAGCTTTGGCGACATACGTTTCTCCACGACATTGAGGGGTGTCTCACGCGGCGCTGGCTGCATCATCCGCCGCGAGCAGGCGCAACGCGCGGATGCGCCGCGCCGCCAACTCGCTCCGCGTGCGCAGGATGAACAGACATAGGAAATAGCCCAGAAACGCGCCCGCCATCAGGAACAAAGGCGTGAGCATGCTGGGATGAATGGTCGGTGCGCCGAGGCGCAGGATGCTGGCCGGCTGATGCAGGGTGCTCCACCACTCGACCGAGAATTTGATGATCGGCAGATTGATCACGCCGACGAGCGCGAGAATCGCCGCCGCGCGGGCGCCGCGCGTCGCATCGTCGAACGCGCCGCTCAGCGCCATGTGGCCGAGATAAAGGAAGAAGAGGATGAGCACGGAGGTCAGCCGCGCGTCCCATTTCCACCAGGTGCCCCAGGTCGGCTCGCCCCATAGCGAGCCGGTGACCAGCGCGATCAGGGTGAAGCCGGCGCCGACGGGCGCGGCCGCTTTCGCCATCACGTCGGCCAGCGGGTGGCGCCACACCAGCGAGGCCGCGGCGAGCAGCGCCAGCAGGCCATAGACCATCATCGCCATCCAGGCGGCGGGCACATGGACATACATGATGCGCACGCTGTCGCCCTGCTGGTAATCGGGTGGCGAGGCGAAGATCGCGAAATAGAGGCCGAGCGCGAACAGCACGGCGGTGATCCCGGCACACCAGGGCAGCACGACACTCGCGACCTTGAGAAACCTGTTCGGGTTGGCGAGGAACCGCATCGAGGGGTTTTGCCTATTCCAAGGCCTGGTTGAGCGCGGCGGCCGTCGCGGCGGGCGCCAAAGCCAGGGCGCCGAGCAGCAGGCCGGCAAGAACTTGAAGATGGGGGCCGGCGGGCGTCCCGGCAACCGCGGCTTCGACCGCGCCGGCGCCGAAGATCAGCACGGGCACGTCGAGCGGCAGGGCGAGCAGGGCCAGCAACGCCCCGCCGCGCCGCGCGCCGATGGTGAGCGCGGCTGCCACCATGCCGATCAGCACAAGGATCGGCGTGCCGAGCAGCAGGGCGAGCAGCAGAATGCCGAAGCCCGACAGGTTCATGCCCAGCAGCAGGGCGAGCACCGGCGAAGCGACCAGCAGCGGCAGGCCGACGACCAGCCAGTGGGCGAGCGCCTTGCTGGCCGCGGCCCAGGCCAGGCCGAGCGGTGCCAGCGCGAGCTGGTCGAGACTGCCGTCCTCATAATCGTTGAGGAACAGCCGCTCGAGCGACAGCAGGGTGGCGAGCAGGGCGGTGACCCAGATGATGCCCGGGGCGATGCGCGCTAGAACGTCCGGGTCGGCGCCGACGCCGAAGGGAAACAGCACGGCGGCGATGATGAAGAAGGCGACGGCGACGACGCTGTCCGCCGGACGGCGCACGGCGAGCCGCAGGTCGCGCCCGAGCAGGCCGAACGCGGCGCTCATGCCACCGCGTCCAGCAGGGCCGCGGTCAATCCGGCCTGGGCGCCGGCCCGCGCGAACACGCCGAGGTCGAGTTCCTGGGCCTGGGGCAGGTCGAGTTTCTGGTGGGTAGCCGCCACCACCATGCCGCCGTGCCCGCGATGGAGCGCGATGCGGGCCACCAGGGCGGCGATCCCTGCGGCATCCAGGCTGGTCGTCGGCTCGTCGAGCAGCCACAGCCGGGCGGTCGGATGGGCCGTGAGGCGCGCGAGGGCCAGGCGCTGGCGCTGGCCGGCCGACAGGAACCGGCTCGGCATGTCGGCCAGGCTGGCCAAGCCGGACCAGGCCAGGGCTTCCTGGACGCGGACGGTGGTTTCCACGCGGCTCAGGCGCGGTGCGCGGTAGCGCAGCCAGAAGGCAATATCTTCCGCCGGGGTGAGCACGGGTTTGGCCGCGGTGAGATGGCCGAGATAGGCGGTCCGCGCGCGGTGACGCTCCGGTTCCTCGTCGGCCGCCACGCCGTTCCAGGCGAGTTCGCCCGCGGCGGGCGGCAGCAGGCCGGCCATCACGCGCAGCAGGCTCGACTTGCCGGTCCCGTTGGCGCCGGTGAGGACCAGCGCGCCGCCGGTTTCCACGGCAAAATCGAGCGCGGCGAACACCGGGCGTTCGCCGCGCACGCAGGCCAATCCCTTTCCGGCAAATTTGTCTATGGCAGCCCTCCCGTTTCGGCGCGGTTTCCGTCGCGCATGCCTATAGCACAGACGGCACGGCCTGGAACGTCCGAGTGGGGGAAAACCGGAAAAACAGCTTGGCGCATCAGCAGTGCCGGTCAAATTCGCGTGAAAACACGCATAAAAAGAGCGGCCATCGACGAATCGATGGCCGCTTGAGAAAGGTCTTCCGGCAGGGGCTACCGGAGAGACCGCGAAAAACCGGCCGGAGGACCGGAATAGGACTGGCGGCTCGAGTCTGCGGTCCAATCGAGTGGGGGGACAGAGACAGCACCGCACCACCGCCAGCCCCCGTATAGAAGGGTCGAAATGCGGCGCGACTATGCCTCGAATGCGGCAAAACTGTGATTTATCGCCCGAGCCCGGCTCGGCTGAAAAGCAGGGGTTTGGCACCGATCGCCTAGCCCGTTCGGCTGTGATTCCTGCTGTGCCCACGGGCGACCGGTGTTAGATATATCCGCGCTCCGCTGCGGCGGAGCCGCATCCGAACCGGCGTCTGCCGTGTTTCTTCATTCATGATCTCGCATGCATTCTCGGAGAGAGAGCCTTGGTCAACGCTGCTCATGACACGCTGAAAACCCGCCGCAAGCTCACCGTCGGCGACAAGTCTTACGTCTATTACAGCCTGCCCGCAGCGGCGGAAGCCGGCCTCGGCGACATCTCGCGGCTCCCGGTTTCGCTCAAGATCCTGCTCGAGAACCTGCTGCGCTGGGAAGACGGCCGCACGGTGCGGCCCGACGACCTGAAGTCGGTCGCCGGCTGGCTCAAGGACCGCCGCTCGGACCGCGAAATCGCCTTCCGTCCGGCGCGCGTGCTGATGCAGGACTTCACCGGCGTGCCCGCGGTCGTCGATCTGGCGGCGATGCGTCAGGCCATGAAGGACATGAATGGCGACGCCGCCAAGATCAATCCCCTGTCGACCGTCGATCTGGTGATCGACCACTCGGTGATGGTCGATGCCTACGGCACGGCGAATTCGGCCTCGGCCAACGTCGAGCTCGAATACGAGC
>CAZOBN010000190.1:0-4419 GCA_964577835.1 uncultured Rhizobiaceae bacterium
TCGTCGAACGCTTCTTCAATACAATCAAGCACTTTCGAGCCATCGCCACCCGCTAGTCTCCGTTCAAATTCCGCGTCGAGGAGTTCCGCTAGGTATTCGGCCTGTCGGAAGTCCCGCGTTCGCAGGGACACCACAACCTCTTGCTCCCATCGTCCGGGCACGCGGCGCCGATAATAATAGGTGCCTCGCTTCCGGGTAACACGGCGGGGAACGTGGGAGCAACGTGGGAGCGTTTGTGGCAAAGGCTTCCATCCGACTGGTTGTCGGCCGAGAAAGCCCAAGGAATTTGCGGAGTTCAGCGCGCGGTGGCTGGGGGACTAGGATTCGAACCTAGACTAGCGGAGTCAGAGTCCGCGGTCCTACCGTTAGACGATCCCCCAACGGCTGAGAAGGCGGGGGTTCTAGCATAGATGTCCGGGCTTGGGGAGGGGCTTTAACCCGCCTGTCACCGTCTCGCGTGGTGCCGCTGCGGGGTTGAGGCCGGGCGCATGCCTCGTTTCGCCGAGGCGGCAACCGCGTTTCCGGTCGAGACGGCTCCCGGCCGGCCTTCGCAAAATGCGCCGCTGTGCGATCGCCCCTTCGCGGCGGCGTGGGATTTCGCTACCATACTGGCAATGTTTGAGAAGAATCAGGGGCAGGTCGACCCCGCACAGGCCCGCCGGGACGGCGAGCCGGGCAGTCCTGGTCACCCCCGGCGCGAGGGCGCCGGGCGCGATCGGCCGTCTGCGACCGTCGAGCCCGTGACCTATGCGGCGCTCGATCTCGGCACCAACAACTGCCGGCTGCTGGTGGCCCGCGCCAGCGCGCTCGGCGCTTGCCCTTCGGTGGGCGCCGATGGGTCCGCCGAGCCGGCGGCAAGACCGGTCAACGGCAGCGGTTTCGAGGTGATCGATGCGTTTTCCCGCATCGTCCGGCTGGGCGAGGGGCTGGAACGCTGCGGCACCCTGTCGAAACCCGCCATGGACCGCACCATCGATGCCCTGAGGGTCTGCGCCGCCAAGATCCGCCGCCGCCGCGTCGTCCACGCCCGCCATGTCGCGACCGAAGCCTGCCGGCGCGCCATCAACTGCGGCGAATTCCTCGACCGCGTGCGGTGGGAAACCGGCCTGCGGTTCGAGATCATTTCCTGCGCCGAAGAGGCTGCCCTGGCGTTGGCCGGCTGCGCCACGCTGCTCGATCCGAGCCGGCCCCATGCGGTGGTGTTCGACATCGGCGGCGGCAGCACGGAACTCATGTGGGCGCGGCGCTCCGATTTCGGCAGCGCCCCCGGCTCCGGCAACACCGAGATGCTCGACAGCATCTCGCTGCCGTTCGGCGTCATCAACCTGTCGGAGACGTTCGGCGGCGACTGCGTCGCGCCGGAGGATTTCGAGCGCATGGTGAACGCGGTGCGCGGGCCGATGGAAGCCTTCGAGGCACGCCATGGCATCCGCGCCCAGATCGCGGCGGGCAGCGTGCAGATGCTCGGCACCTCGGGCACCGTCACGACCCTCGCCGGCATCCGTCTCGACCTGCCGTGCTACGACCGCTCGAAGGTCGACGGCTCTTATCTCGATTTCACCGAGGTGCGCGAGGTCACCGACCGCCTGCTCACGCTCGACTGCAAGGGGCGCGCCGAACAGCCTTGCATCGGTCCGTCGCGCGCCGACCTGGTGCTCGCCGGCTGCGCGATCCTCGAGGCGATTTGCCGCACCTGGCCGGTCGGCCGCCTGCGCGTCGCCGATCGCGGCGTGCGCGAAGGCATCCTCCACAACTTGATGCGTCAAGCCGCGATGGCCGTTGTCCCGGCCGGGCGATAATGGCGCTGGCGTTCACACCATGAGCGGCCGCGGCAAAAGCGGCTCCGCGAAAAGCGGGCGTGGCCCAGGGAAACGCGGGGGCGGTGCCGGCAAGGGCACCGCGCAACGTGGCGGCCAGGCGCGCGGCGATCTGAAGGTGCGGGTGCGCAGCGCGAAAGGCCGCACGCTCGCCTCCAAACTCTGGCTCGAACGCCAGCTCAACGATCCTTACGTGGCGGCGGCGAAGCGCGAAGGCTATCGCTCGCGCGCGGCCTATAAGCTGCTCGAGCTCGACGACCGTTTCCATCTGTTGAAACCCGGGCTCAGCGTCGTCGATCTCGGCGCCGCGCCCGGCGGCTGGACCCGGGTCGCCGTGGCGCGGGTCAATGCCAAGGGCGACAGGCCGGGGCCGCGCGGCAAGGTGCTCGGCGTCGACCTGACCGAGGTCGAGCCGATATCCGGCGCCACTTTGATGACTCTCGATTTCATGGGCGAGGACGCGGACAAGAAGGTCGCCGAAGCCCTCGCCGATAAAACAGGAACGGGCCGCGCCGACGTGGTGCTGAGCGACATGGCCGCTCCGGCCACCGGCCATCCGCCGACCGACCATATGCGCATCATCGCCTTGTGCGAGGCCGCCGCCGACTTCGCCCGCGCCGTGCTGGCGCCGGGCGGATCGTTTCTCGCCAAGGTGCTGCGCGGCGGCACCGAGCGCGCGCTGCTCGATCGGCTCAAGCGCGATTTCGCCCAGGTGCGCCACGCCAAGCCGCCGGCGAGCCGCGCCGACTCGGCGGAGATCTATGTCGTCGCCACCGGCTTCCGCGGCGGCGAGAAAGACTGATCGTATCGGCACCCAGGAAGACGGCGCGCGACGAAAGGCTGCGGCACGTTTCATGAGTGGAAGGGCAACAAAAAAAGATTGTCACCCTCGGGCTTGAGCCGAGGGTCCATTGGCTGCCGGCTGGCGCACGAGCGATTGCAGCATGGCTCCTCGGGTCAAGCCCGAGGATGACGATTTTTGGGCGGCATGAGATCGGACGCTCAAGCCCGAGGGTGACGCCTTTTTTGCGTGCGCCGCGCCTAAACCCGCACGATCCCGTCGAGATAGCCCGGCAGGTCTTCGATGGGATGCTGGGTGAGATCCTTGGCGATCTCGCCCGCGACCAGCGCCAGGGTATGTTTGTCGAGCTTGCCGCGGATTTCGCCGAGCGTCTTGGGTGGCGCCACCAGCACCAGATGGTGAAACGCGTTGCGCGCCCGCGCCTCGTCGAGCAGCTTGGCCATGCCATGGGCGAACTTCTGCTCTTCGAACTGATGCCAATCGACCTGCTCCATGGCATGGCGCACGCCGGAACGGGCGGAATTGAACGAACGCCCCGGCCTGTCCGTGCCGAGATCGTGCGTGTGCGGAACCGGATGCGTTTTCGACAAGACCGGCGCCAGCCCGGTTCCCGGCCCGTGGTTGACGACGATGAAGGCGCGCGCGCCATCGGCGACGACAACCCAGGTGGTCCGTTTCGGCTGAAGCATGGCAACCTCGCTGTTCAGGGCAATTCTCTGCATATCAGGACGCCAGCTTGCGCCGTCAACCCGTCCCCGGCCTTGATGCAGGTCAGCCAGGCGCCGGCAAACGCCCCGCGGCGGGCCGGCTGGGCGGTGACTATCTTATTGATTTTGCAGCAATCGGCCGGTTCGGCGCGGCGGTGATAGTTGTTGGAATCGCGCGGCCAATCTGTATTATGCAGCGCCAACCTTGAACCTGAGGTCGGCATGGAAATCCGGGACGCTTTGACTTTCGACGATGTGCTGCTGACGCCGGCCGCGTCGAGCGTGCTGCCCACCGAAGTCGACACCCGGACCCGCCTCACCAACTCCATCGAACTCGGCATTCCGCTGGTGTCCTCCGCCATGGACACGGTGACGGAAAGCAAGATGGCCATCGCCATGGCCCAGGCCGGCGGCATCGGCGTCATCCACAAGAACCTCGACATCGCCGCCCAGGCCGACGAGGTGCGCAAGGTCAAGAAATTCGAATCCGGCATGGTGGTCAATCCCGTCACCATCGCGCCCGAGCAGCCGCTCGCCGATGCGCTCAAGCTGATGGCCGACTTCAAGATCTCCGGCATCCCGGTGGTCCAGAACGGCAACAACCGGCTGGTCGGCATCGTCACCAACCGCGACGTGCGCTTCGCCACCGATCCGCGCCAGCCGGTCGCCGAGCTGATGACCAAGGACAGCCTGATCACCGTGCGTGAAGGCGTCAGCCAGGACGAGGCCAAGCGCCTGCTGCACCAGCACCGCATCGAGAAGCTGCTGGTGGTCGACCGCGACTACCGCTGCATCGGCCTGATCACGGTCAAGGACATCGAGAAGGCCCGCCTGTTCCCCAATGCCAGCAAGGACGACAAGGGCCGCCTGCGCGTCGCCGCGGCGACCGGCGTCGGCGATGCCGGGCTCAAGCGCGCCGAGGGGCTGCTCGAGGCCGAGGTCGACGTGATCGTCGTCGATACCGCCCATGGCCATTCCGCCGGCGTGCTGAAGGCGGTGCGCGCGGTCAAGACGCTGTCCAATTCGATCCAGGCGATCGGCGGCAATATCGCCACGGCGGAAGCCGCCAAGGCGCTGATCGACGCGGGCGCGG
>CAZOBN010000191.1:0-4343 GCA_964577835.1 uncultured Rhizobiaceae bacterium
TGTGGATGTTGGTGCCGGTCGACAGGTCCATCACGGTGTCGGCGCCCCAGCGGATCGACCACACCATCTTCTCGACTTCTTCGGCGGCGCTCGAGGCGACCGCGGAGTTGCCGATGTTGGCGTTGATCTTCACCAGGAAATTGCGCCCGATGATCATCGGCTCGCTTTCCGGATGGTTGATGTTGGCGGGAATGATGGCGCGGCCGCGCGCCACTTCGTCGCGCACGAATTCCGGCGTGATCAGGCCGGGAATCTCGGCGCCGAAGCTCTCGCCGCCGCTGGGGGCTTCCATCGCCGCCATGCGGCCCTCGTTCTCGCGGATGGCGATGTAGTGCATCTCCGGCGTGACGATGCCGGCGCGCGCATAGGCGATCTGGGTGACGGCCTTGCCGCCCTTGGCGCGCAGCGGCCTGCGGTTCTGGCTCGGGAATTCGATGAAGGCCGCCTTGCGCGAGCCATGCAGCCCGTTGTCGACCGGCTGCACCTTGCGGCCATCGTACTCCTCGACGTCGCCGCGCGCGCGGATCCAAGAGTCGCGCAAGAGCGGCAAGCCTTTGCGGATGTCGATGCGCACATTGGGATCGGAGTAGGGGCCCGAGGTATCGTAGACCCGCACCGGCGCCTCGCTCTTGCCATCGAGCACGATCTCGCGCATGGCGACCGGAACCCCGGGCGCGCAGGCGCTCTCCACATGGATCTTGCACGATGCCGGCAGCGCGCCGGTGGTGACCGCGAATTTGTCGGCTGCGTTTCCGTCGGGCATGAAGCCTCTCCTTCAGTTCAGCGGTCTTGGTGTCCGCCAGTGGCCGTGAACGGAGAGGAAGAATAGGAGCCGGCGCGCGAATCTCGCCGCTCGGCAGCATCCCTTTCCTACGCCGGCACGATCCGGATCAGGTTCGAAGGGTTTCCGCATCTGCCGGCCGCCATGTTTAACAGGCTCTCGCCGGCATCCTCGCGGTCTCAGCTCCTTCCGGAGCACCCCCAGGATTAACCCTGATGGTGCGGCATGCGGGCTGCCAGGTCAAGGTGACGATTGCGCTTTGGCAAACCGCGGCGACAGTCTAAGAAGGCGGCATGCCTCTGTCGATTGCAGTGCAACAGGCGGTGAGATGGGCGGCCTTCGGCCTGGCCTTCGCCTTGATTTCCGTGGTCATGGCCGTTCCGGTCCGGGCCGACTGCAACGATTCGCCCGGCCCTAAGGTCGATTGGGTGCGTTGCTATATGGATGGGCGAGACTTCGCCGGGACCAGCCTGGTCGATGCGGAACTGCGCGATGCCAGCTTTTTCCGCGCGGATCTGCGGGGGACCGATTTTTCCGGCGCCGATGCCTATAAGGCCAAGTTCTATCTCGCGCGACTGGCCGGCGCGAGGTTCGACAAGGCGCGCGTCGCCGAGGCGGATTTCTCCGAGGCCGATCTCAGCGGCGCCTCGTTTCGCGGCGCCGACCTGCGCGGCGCGCGGCTGGTCAGCAGCGACCTGCGCAATGCCGACTTCACCGGCGCCAATCTGCGCGGCGCAGATCTGTTCCGCGCCGATCTCGCTGGTGCCATCTGGACCGATGGCAAGCGCCGGTGCGCCGAAGGCTCCATCGGCCAATGTCATTGATTTGAGCGAAATTCTCGCAAATCCAAGCAGTTCCGTTTAGCGAAGTCTTTACCCATCGCGGATAGAAAAGAAGGACAGGCCTGCGCCACGCGTGCGGGCCCCTTCGATTCGGGGAGCGCTGGTGGATTATCTCGAGGATTTTCATAAGGCAGTAGAAATCGCCAAGGAGGCGGTGGGTTTCCTGCGTGCGGGCAAGCATCCGCCGCACCCGCGCAACTTCACGCTCCTCTATGCCTACCACGCCGGGAAATCCCCCGCCTTGCAGCGCGAGATCGACCAGGCTCTCGCGCAGGGCCGGGAACTCACGCCCGAACTGCTGGTCGGCCTCTACGACAAGCATTTCGGCATCGATTTCGAGACCCAGGTCATCCGCGACGCGAGCGAGACCATCGAGTCCACCCTGAGCAAGCTGCTCAGCTACATGGACGAAGCCAAGAACAGCACGCGCAGCTACGACGAGGCTCTGCAGGAATTCTCCGGCCGGGTCGACAATGAAGCGGTCTACAACGGCGGCATCGAGGAGTTGCGCGCGGCCGTCGTCACGATTCTCGCCGAAACCCACAAGATGCAGGAGAACACTCAGCGTCTGGAGGAGCGGTTCACGGTCACCAACAGCAAGATCGGCGAGCTGCGGCAAAGCCTGGATCAGATGCGTCAGGAAGCCCTGACCGATTCGCTGACCGGCATTCCCAATCGCAAATGCTTCGACATGAAGCTGCGCGAGTTGATGGCGGAGGTGGTCAAGGAGCCGCGGCCGCTCGCCCTGATCATGATCGACATCGACCATTTCAAGAAATTCAACGACAGCTTCGGCCATCAGATCGGCGACCAGGTGTTGCGGCTCGTCGCCCGCACCCTGACCGATTGCGTGCGCGGCCAGGATGTGGCGACGCGCTATGGTGGCGAGGAATTCGCCATCATCCTGCCGAACACCAATCTCGACGGCGCCTATGCCGTGGCGGAGAACATCCGCAGCACGGTCGCGACCAAGAAGATCACCCGCCGCAGCACGGGCGAGAGCCTCGGCCACATCACGCTGTCGCTCGGCGTGGCGCTCTATCATCCGGGCGACGATGCCGGGCGGCTGATCATGCGCGCCGATGAAGGCTTGTATATCGCCAAGGGCGCCGGGCGCAATCGCACCAGCTCGCTCGAACGCCTCAGATCCTTGCCGCGAAGCGCCTGAGCGAGAGCCGGGAAATCAGCGCGTTTGGACGATCAATACGTCGGCTGCAGCTTCAGATAGCGGCTGCGGTCGCCGGACTTGATGGTCAGCTGGCGAAACCCATCCTTCTGCATCACCTCCAGCGGCACATCGATGCCTGGTCCGCCGAGCGCCCAGACCCGCCGGTAGAAATCGGCTAGGTTCTGGAAGCGCGTCGTGCCGATGCTGAGCACCACGTCGCCGCGCTGGATGCCGGCCTTGCCGGCGGGTCCGTCCTTGGACACGCTGCCGACGACCAGCAGGCCGCCTTGGATATCGTCCACGTTCATGCCAAGCCACGGCCGCTCGATGCCGCGCGGCTTGCCGGTCGCGGCCACATCCTTGAGTAGCGGCGCCAGCAGGTCGACCGGCACGAAAACATTGCCGGGCAGCTCCTGATTGGGCATCACCGATTGCAAGATGAGCGATCCGATACCGAGCAGCCTGCCGTCGCCGCCGATCAATGCCGCCCCGCCGAACGCCGTCAAGGGCGGCGAGGTGTAGATGGCGCGGTCGAGCAGATATTCCCATGAGCCGGCGAATTCGCGGCGCGACACCACGAACGCCGGCTGCACGCTGTCGGTGCCGCCGGCGGCCGCCACGATCACCGGCTGCCGCTCGGCGAGCGCGGCCGAGTCGCCCAGCTCCAGCGCCGGCAAAGCAGCCTTGTCGTTGAGCCGCACCAGTCCGAGGCCGCTCGCCTGATCGAACCCGACGACCGTCGCCTGATGGGGCTTGCCGGCATGATCGACGATCTCGACCGCCATCGCTTCGTTGATGAGATAGCCGATGGTGACGATCAGGCCGTCGTCGCCCACCACCACGCCGCTGCCCTCGCGCTTGGTTCCCAGGCGTTGGGCGGAGCGCGCCTCCGGCGGCACATAGGCCTGCAGCTTGACGATGGATTGCGCCATCCGGGCGACCGCCGCGTCCGACGGACGGGCCTGCGGCGGTGCCGGCTGGGCCCAGGCGCTGATCGACGCGAGCACGAAGCCGACCAGTGCGGCGGCGAGGCGCGACGATAGGCGCGCGGTCAACGACGGGAGCGAGGCATTCGAGGGCACGGCCAAGGTCATCGATGGCCTCCTGCGGAAATTCCAGCAACTCTAACGGCTTTCCGCCGAGGCGGCGATCACGTTTTCGACTGCCGCGAGCGGTCCATATCGGGATAACGGCCGGGCGGCGGAAAGTTCCACGCACCGAAACGCTGCGTCCCTATAGCCATTCATCGGTAGGATCAAAGACGTGGAAGACCATGGGAGGGTCCAGGAAAATCGAATCGGCCGATAACCCTCGCCAAGCGCCCCGTTGATTCGGGCAATGGGACTTGCCGCCGGGCGACCCGTGCTATAAGTCCCGCATCATGTCATCGGATCCTTTCGATTTGGGCGGCGCGGCTCCCGCCTATCCGTCACCGTCGGAGCGGACGGCTTCCGGGCCCCGCTTCGAGCCGCCGTATCTGACCACGCTGAACCCCGAGCAGCGCCTCGCCGTCGAATCGCTCGACGGGCCCGTGCTGGTGCTCGCCGGCGCC
>CAZOBN010000192.1:0-4199 GCA_964577835.1 uncultured Rhizobiaceae bacterium
CCTGCGCGGCCCGCGCGGCGGCCTGATCCTGTCGAACGATCTTGAGATCGGCAAAAAGCTGAACTCGTCGATCTTTCCAGGCATCCAGGGCGGTCCGCTGATGCATGTGATCGCTGCCAAGGCCGTGGCCTTCGGCGAGGCGCTGACGCCCGAGTTCAAGGCCTATGCCGCCGCCGTGCAGGCCAATGCCCGCACCCTGGCGCAGACGCTGATCGAGCAGGGTGTGGACATCGTCGCCGGCGGCACCGACACGCATCTGATGCTGGTCGACCTGCGGCCGAAGAAACTGACCGGCAAGGTGGCGGAGGCGAGCCTGGAGCGCGCCGGCATCACCTGCAACAAGAACGCCATTCCATTCGATCCGGAAAAGCCGACCGTCACCTCGGGCGTGCGGCTCGGCACGCCGGCCGGAACCACGCGCGGCTTCGGCCTGGCCGAATGGCGCCAGATCGGACAGCTCATTGGGGAAGTGCTGGACGGCTTGGTCGCCAATCCCGAGGATAGCAACAAGGTCGAAGCGGCGGTGCGTACCAAGGTGCTGGAGCTGTGCCGGCGCCATCCGATCTATCCGGATATGAAATAAGATCAGGCGGGGTCTTCAGGGGGACTGAACATGCGTTGCCCGTTTTGCGGACACGACGATACTCAAGTGAAAGATTCGCGGCCGACGGAGGACAATGCGGCCATCCGGCGACGGCGGTTTTGTCCAAAATGCGGCTCGCGGTGGACGACGTTCGAGCGCGTCTATCTGCGCGAGCTCACCGTCATCAAGAAGGGCGGCCAGCGAGCGCCGTTCGACCGCGACAAGCTGGCGCGCTCGATCCGCATCGCGGTGCGCAAGCGCCCGATCGACGAGGAGCAGGTCGAACGCATCGTCAATTCGATCCAGCGGCGGCTCGAAAGCTCCGGCGAGAGCGAGATACCGTCTCCCGTCATCGGCGAATTGGTGATGGAGGCCCTGGCCGGCATCGACCAGGTCGCTTATGTGCGCTTCGCGTCGGTCTATCGCAATTTCCGCGAAGCGAAGGATTTCGAAGAGTTCCTCGGAAAGCTCGGTGCCGACCGCGATTGACGCCACCGACCAGCGCCATATGCATGCCGCGCTGGGACTGGCGCGGCGTGGATTGGGCGTGGTGTGGCCCAACCCGGCGGTCGGCTGCGTCCTGACCGACCGCGAAGGGCGTGTGGTGGGCCGCGGCTGGACCCAGACCGGCGGGCGCCCCCATGCGGAAACGGAAGCCTTGCGGCGGGCCGGCGCGCGCGCCGCGGGGGGCACCGCCTATGTCACGCTCGAACCATGCAGCCATCACGGCCAGACGCCGCCCTGCGCCGAAGCGCTGGTCAGGGTCGGGGTGCGTCGCGTGGTTGTCGCCTGCACCGATCCCGATCCGCGTGTCTCCGGCAAAGGCATCAAGATGATCGAGGACGCGGGCATCGCGGTCGCCGCCGGCGTCCTCCAGGACGCGGCCCGCGAGCTCAATGCCGGTTTCTTTCGCCGTATTCTCGACAATCGGCCGCTGGTGACGCTCAAGATCGCCACCACGCTCGACGGACGCATCGCGACCCATCGCGGCGAGAGTCGCTGGATCACCGGACCGCAGTCGCGTCAGCTTGGCCATGCGCTGCGCGCCGACCACGATGCCATCATGGTCGGTGTCGGCACGGCGGCGGCGGACAATCCGGAATTGACCTGCCGCCTGCCGGGCCTCGAGGATCGTTCGCCGGTGCGTATCGTGCTCGACGGGCGGCTGCGTCTGCCGCTCACGGTGAAACTGGTGGCCGATGCGACCCGGGTGCCGACCTGGCTCATCGCCATCGCCGGCGCGCCGGCCGATCGGCGTCAGGCCTATCTCGATAGCGGTGTGGAGATCATCGAGGTCGATGCCGACGATGCCGGCCATCCGGACATGGCGAAGGCCATGGCCGCCCTGGCGGCGCGCGGGCTCACCCGGCTGCTGGTCGAGGGCGGCAGCAAGGTCATCGCCGCTCTTCTGCGTCACAACCTGGTCGATCGCATCGTCTGGTTCCGCGCGCCCTCGCTGATCGGCGGCGATGGCGTCCCGGCCACTCAGGCGTTCGGCGTCGATCGCATCGCCGACATGGCGCGCTTCACGCGGACCGGCGTCCATGAAGCGGGCGACGATCTGGTGGAAATGTATCGGCGCTCGGACTAGTCTCGCGGGCCATGTTCACGGGAATCATCTCCGATATCGGGCGCTTGCGCCGCATCGTGCCCGGCGCCGACACGCGCCTGGAGATCGCCAGCCGATTCGAGCCGGACAGCATCGCCATCGGCGCCTCGATCGCCTGTTCGGGCGTCTGCCTGACCGTTGTCGAGACGGGCAGGGAGGCAGGCCAGGCCTGGTTCGCCGTCCAGGCGTCGCGGGAGACGCTGTCGCGCACCACGCTCGGTGGCTGGCGGGTCGATCGCCGGATCAATATCGAGCGCGCCCTGAGGGCTGGCGACGAGTTGGGCGGTCATCTCGTTTCGGGCCATGTGGACGGCGTGGGCGAGATCGTCTCGCGCACGGCGGTCGGCGGGAACGCCGGTGGCAGCACCGAGTTCATTGTCCGTGCGCCGGCGGCCCTGATGCCATTCATTGCCGCCCAAGGGTCTATCGCGCTCGACGGGGTTTCGCTCACGGTCAACCGCCTGGAGAACGACCGGTTTTCCCTCAATCTCATTCCGCACAGCCTGCAGGAGACCACCTTCGGCTTGGCGAGTGCCGGCGATCCGATCAACATCGAGATCGATCTACTCGCCCGCTACGTCGCACGGATTCTCGGCAAGGCGTGATTTGACCGAACCGGATTGCGGCTGGCGCTCGGCGCGCCTTTGCCGTCGGTGAATTTAGGGCTATGGTCTGGCCACACTCTCGCCCCACATATTTGGAATCGACAGGAGTACCTATGGCGGATGCGCCGCATGTCATGATCGTGGAAGCGCGCTTCTACGAGGATATCGCCGACGAGCTGGTCAAGGGAGCCGTGCGCGCTTTGGACGCGGCCGGTGCGACGTATGACCGCTACGAGGTGCCGGGTGCATTCGAGATTCCGGCGGCGATCAAATTCGCCTTCCGCGCCAGCCAGATCGACAAGACGCGGCGGCCGTTCGACGGTTATGTCGCCCTCGGCTGCGTCATCCGCGGCGAGACGACTCACTATGACTATGTCTGCGAGGAAAGCGCCCGCGGGTTGCAGGATCTGGCGCTGCGGCACGATCTCGCCATCGGCTACGGCATCCTGACCGTCGAGGACGATGAGCAGGCCTGGGCGCGGGCCTCGGTGGACGAAACCGACAAGGGCGGTGTCGCGGCGCGCGCCTGCCTCGCCATGATCGATCTCAAGCGCCACTTCCGTCTGCCGCCAGGCTGAGGTGATGAGCGCCTCCGATACTCCGCGCAATCCTTCACCGCGCAAGCCGGGCCATGCCACGAAACGGTCGGCGGCGCGCTTGGCCGCCGTGCAGGCGCTCTACCAGATGGAAATGACCGGCGTCGCGGCGGACGCGGTGATCGTTCAGTTCTTCGATCCCGACGTGCGCCGCCAGTGGTCCGACACCAGCCCGGCCGAATTCGATCGCGGGCTATTCAGTCAGATCGTCAAAGGCGTGTCGAAGCAACGGGACGAGCTCGACCGCATCGTCGGCGCGGCCTTGAGCGCCGACTGGACCGTCGATCGGCTCGAGATCATCCTGCGCAGCATCCTCGAGGCCGGCACCTACGAGCTGACCGAGCGCACCGATGTCCCGCCGCGCGTCACCATCACGGAATATGTCGACGTCGCTCATGCCTTCTACAGCGGTGCCGAACCCGGCATGGTGAATGGCGTGCTCGACAAGCTCGCCCGTAAATTCCGCGACACGGAAATGGCGGCGGGGCGCGAATGATATGGCGCCCGTTCCGCCGCCCGGCGAATTTGACCTGATCGCGCGCTACTTCGCGCCGTTGGCCAAAGACTTCCCCGGGGCGCTTGGGCTCGAGGACGATGCGGCGCTGGTCGACGTGCCCGCCGGGCGCCGCCTCGTCGTCACCATGGATACCGTCGTGGCCGGCGTCCATTTCTTGCCCGACGATCCGCCCGATGCCATCGCGCGCAAGCTCATGCGGGTCAATCTCTCCGACCTTGCCGCCAAAGGGGCGCAACCCTACGCCTGCCTGATGGCGATCTCGCTGCCGGCCCAGTCCGACGAGGCGTGG
>CAZOBN010000193.1:0-4194 GCA_964577835.1 uncultured Rhizobiaceae bacterium
CGAACACGTCGCGATACTGGCCGCGCAGCTTCATCACGTTCGTCATGTCCACCTCGTTGAAGGTGGTCAGCATGGCGGCGGTGTTCTGGGCTTCCTTGAGGCGCTCGGCGATGCGGCGGCGGAGCCGCGTCATCTTGACGCGCTCCTCGCGCGCGCCGGGCTGCGACGGCGGAGTCGGCTGCGGCGGCGGCGGCTTGGCCTCGGGCGCGCGCGCTTCGGGCGCCTTGGCCTCGATGCCCCTGGGCTGAGGCTGAGCGCCGACCTTGCTCGTATTCAGGAATTCGAGGACGTCTTCCTTGGTCAGGCGGCCATCCTTGCCGCTGGCCGGAATCGCGTTGGGGTCGAGCCTGTTCTCCTCGACCATCTTGCGCACGGCGGGTGCCAGCGGCATTGCCTGGGTCGGCGGCGGGGGCGCCGAGGGCGCGGCCGGCTTGGCGGCGGGAGCCTGGGGCTGCGCCGACTGCTGAGCGGGCGCGGCGGCTTTCGCTTGGGCCGGCGCCTTGCCGGCGGACGCGCCTTCGGCGATGCGGCCGAGTACGGCGCCGACACCGACTTCCGCGCCGGATTTGGCGACGATTTCGTCGAGCACGCCGGCGCTCTGGGCATTGACCTCGACCGCGACCTTGTCGGTTTCGAGTTCGACAAGGGGCTCATCCACCTCGACACGATCGCCGACGTTCTTGAACCATTTGGCGACGGTCGCTTCGGTCACGGATTCGCCCAGGGCGGGCACGACGATATCCACTTTTATAGCCTCTTTGCCTGATATGCCGAGGTCCGCCGGGATGGACCGGCGGCGCCGTCAGCGGAGATTATTTCACCACCAGCGCTTCGTCCACCAGTTGCGCCTGCTCGATGTTGTGGCGGCGCAGCAGGCCGGTGGCGGGCGATGCGGAGTCCGGACGGCCGACATAGAGCGGCCGGCGGGCCTTGACCTTGAGACCGGCCAGCACCGATTCGATGCGGCGATCGATGAAATACCAAGCGCCCATGTTCTTGGGTTCCTCCTGGCACCACACCACGTCCGCATTGGGATAGCGGCCGAGTTCCATGGTCAGGGAATTGGCCGGGAACGGATAGATCTGCTCGACGCGGAGGACGGCGACATCGGTGATGCCGCGCTCTTCGCGAGCCTGATAGAGATCGTAATAGACCTTGCCGCTGCACAGCACGACGCGGCGCACCTTTTCGTCCGGCACCAGATCGATCGGCTCGCCGATGACGCGGTGGAAGCTGGTGCCCGGGCCCATGTCGGCGAGCTTGGATACCGCCAGCTTATGGCGCAGCAGCGACTTGGGCGTCATGATGACGAGCGGCTTGCGAAAATTGCGGCGCACCTGGCGGCGCAGCACGTGGAAGTAGTTCGCCGGCGTCGTGCAGTTCACGACCTGCATGTTGTCGTCGCCGCAGAGCTGCAAATAGCGTTCGAGCCGCGCCGACGAATGCTCCGGCCCCTGGCCCTCATAACCGTGCGGCAGCAGCAGCACCAGGCCGCTCATGCGCAGCCATTTGCTTTCGCCCGACGAAATGAACTGGTCGATGATGACCTGGGCGCCGTTGGCGAAATCGCCGAACTGCGCTTCCCACAGCACCAGCCAATTCGGGTCGGCGATGGAGTAGCCGTAGTCGAAGCCGAGCACGGAAGCTTCCGACAGCGGGCTGTCGACCACTTCGAACTGCGCCTGCTTGTCGCTGATGTGCATCAGCGGCACGTAGCGATCCTCGGTTTCCTGGTCGACCAGCACCGAGTGGCGCTGGGAGAAGGTGCCGCGGCCGCTGTCCTGACCGGACAGGCGGATCGGCGTCTGCTCGTGCACCAGCGTGCCGAACGCCAGCGCTTCCGCCGTCGCCCAGTCGAACTCCTCGCCGGTCTCGAACATCTTGGCTTTCTGCTGGAGCTGCCGCGCGATACGCGGATGCACCTTGAAGTCGCGCGGCAACGTGGTCAGCCGCTCGCCGACTTGCTTCAGGACATCGAGCTCCACGGCCGTGTTGCCGCGCCGGTCGTCGTTCGACGCCGTCGCGAGGCCGCGCCATGCGCCTTCGAGCCAGTCGGCCTTGTTCGGCTTGTAGCTCCTCGCAGCCTCGAATTCCGCATCGAGCCGCTTGTGGAAATCGCGCTGGATCTGCTCGGCTTCCGCTTCCGTCAGCACGCCTTCGGAAAACAGCTGCCGCGCGTAGATTTCCTGGGTCGTCGGATGAGCCGCGATCTTGCGGTACATCAGCGGCTGGGTGAAAGACGGCTCGTCGCCTTCGTTGTGGCCGTGGCGCCGATAGCAGAACAGGTCGATGACCACGTCCTTCTTGAACATCTGGCGGTATTCGGCGGATAGACGCGCCACATGCGCGACCGCTTCCGGATAGTCGCCGTTGACGTGCAAAATCGGCGCCTGGACGGTCTTCGCCACATCCGAGGGATAGGGCGAGGAGCGCGAATAGCCGGGCGAGGTGGTGAAGCCGATCTGGTTGTTGACGATGACATGCACCGTGCCGCCAGAGCGGTAGCCGCGCAGGCCGGAAAAGCAGAAGGTCTCCGCCACCAGGCCCTGGCCGGCGAAGGCCGCGTCGCCATGCATCAGCACGCCCATGACCTTCTCGCGCGCGACGTCGGCGCGCTGCGCCTGCTTGGCGCGCACCTTGCCGACCACGACCGGATCGACCGCTTCGAGGTGCGACGGGTTGGGATTGAGCGACAGATGCAGGTTGCGTCCCTCGAACTCGCGGTCGCCCGAGGTGCCGAGGTGGTATTTCACGTCACCCGAACCGCCGACGTCCTCGGGATTCGCGGGATTGCCCTGGAATTCGGAGAACAGCGCCCGATAGGACTTGCCCATGATGTTGGTGAGCACGTTGAGGCGGCCGCGGTGGGGCATGCCCAGCACGATCTCCTCGACGCCGAGCCGGCGCGACGTGTGGATGATTTCCTCGAGCGCCGGAATCATGGATTCGCCGCCTTCGAGGCCGAACCGCTTGGTGCCGGTGTATTTCAATTGCAGATACTTCTCGAACCCTTCGGCCTGGGCGAGTTGGTTGTAGATGGCTTTTTTCTCGTCCACCGACAGGCGCGGCTGGTTGCGCGTGCTCTCGACGCGTTCCTGGATCCACGCCTTCTCGGCGGGATCCTGAATATGCATGAACTCGACGCCGACCTTGTCGCAATAGGTCTGCCGCACGACCTGCATGATCTGGCGCAGCGTCGCGGTCTCGAGCCCGAGCACATGATTGATGAAGATCGGGCGATCCCAATCCGCATCGGTGAATCCATAGGTGGCTGGATTGAGTTCCGGATGATCCGGCGTCGGCGTCAGGCCGAGCGGATCGAGATCGGCCATGAGATGACCGCGCACCCGATAGGCGCGAATCAGCATCAGGGCGCGGACAGAATCCAGCGTAGCCTCGCGAATCTGATCGGGCGATGCCTCGGGCTGCTTGGCGGTCAGCGCGGCGACCGGCGAGGCGGCGACTGTCTTGCCCTTCGCTTGTGCCGCCGCCGGCTCGAGCCAGGGCGCGAAATCGCCCGCGGCGCCATTGACCGGCGCGCGCTTCGTCCTGGGCGCCCAGCTCGCGCCATGGTGCTCCTTGAGCACGGCGCGCGCGTCGTCGTTCAGGCTGTTGAAGAAGCGCGCCCAGTCGGTATCGACCGAGTTCGAATCCCGCAGCCATTTCGCATAAAGATCTTGGATAAAGGCGCTGTTGGCGCCCGAAAGAAAACTACTGTCGCTGATATCCGTTGCCATTGTCCGTGCACCTTGGCTCGCGCCACCGCCCCCAATTGCCCACTTGGCCGATCGCGCCGCCGAGCCTGCGGCGAGAGGTCAACCTTTGCCGGTCAGGACCTTCAACATCGTGCTGCCGAGACTTGCCGGCGAATCGGCGACCGTGATGCCGGCCGAGCGCATGGCTGAAATCTTGTCGGCTGCCGTGCCCTTGCCGCCGGAAATGATCGCGCCCGCGTGCCCCATGCGCCGCCCCGGCGGGGCGGTAACCCCAGCAATAAAGCCGACAACTGGTTTCTTTTTCTTTACCGATTTCAGGAATTGCGCGGCTTCTTCTTCCGCCGAGCCCCCGATTTCGCCGATCATGATGATGCCTTCGGTCTCCGAATCGTCCAGAAAAAGCTCAAGACAATCAATGAAGTTCGTGCCGTTGACCGGGTCGCCGCCGATGCCGATACAGGTCGATTGACCGAGCCCC
>CAZOBN010000194.1:0-4174 GCA_964577835.1 uncultured Rhizobiaceae bacterium
CGTGGCGCTGCTGCTGCTCGCCCTGGTTGCCTGACGCTCCATCGAACGGCCAAAAAAAGAGCCGCGCGGTGCGCGGCTCTTTTTTGTCTACGGCTCGATGTCGCGGCGGCGACCCTGGGCTGCGGCACTTCTGTGCGAAGCGATCCTATTGCGGACCCGACTGACCTGGACTGCCGCCGCTGCCCGGCATGGCGGGACTCTTGCCGAGGTTGCCGAAGATTTGCTGCATCAGGCTGAGGTCGCGGCTGACCGCAGGCGTGGTGCGTGCCACCATCTCGATCGGCTTGCCGTCTTCTTTGTCGAGCCGCTTGACCTCGGCGACACGACCGTCGTCGTCGAACTGGATGACGACGACCTGACGTTCCATCACCTTGGGCTTATAGAAGGCGTAATCCTCGGTGCGCTGTCCGATGTAATACCAGGCTTGGTCGGAAAAGGTCGCAACCGTCGAGGGGGAGCCCAGGATCTGGACCACCTGATCGCGGGTGATTCCCGGCGTGACTTGCGCAAGTTTGTCATCGGGCGGCAGATTGCCGCGTGCATTGATTTCCGCCGCGCATCCCGCAAGGGCCAAGCAGGCGGTTAGGGCGATCGCATAATAGTTTGGGTATTTCATGGCGTTACCAGTCGATATTTAATCAAAATATGAAAGGATACCGAGTTGACGAAATCCGCGACAATCGCCATCTTGAGCGAACACTTGCACCTGCCGTCGCTTCCTGTCAATGCGGGCCGAAGGGCGAGCTGAGAGGCCTGAAGCGCAGAAAATGAATTCTACCATGAAACTGGCAAACCTGTTCCGTCGCCGCGATCCGGCGGCGAGCGTGCTCTACGAGGAGATCGTCGGGCAGGCCCGTCGTCCCGAGTTCTATCTGGCTTGCGGCGTGCCCGATACCGTGCAGGGCCGCTTCGAGATGATCGCCCTGCACATGTTCCTTGTGCTGCATCGTCTCAAGCGGGAAGGGGAACGGGCTGCCGACTTGGCGCAGGATCTGTTCGACCTCATGTTCCAAGACATGGACCGCAATCTGCGCGAGCTGGGCACCGGCGACCTCGCTGTGGGCAAGCGCATCAAAACCCTGGCCAAGGGTCTCTATGGCCGAATCGCAGCTTACGAGCGCGGCTTGGGGCGAGACGGTGGCGCGGACCCCGACTCCTTGGAGCAGGCCATCGCCCGCAACATCTTTCCCGATGGCGCGCCGCCGGCCGCGTGTCTCGCGGCCTTGGCCGATTACCTGCGCTGCTCCGCCGCTGTTCTGACGGCACAAGCTTACGGCGACCTATCCGCGGGGCGGATTGCCTTCGCCGCCTCTCCCGCGGTTATGCCCGGATCGGCTTCATCCGAGCTCGCCGCCTCCGGCGTAAAGTGAGTGCCATGCCGCATACGCCTTCCCAGTCAATCCGCCCGGAATTTTCCCGCCGGCTGCCGGTCGACCGCAACGCCCCGCCGCAGCACAGCTTCGCGATCGCAGCGACAGAGGCGGAGCGCAGAGCCCTGGCCAAGCGCTTCGGACTGGTTTCTCTCGAAAGTTTGCAGGCGCAGGGAACCTTGGAGAGCTTCGACGACGGTCGGCGCGCCCGCCTGACGGCGCACTTCACGGCCCAGGTGACGCAGTCGTGCGTCGTCACCCTGGAACCGGTGCCCGCCACGCTCGACGAGACCTTCACCCTCGACTATGACGCCGACGCCGATCCCGCGGCGCTGTCGGAGCCGGAACTCCCCGAAAACCTCGAGTTCTTCATGGAAGAGCCAGACCCGCCGGATCCGCTGGTCGGCGGCATGGTGGACGTGGGCGAGGCGGTGGCCGAGCATCTCGCCCTAGCCTTGGATCCCTATCCGCGTGCCGCGGGGGTCGCTTTCGACGTCCCCGGCGCCGAGAGCACCGCTGAGGATTCACCTTTCAAGGCGTTGGCAGGACTGGTAAAAAAGGGCATATCCTAAGCTGCGGCTTGCCTTATGGCAGTTATTTGAGTAAGTAAGCTGCCTTTTGCCGGCGACCAGCCCCTGCCTGCATCAACACAATGCGCCCGCCCGGCGCATCTTCGCGTTCGAAAGAGATAGATCATGGCTGTACCAAAGAAGAAGACATCCAAGTCGCGTCGCGACATGCGTCGCTCGCACCACGCGCTGAAATCCTCGGCCTATGTGGAGTGCAAGAATTGCGGAGAACAGACTCGGCCGCATCACGTCTGTCAGTCCTGCGGGCACTACGATGGCCGCGAGGTTGCCGCCACCGCCGAGACGCGCGCCTGACGGCGCCGTCCGCTGAAGGGGCGATGTCTTGGCCGGTCTGACGATCGCGGTCGATGCCATGGGGGGCGAGCATGCCCCGGCGATGGTCATTCGCGGCGTCGAGATCGCGCATTCGCGTCACCCCGAGACGAAGTTCCTGCTGTTCGGCGACAAGGGCCGGATCGAACCGCTCCTTCAGCGCCATAAGAAGCTCGCCGGAGTGTGCGAGATCCGCCACACGGACGCCGTCGTCTCCGACCACGACAAGCCCTCCATCGCGCTGCGCACCGCGCGCCAGTCCAGCATGCGCCTGGCCATCGATTCGGTCGAGCGCGGCGAGGCGGCCGGTATAGTCTCCGCCGGCAACACCGGCGCGCTGATGGCGATGGCCAAGATCGTGCTCAAGACGCTACCGGGCATCGACCGCCCGGCGATCGCCTCGATCGTGCCGACCAAGCGCGGCGAGAGCGTCATGCTCGACCTCGGCGCCAATATTCAGTGCGACGCCAACAACCTGTTCGAATTCGCCATCCTCGGCGAAGTCTTCGCGCGCACCGTGCTCGGCTTGAAGAAGCCGCGTGTCGGACTGCTGAACGTCGGCGAGGAGGACATGAAGGGCCATGACGTGCTGCGCGATGCGGCGGCCCTGTTGCGCGCCCCCGACTTGCCGATTCTGTTCGAAGGTTTCATCGAAGGCGACGACGTCTGGGAGGGCACCGTCGACGTGGCGGTGACCGACGGCTTCACCGGTAACGTCGCGCTCAAGACGGCGGAGGGACTGGCGCGGCTCTATGCCGGGATGCTGCGCGCCGCCTTCCAGAGCTCGACCTTGGCGAAGGTCGGGTATCTGCTCGCGCGCCCGGCGCTCAACAAATTGCGTGTCCGCCTCGATCCGCGCCGTTACAACGGCGCGATGTTTCTCGGCCTCAACGGCATCGCGGTCAAAAGCCATGGCGGCACCGATGCTTTCGGCTTCGCCAATGCGCTCGGCGTCGCCATCGACATGGCGGTGCAGGGCTTCAACGAGAAGATCACGGAAGAGCTGAAGGTTTCTCATCGGCAGCCCGTCGCTTCGCAACAAGCAGCAGCAGTTTCTTAATGGTTATTCGGTCGATTGTGGCTGGTTGCGGCGCTTATTTGCCGCAGCGGGTCGTTACCAATGACGAATTGGCGAAGCACGTCGACACGTCCGATGCTTGGATTGTCGAACGCACGGGTATTCGCCAGCGTCACATTGCCGCGGAAGGCGAAAAGACGTCCGATCTGGCGATCGCCGCTGCCCAGCGGGCGCTCAAGGCGGCCGGCGAGAAAGCCTCGCAGCTCGACCTGATCGTGCTGGCGACCTGCAGTCCGGACGAAACCTTTCCCGCCACCGCGGCCCGCGTGCAGGCGGCGCTCGGGGCCAACAAGGCCGCGGCCTTCGACGTCGGCGCGGTGTGCTCGGGATTCGTCTATGCGTTGGCGACTGCCAACAACTTCATTCGCATGGGGCAAGCACAGAGCGCGCTGGTGATTGGCGCCGAGACCATGTCTCGTCTTCTCGACTGGAACGACCGCTCGACCTGCGTGCTGTTCGGGGATGGCGCGGGGGCCGTGGTGCTGCGCGCGGGTAGCGGGCGAGGGACCACCAAGGATCGCGGCATCCTGTCGATCCATCTCCATTCCGATGGGCGCCAGCACGATTTGCTGTTCGCCGACGGCGGCCCGTCCAGCACCGGCACCGTCGGCAAGCTTCGCATGCGCGGGCCGGACGTGTTCCGCCATGCCGTCGTGAACCTGGCGTCGGTGCTGAACGAGGCCCTCAAGGCCAATGGCCTCATGACCAAGGACATCGACTGGCTGGTGCCGCCTCAGGCCAATACGCGCCTCCGGGAGGCGCTGGCGCAGAAGCTGGGCCTGCCGCTGGAGACGCTGGTGCTGACGGTGGAGCGCCACGCCCAT
>CAZOBN010000195.1:0-4171 GCA_964577835.1 uncultured Rhizobiaceae bacterium
GGGATGAGGCGCGCGCGCGCGGCCGCCACTTCCGGATTGGACGGCTTGATGGCCGACGAGATGACCACGACCTGGGACTCGCCCAGGTTCTCGGCGGCATGACCGACGGTCACGGCGATGCCCATGTCGCGCAGGCGCTTGACGTTGGCGCTTTCCGCCACGTCGCTGCCCTGCACGGTGTAGCCGAGGTTGTGCAGGATCTCGGCGATGCCGCTCATGCCGATGCCGCCGATGCCGACGAAATGAATCGTGCCGATGGTGAGGGGCAGCGTTCTCATGCCGCCTCCTCGCGCTTGCCATTGCCGTTGTGGGCGCCGTTGGGCAGCAATCCGATGACCAGCGCCGCCAGATTGGCCGCCGCGTCGCGCTGGCCGTAATCATGGGCATACTGCGCCATGCGGGCGAGGGTCTGGGGCTGGGCGATCAGCAGCTTGAGGCGCGCGGAGAGCGTCTCCGGGGTAAAATCCTGCTGCGCGATGACGATGGCGGCGCCCGAGGCTTCGAGGGCTTTGGCGTTCACGGCCTGATGGTCGTCCATGGCATGGGGATAGGGCACCAGGATCGCCGGCCGGCCGGCGGTGGTCAGCTCGGCGATGGTCGAGGCGCCCGAGCGGCAGATCACCAAATGGGCTTGCGCCAGGCGCTGCGGGATGTCGCTGAAGAAAGTGGCAAGCTCGACGCGGATGTCGGTGGCGGCATAGGCCGCGCGGGCGCGCTCGATATCCTCGGCGCGCGCCTGCTGGCTGACGCGCAGGCGCTTGCGCAGCGGCTCGGGCAGGCGGGCCAGCGCGGTGGGCACCACGTCGCTGAAGACGGTGGCGCCCTGGCTGCCGCCGGTGATCAGCAGATGAATGGGCGCATCGAGGGAGAGCGACGGATAGGGCTGGTCGCGCAGGGCGCGCACCGGCGCACGCACTGGATTGCCGGTCATCACCGCCTTGTTGCGATCCTCGGGCTTCATGCCGCTGACCTCGGCGAAGGCGGTGGCGATGGCGCGCACGCGTGGCGCGAGCAGCCGGTTGGCGCGGCCGAGATAGGCGTTCTGCTCGTGAATGACGGTCGGAATGCCGAGGCTGGCCGCGGCGAGCAGCGGCGGCACCGAGGGATAGCCGCCGAAGCCGACCACGGCGGCCGGCTTGAGCGCGGCCAGCAAACGGCGCGACTGCATGCCGCCGAGCGCCAGATCGACCAATCCGCGCGCGCGGCTGAACAGGCCACCGGTGGTGACGCGGCCGGAGCGGATCTGATGGGTGATGAGCGAGCCGAGCTCGCCGCCGAACGCCTCGCCTCGCCGGTCGGTGAACAGGGCCAGGGTATAGCCGCGCGTGCGCAATTCGCCGGCCAGCGCCTCGGCCGGAAACACATGGCCGCCGGTGCCGCCGGCGACGAGAACGATGGGATGGGCGCGGGAGTAGCTCGGGCTCATGGCCATCCTCATACCTCGCCCAAGCCGGCGCGGCGCCGGGTCAGCGCCAGCACCATGCCCATGCACAGCGCGATGCCCCACATGGACGAGCCGCCGTAGGAGATCAGCGGCAGGGTCATGCCCTTGGTCGGCATCAGGTGCAGGGTGGAAGCCATATGGATGATCGCCTGAAGGCCGAACTGCACGAGCAGGCCGGTGACGGCGATGACGATGAACAGGTTGCCTTCCTGCAGCATGCGCGACAGACCGCGTAGCACCACGAAAGCGAACAGCGCGACGATCACCAGGCAAGCGACCAGGCCGAGCTCCTCGCCCGCGACGGCGAAGATGAAATCGGCGTGAGCGTCGGGCAGGATTTCCTTGACCGTGCCTTCGCCCGGGCCGCGTCCGAACAATCCGCCGTTCATGAAGGCCTCGAGGCCGCGGTTGACCTGGAAGCTGTCGCCCGACGACGGATCGAGGAAGCGGTCGATGCGGCTCGCCACGTGGGGAAACACGTAATAGGCGGCGATCAGGCCGCACACGCCGAGGACGCCCAACCCGCCGGCCAGCAGCAGCGGCATGCCGGCAACGAACAACTGCGCGCCGAACATGACGGAGATCAGCACCACCATGCCCATGTCGGGCTGCATCAGCAGCAGCGTGATGGTCATCAGGTAGAGTCCGACGGCGATCAGCCGGCCGGGGAAGCGGTCGTCGAGCCGGCCGCTCGCGATCATCCAGGCGGAGACCACGGCGAACGCCGGCTTGACGAATTCCGATGGCTGCAGCGAGAAGCCGGCGAGGCTGATCCAGCGCCGCGCGCCCTTGATCTCGACGCCGGCGACCAGCGTGACGGCCATCAGCACCAGCATGCCGAAGAAGGTGACGACGGCGAGGCGGCGCACATCGCGCGGACCGAGCAGCGAGACGCAGAAGATGATGCCGAGCGCCGGCACCAGATAGGCGAGCTGGTGGCGCACGAAATAGAACGAGTCGAGGCCGATGCGTTCGGCCACGGCGGGGCTCGCGGCTAAGATCAGCACCATGCCGAAGCCGATCAGGCCCATCACCGCGGCCATGGTCCAGCGGTCGACGGTCCACCACCAGCGGCCGAGGATCGAGGTGTCGGTGCGCGCGAATCCTCCGATCACGGCCGCCCCCCGTTGCGCTCGGCGGGCTTGCCCTTGCCGTCGCGCCGGGTCATGCCCTGCACCAGGTTCCGGAAGGCATCGCCACGGGCCTCGAAATTGGCGAACTGGTCGAACGAGGCGCAGGCGGGCGACAGCAGCACCACGGCGCCCGAAATCTTTTCCTTCTGCGCCATGGCGGCGGCGCGCGTCAGCGCGGTCGCCAGATTGCCGCATTGGGTGTAGGGGACCTTGCCTTCGATCGTCCGGGCGAAGTCGTCCGCGGCCTTGCCGATCAGGAAGGCGTGACGGATGCGTGGATGCAACGGCTCGAGCGACTCGATGCCGCCTTCCTTGGCCAGGCCGCCGGCGATCCAATAGATCGTGTCGTAGCAGACCAGCGCCTTGGAGGCGGCGTCGGCGTTGGTTGCCTTGCTGTCGTTGACGAAGCGCACCCCGTCGATGATGCCCGCCGTCTCCTGACGATGGGGCAGGCCGGGATAGCTGAGCAGGGTGCGCGCGATGACGTCGGCCGGGATGCCGACCGATGAGGCGGCGGCGAAGGCGGCCGCGGCGTTCTGCCAATTGTGCGCGCCGGGCAGGGAGCGTGCGCCCGCCAGGTCGACGATGAAGGCGTTGCGGCCGTCCGTATCGTCGTAGAGCTTGCCATCGACCACATAGACGCCGCCCGCGGCCTTGCGATCGGCCGAGATCGGCAGCACGCGCAAATTGCCGTCGCGCGCCAGTTCGTTGGCGATGGCGCGGCCATGCTCGTCGTCCACGCCGATGACGGCCACGCCGCGCGGCCGCTGGAGGTCGAAGAGCCGGCGCTTGGCGGCGATATAGCCCCCCATGCCGCCGTGGCGGTCGAGATGGTCCGGCGTGATGTTGAGCAGCACGGCGACATCGAACGCCGCGGTGCGGATCAGTTCGAGCTGATAGGACGAAAGCTCGAGCACATAGGTGCCGCCGGCGCCGAGCGCCTTGAGGCCGAGCGCGGCCGGGCCGAGATTGCCGCCGACATCCGCCGCGCGCTCGCCCTCGGCGAGGATATGGCCGATCAGCGCGGTGGTGGTCGATTTGCCATTGGTGCCGGTGATGCCGATGAAATGCGCCGCGTTCTGACCCTGCAGCAGCAGCTCGATGTCGCACACCAGCGGCATGCCGGCGGCCTTGGCGCGCGCCGCGATGGCATGGGGCTTGGGGAAGCTGTGGGGAATGCCCGGGCTCATCACCAGCATATCGACGCCGACGAGGGCGGGGCCGTTGAGATCGGCGATCGGCAGGCCTTCGGCCGCGGCGGCGGTGCGGGCGCGCTCGCTGTCGTCCCACGCCCGCACATCGGCGCCCGCGGCCTTCAGGGCGCGCGCGGCCGCCATGCCGGACTTGCCCAGTCCGAGCACGGCGATCTTGGCGCCCTTGGTGGCGGGTAGCGGAATCATCGGGCGGTGGTCTCCGTCAGCGCAGCTTGAGCGTGGAGAGGCCGGCGAGGGCGAGGATCGAGGCGATGATCCAGAAGCGGATCACCACGGTCGGCTCTGCCCAGCCTTTCTTCTCGAAATGGTGGTGCAGCGGCGCCATGCGGAAGACGCGCTTGCCGGTCAGCTTGAACGACACGACCTGGACGATGACCGAG
>CAZOBN010000196.1:0-4167 GCA_964577835.1 uncultured Rhizobiaceae bacterium
TCGCAGGCGTAGGCCGCCCGGCGCTGCTCGTCGTCGAGGCCATGCACGATGACGCCGACCGTCAGGCCGAGGAAGCTGTAGATGCGCCCCATCCATTCGGCGTCGCGCTTGGCCAGGTAATCGTTGACCGTGACCACATGGACGCCCTTGCTGGTCAGCGCGTTGAGATAGACCGGCAGGGTGGCGACCAGGGTCTTGCCCTCGCCGGTCGCCATCTCGGCGATGGAGCCGCGATGGAGCACCATGCCACCCATCATCTGCACGTCGAAGTGGCGCTGTCCGAGAACGCGCTTGGCCGCCTCGCGCACCGTGGCGAAGGCGTCGGGCAGCAGGTTGTCCAGCGTCTCGCCCTTGGCCAGCCGCTCACGCAGCCAGCCGGTGCGGGCCGCCAATTCGGTGTCGCTGAGCGTGACCAAGCCGGATTCGAGCGCGGCGATATCGGCGACCGGCTTTTCGAGGCGCTTGATGAGACGGTCGTTGGCCGACCCGATGAATTTTTTGGCGATCGCGGCGAACATGCAGGGAAACCTTAATGACGCGGAGTGGGCTCACGGATGGATCGCCGCCGGATAGTGGCGACCGCTCGAAACGCGAGGAGAAACCCCGAAAACGCCGGAATTCCGGCAAAAATGGCCCCTGACAGATAGAGAGCGAGGCCGGTCCTGTCAACGTTGGGGATGGTCGCCCCATGCACGGGCCAGAGAGCCAGGAAATGCGCGACCTTGACGGTCCTGCCCGCCCATCCCATCTCACTTGGCAAAACGGCCTGATGCCGCATATGGCCTGTTCGTGTTAAGATTGCTACACCTCTGGCCGCCTCTCCGCCGGCCCTGTATTCCCCGTCAACAAAGGTCTACGTCATGAGATACGGCTTTATTTCCGGCGCAGCCGGCATGGCCTTCGTCGCTGCCATGGTTCTGTCATCCGGCCCGGCCTTTGCGCAGGCCGCGGGCGCCCCGGCGCAGGCTCAAGCTCAGGCGGGCGACGACCCGGTGGTGGCGCGCGTCAACGGCCAGCCGATTCGCCGCTCCGAGATCATTCTCGCGGCCGAGTCCCTGCCGGCGCAGCTGCGGGCCGTGCCGATCGAGGCGCTCTACCCCGCGCTGCTCAACCAGGTGATCGACCGCAAGCTGACGGTCGCCCAGGCCCAGAAGGAAAACTTCGACAAGAACCCGCAGGTCGCCCAGCGCGTCGCCGATATCAACGAACGGGTCATCGAGCAGCTTTATTTGGCCACCAAAGTGGACAAGGAATTGTCGGACGACAAGCTCAAGGTGGAATACGACAAGCTGCCGACGGAAAAGCGGGTGCGCGCCAGCCACATCCTGGTCAAGTCCCGCGACGAGGCGGTGCAGGTCATCCGCGATATCGGCGCCGGCCAAAAGTTCGAGGACATCGCGGCCAAGCGCTCGCTCGACCCGTCGGGCAAGCAGGGCGGCGATCTCGGCTTTTTCTCGAAGGAGCAGATGGTGGCATCGTTTGCCGACGCCGCCTTCAAGATGAGGAAGGGCGAGGTTTCCAAGGCACCGGTGCAGACCGAATACGGTTTTCACGTGATCCGGGTCGACGACATCCAGGACGATGCCAAGCCGAGCTTCGAGGAAAAGCGCGACGAGCTGCGCGACCAGCTCTCCGATTCCGTGCTGGCGGCGCAAATGGACCGCCTGCGCAACGACGCCAAGATCGAGCGCTTCAGTATCGATGGCTCGCCAGCCCTGGCGCCGCAAGGCCAGCAGCTCGGCCGCTGACGCCCGTCCGGCGGCGCGAGGCTCGCGCTCTTGCGCCGCCATCACTCCTCCCTTAAACCTTCGGTTCATAACCCATCCCCGGCCGGCGGACTCCCATGTCCGCCGGCCTTCCCTTGAGCATGGTCATCCGAGCCGCCCATGGCACACGCATCTTCCCCGCTCGCGCCTGAGAAATTCCCCGATCTGCCGCCCGTCCCGGGCGTCCGCCTCGGCGTCGCCGCATCCGGGGTGCGCTATCGGGACCGCACGGACCTGCTGGTCGTGGAGCTGGCGCCCGGAACGACGATCGCCGGCGTGTTCACCAAGTCGACAGCGATTTCCGCGCCGGCCAAGTGGTGCCGCGTCCACGTCAAGAAGGGCAAGGCGCGCGCCTTCATCGACAATTCCGGCAACGCCAATGCCTTCACCGGCAAGGCGGGAGATGCCTCGGTCAAGCGCACCGTGGAGGCCGCGGCCAAGCTGCTCGGCTGCAAGCCGTCCGAGGTGTTCGTCGCCTCGACCGGCATCATCGGCGTGCCGCTGCCCGACGAGAAGATCACCGCCGCGCTGCCGGACGTGTTCAAGAACAAGATGAGCGCGACGTGGGAAGAGGCGGCGCGCGCCATCATGACCACGGACACCTATCCCAAGGGCGCCGCGCGCACGGCCGAGATCGGCGGCGTGCCGGTGACGATCGCCGGCATCGCCAAGGGCTCCGGCATGATCGCGCCCAATATGGGCACCATGCATGTGTTCATCGTCACCGATGCCAAAATCCCGGGAAAGGTGCTGCAGTCGCTGACCAAGTCGGGCGCCGATAAGAGCTTCAACTGCATCACCGTCGATTCCGACACCTCGACCAGCGATACGGTAATGGTCGCCGCCACCGGCCAGGCCAGGCACAGGGCCGTCAAGGCGCCGGCGGATGCACACCTCAAGGACTTCCGCGCCAAGCTCGACGAGGTCATGCTCGATCTCGCCCATCAGGTGGTGAAGGACGGCGAGGGCGCCACCAAGTTCGTCGAGATCCGCGTGTCGGGCGCCGCCAATGCGGGCAGCGCGAAACGGCTCGGCCTCGCCGTCGCCAATTCGCCGCTGGTCAAGACGGCGATCGCGGGCGAGGACGCCAATTGGGGCCGCATCGTCGCGGCGGTCGGCAAGAGCGAGGAGCCATGCGACATGGATCGCATCGTCATCGCCATCGGCGGCGTGCCGATCACGGCGAAGGGCATGATGCGGCCGGACTATGACGAGGCGCCGGTCGCCCGGCACATGAAGGGCCAGAACATCGTGATCGAGATCGACGCCGGGCTGCGCAAGAATGGCAAGCCCGCGCCGGGCCGCGCCACCGTGTGGACCTGCGATCTCACCCACGCCTACATCGACATCAACGTCGGCTATCGGAGCTGACCCGCCGTGGCCGAACTCACCACCGAGCGGTTGATCCTGCGTCCGGTGGTGCGCGGCGACATGCGGCAATTCATGGCGCTGGCAAGCGTCCGTGACGTCGCCGAGATGACGTTGGATCTGCCCCATCCCCTGTCGAAAGCCGATGGTGAAGGCTGGCTGGTCGCGAGCCAACGCGACGATGACCGCGTGTTCGCCATCGTGCGCAGCGACGACAAGACCTTCCTCGGCTCGATCACATTGACGGTCAGCGAGAGCGGACAGTCGGCGCAGACCACGTTCTGGCTCGGTCGTGCCCATTGGGGCCACGGCTATGCCACCGAGGCGGTGCGCCGGGTGATGCTGCTGGCGTTCGGCCAGATGAAGCTCGGGTCCGTCAAGGCCGAGGTGCTGGCCGGCAACGAGGCCGCCATGCGGGTGCTCGAGAAAACCGGCTTCCGGGAAGAGGGCACGGCGATGCGCAGCCTGCCGGCGCGCGGCAAGGACGAGCGTGAGGTCGTGCTGTTCACCGCGACGCGGGCGAGCTTCGCCCAGACGGTGCTCAGCCAGGCGGTGGGGCGCCAATGAGCGGAGAGTCGAAACCGGAGAAACCGGTCGTGCTGGTCGCCGCCGTCGTGCTGATCGATCGCGACGGCCGCGTGCTCATTGCCCAGCGCCCGCCCGGCAAGCCCATGGCGGGGCTGTGGGAGTTTCCCGGCGGCAAGGTCCATGCCGGCGAAACGCCCGAGCGGGCGTTGATCCGCGAGCTTTCCGAGGAGCTCGGCATCGAAACCGAGGAGGCCTGTCTCGGCCCCTTCACCTTCGCCTCGCATACTTACGACAGCTTCCACCTGCTGATGCCGCTCTATCTCTGCCGCGTGTGGAAGGGCACGCCGAGCCCACGCGAGGGCCAGGTGCTCAAATGGGTGCAGCCCGATCGGCTCGGCGACTATCCCATGCCGCCGGCCGACGTGCCGCTGGTGGCGATGCTGCGGGACTTCCTCTAGTGTTCTGTTCGCATCGGATGATTCCCAAAGCCGTGTCGGAATGCGAT
>CAZOBN010000197.1:0-4154 GCA_964577835.1 uncultured Rhizobiaceae bacterium
CATGCACCGACGTTTTGGTGGTCTGCACCGGATCGAATTGATAGTGGATCGGCGAGTCCGTGCAGGCGAGGTTGTGGATATCATCCACTTCGACATAGAGCGGGAAGGTCACGTCGTGGCGCATCGGCTCGAAATAGGGATTGCCGACGATGTGGACGATGTTGTCGCAGGTTCCGGTGAAGCAATTGTCGACGCACAGCACATCGTGACCGTCGCCGAGCAGCCGCTCGCACAGGTGCAAGCCCAGGAAACCGGCGCCGCCGGTGACCAGAATGCGTTTGCGCAGCGCCTTCACGCCGCGCGTTCCCCTCTCACCCGAGTTCAGGTGATCTGCCGAGCCATATTACGATTTATCGGAAGATTTACCCGCGCGAAATGACGGTTTCGATGCATCGAGCCGGCGGCTCGTAAAAGCTATCGAAGAGCCGGCGGCTCGTGAAGCCATCGAATAAGGTCGTTGGTGCCCCTGGCCGGACTCGAACCAGCACGTCTTTTGGACAACAGATTTTGAGTCTGCCGCGTCTACCAATTCCGCCACAGGGGCCCCGAAGCGCAGCCGCCTTGGCGCGGTCGCGTGCCGCCGGCGGTGGGCGGTGATCATAGCGGGCAAAGCCCGGGGGTCAACCCCCGGCCGTGCGGGAGATTGCGCCATCGGCGGCCCGCGGGCGGAACCCGACGCGCCGCCTGCCCTCGCCTAAGGGCCACGCCCCCGGTTCCCGAACACCGTTCCCGCGACGACCAGCCGGCTTGTCGTGTTCCGGTTGACGCTGACCGGCGGCGCCCCCGATAATCGCCGGCTTCTGGGAGAGTGAATATCCATAACACCGGAGGGAAGTCCTATGCGTCTTACCCAAACGATTCTTGCCTGCGCCATCGCTTCCGTCGTGACGGCCGGCGCGGCCGCCGCGCAAACCAAGATCGAGATGACCGCGTTCGGCGGCTCGGGCAACCTGCCGCTCTGGGTCGCGATCGACCGCGGCTTGTTCGCCAAGGAAGGTCTCGAGGTCAAGCTCGATCGCACCAAGGGCTCGAAGGCGCTCTACGCCGATGTCATGGCGAACAAATATCCGCTCGCCAGCGCCGCCTTCGACAACACCGTCGCCTACACCGAGGGTCAGGGCGACGTGAAGTACGACAATTTCGATGTGGTGGCGATCCTCGGCGTGCATGGCGGCCTGCAGGCTGCGGTCGCCCGTCCGGAGATCAAGAGCTACAAGGACGTGAAGGGCAAGGTGGTGGCGGTCGATTCGCCCAACAGCGGCTACGCCCTGCTGGCCTATCGGCTGCTCGATCAGAACGGCCTCAAGCGTGACCAGGACTATCAGCTCGCGTCGGTCGGCGGCACCGAGTCGCGCATGAAGGCCATGAAGGAGAACAAGGCCGTCTTCGCGTTGCTGTCGGCGCCCACCAATCTCGAGGCCAAGGCGCTCGGCTATACGTTCTTGGGCGATGCCGCCGCGGCCATCGGCGACTATCAGGGCAGCGCCTATGTGGTGCGCCGCTCCTGGGCCAAGGATCATGAAAAGGAGATTGTCTCCCTGATCCGCGGCGTCGTCGCGGCGCACGATTATATCTTCACCAACAAGGCCGGCGCCATGCAGGTCCTGCAGAACCGCATCAAAAGCGCCAAGCCGGCAGAGATCGAAGCCATGTACGCCGAGTTGACGGGCGGCCGGGGCGGCCTCAGCCGCAAGGCCGAGATCAACCTGGCAGGCGTCAAGAACGTGCTGGCGCTGCGCAGCCAGTACGGCCAGCCGAAGATGACGCTGACCGATCCCAACAAATACATCGACAACAGCTACTACGAGAAGGCGATGAAGGGGATGAAGTGACCGCCCACGATTCGCACGGAGCACGCGATCTCGCACTGGCGCGCGACCTCGTAACGGGTTGCCGGCGAGCGCCATAAACAAGCCCTCCTCCTTTGATGGCGGAGGGCGGCGAGGGCGGCGAGCGGGTGGGGGCGAGCGGGCGAGAAACGCCGCGCAGCCCCCACCCGACCCCGTCCCTCCCCCCACAGGTGGGAAGAGAAGGACCTCGCCAAGCTTTTCTAAAGCCCTCGCGCTTTCGCTGAAAGTCGCGCCATTTTCTCGAAAAAAGGCAAATTTCGCACGGCTCCGCGGGGTTTCGCTTGAAACACGGCGACATTCAGCCGCAGACTTCCCCCCGCATGACCACGGCGCCTGTAAACCTCGCGGGAAAGGTCCGGGGTAGTCTGCGGACGTCCCGTTCGACGCGTCGCGCGCCCTTCGACGAAATGCGCGTGCCGAACGGGGGCGTGCGAGCGGTCTACCAGGCTTTCGCCGAGTGGCAGGCCGCGGTCGCGCCGAAGGAGCTCGAGCGCAAGCGCAAAGAGGCTGAGCTCCTGTTCCGCCGGCTCGGCATCACCTTCCTGGTTTATGGCAAGGAAAGCTCCACGGAGCGGCTGATCCCGTTCGATGTCATCCCGCGCATCATCGCCGCCGAGGAATGGCAGTTGATCGACGCCGGCTGCCGCCAGCGCGTACGGGCGATCAATGCCTTCCTCAACGACATCTATCACGGCCAGGAAATCCTCCGCGCCGGCCGCATCCCGGCCCAAGACGTCCTGTGCAACGATCAATACCGGCTGGAGATGCAGGGCCTCGACGTGCCGGGCGGCACTTATGTGCATATCGCCGGCCTCGATCTGGTGCGCACCGGCGAGCGCGAGGTCTACGTGCTCGAGGACAACCTTCGCACCCCGTCGGGCGTCTCCTACATGCTGGAAAATCGCAACGTGATGATGCGGCTGTTCCCGGACCTGTTCGCCGCCCACAAGATCGCGCCGGTCGACAATTACCCGGCTCAACTGATCGAAAACCTGCGCGCGGTGGCGCCGGCCGGGGTCGGCGATCCGACCATCGTGCTTTTGACCCCGGGTAGCCACAACAGCGCCTATTTCGAACATGTCTTCCTCGCCGACCAGATGGGAATCGATCTCGTCGAAGGCCAGGATCTGTTCGTCAAGGGCGGTCATGTCTTCATGCGCACGACGCGCGGCCCGCAGCGGGTCGATGTCATCTATCGCCGGGTCGACGACAGCTTCCTCGACCCGCTCGCCTTCAACCGCGATTCCATGCTCGGCGTGCCGGGCCTGCTGTCGGTCTACCGCGCGGGCGCCGTGACGCTCGCCAACGCCATCGGCACCGGCGTCGCCGACGACAAATCCATGTATGTGCATGTGCCGGAAATGATCCGCTTTTATCTCGGCGAGGAGCCGATCCTGGCGAACGTGCCGACTTATGTGCTGCGCGACGCGGGCGATCGCGCCTATGTGCTCGACCATCTCGCGGAGCTGGTGGTCAAGGAAGTCCATGGCTCGGGCGGTTACGGCATGCTGGTCGGCCCCGCGGCCAGCCGGCGCGAGTTGCGCGACTTCCGCGCGCGCATCCTCGCCAACCCGGGCAACTACATCGCTCAGCCGACGCTCGCGCTGTCCACTTGCCCGACCTTCGTCGGCAATGGCATCGCGCCCCGCCATGTGGACATGCGGCCCTTCGTCATTTCCGGCAAGACTCAAACCCTGGTGCCCGGCTGCCTGACCCGCGTCGCGCTGGTCAAAGGCTCGCTGGTGGTGAACTCGTCGCAAGGCGGCGGCACCAAGGACACCTGGATCGTGGAAAGCTGAGGGAGGCAGCCCATATGCTCAGCCGCGCCGCCAGCCACCTCTACTGGATGTCACGCTACATCGAACGCGCGGAGAATACCGCGCGGCTTCTCGAAATCAGCCAGCGCATGTCGCTTTTGCCCCATGTCGCCAAGAAAGGCGCGAGCGAATGGCAGGCCTTGCTGCAGATCGTCGGCGGCACGAGCGACTACGTGGAGCGTTATGGCGATATCACGCCGGCCAATGTCACGACCTATCTCACGCTCGACCGCGAGAATACCTCGAGCATCTGGTCCGCCCTTCGCGCGGCGCGCGACAATGCCAACGCGGAGCGCGTCTCGATCACCTCGGAAATGTGGGAAAGCCTCAATGCCACCTGGCTTGAGGTGCAGGAGTTGACGCCGGGCCGGCTCGCCGAGCAGGGCGAGCGTAACTTCTTCGATTGGATGAAGGAGCGCTCCCATCTGTTCCGCGGCATCACTTTCGGCACCATGCTGCGCGACGAAGCCTACAATTTCCTGCGGCT
>CAZOBN010000198.1:0-4101 GCA_964577835.1 uncultured Rhizobiaceae bacterium
TCACCCCCACCCTCACCCTCCCCCACAAGGGTGGAGGGGATTCGCAATGTTGCTCAATAACCTCCCCTCCCCCTCGATGGGGGAGGGCCGGGGTGGGGGTGACTCTTGCTTCAATGATAGCCAGTACTAGCCCACACCATCCGCGCGGTCCTGTCAAATGACGCAGTTCAGGCTAACGCGTTGGTTGCGCCGCCGTTACGACCGCCGGCGGCCATCCTCGATATAGAGCGGCGCAGGCAGCAGGCAGCAGGGAGTCCAGCGTGACGGCCGTTGCGACGGCGATCCCGATCGCGGCGGCGTCGTCGCGGACGAAGCTCGGGCTTTGCGGTGAGAAAAGGTTGCGCTAGCGCGCGGTCCGACTGCCTGGACGATCGAGGTCGTCGTGGAGCGAAGCGGTGGTGGTCTGCCGATCACCCAGGCGGGTGCGGTAGATCTGCAGATTCTCGAGCACACGCTGCACATAGTCGCGGGTTTCCTGGAAAGGAATGAGCTCGATCCAATCGATCATGTCGATGGCGCCGGCGCGCGGATCGCCATAGGCCTTGATCCAGGCCCGCACCCGGGACGGGCCGGCATTGTAGCCGGCGAGGCCCATGACGTAGGAGCCGTTGAAATCGCCGATGATGTCCGACAGGTAGTAGCTGCCCAGCGTCATATTGTATTGCGGATCGGTCAGCTTCTCCGGCGCGAAGGGCAGTCGCAGCGCGCGTGCCAACTGTTTCGCGGTCGAGGGCATGATCTGCATCAGGCCGCGGGCGCCGGCCGAACTTGCCGCCTCGGCGTCGAACGCGCTTTCCTGGCGCATGACCGCGAGCAGCAAAGCATTCTCCAGGCTGCTCCCGCTCTTCGGCAGCGGGGAGGTCGGGTAGCCGGTGGCGACGAGTTGGACGCCACGTCGTACCGCATGCTTGGACGCGACGACCGCGAGGTCGGGGCGATCCAGGCTGACGGCGAGCTCGGTCACCAGTTCCTGTTCCTCGGGCGTCTTGACGTGCTCCATGAGGGCGAGCGCGAAGCTGCGCTGCCATTGGTGGTTTTTTCCGCGCGCCGCGAGTTTGGTCGCCTTGACCAGTTCGCGATTGTCGAAGGTCTTGCGCTGCGCCGGTGTCGGGTTGGGGTTGGCCGGAATCAAATCCCTCAGGCTGGTGCCGAGGTGCGGCGCCGCGAGCTGGCCATAGAAGGTGGTCACATGCTTGGCAGCCTTGCCGTACCATTCCTTGGCCAGCGCGGGGTCCTTCTTGGCGTCCGCCGCGCGGCCCGCCCAATAGGCGCCGCGCGCCAGCGATACCGGGAAGCGCACATTGTCGTGCAGATTGGTAAAGTGCTTGAGCGCCCGGTTCGGATCGTTGAGGAAACGGAGCGCGATCCAGCCGGCGAGCCATTCGGCCTCGGCCAAGGTGGCGCCCGAGGCTTGGCTCTGCTTGCCGACCAGGCTGTAGGCGATGCTGGCCTCGCCAGTACGCAGGGCGCGGCGGGCAAGAATAGAGCGCTCCTCCCACCAGGCATCCGGCCGTACCAGGTTGGCGGGGGGTTTGGCGAGCAACTCGCGGGCTTCGGCGTCACGCTCCTTGCGGCGGCGCCAACGCACCCGCTCGTAGATCAGGCCGGGGTCGTTCTGCAGCTCCTTCGGCACCTTGCGCATGGCGGCGTCGACCCCGCTGCCCATGCCACGCAACTGAATGCGCGCGTGGGCGAGAGCCTGCTCGCCGGCGCTGACATGGCGGAACATCCGTTGCGCCTCGGGGCTGCGGCCGTCCCATAGCAGGCGGTCGAGCCGGGCGGAATGATCCTCGCGCCGCAGACGGCTGCCGTATTGCTTGAGGAAGTCGCGCTCCTGATCGGTGCCGAAGCTGCCTTCCACCCAGGTGCGGCGCAGATAGGTGATGGATTCTTCGCGGCGGCCGGCGTTCTCGAGCGCCCGGATCAGGCGCAACCGGCCGTTGATGGTGCGCGGTTCGCCGTTGGCGAACCAGTCGAGCACGGCGCGGTCCGACACGTCGGAGGACATCGCCTCTTCGGCGTTGCGCCGCAGGATGGCCTGGCTTGGCCAATCAGGGTTGGCCTTGAGGAAGCCGGAAATATCCGAGAACGAGGCGCGGGTGCCGAGCGAGGTGTAATCGGTCCAGGCCACGAGCTTGCGCAGCACCGGATCACCGGACTTGGCGGCGATCGCATAGGCCTGAGTCCAGTCGCGGCGCGATGCGGCGGCCAGCGCCGTTTCCGCCGCGGACTGGGCCTGCGCGGGGCGCGTGACCGGCGCGAGCGCTCCCACGGCGATCGCGAGGGCTAGCGCGGCGGTGGTGAGGATTCGGAAAACCAACTGTTGCAATATGTCCTGCCGAACCCGTGCGACCTGATGAAGACGTGAGCCCTGCGCATCCATGGCTGGCGCTCGAAATTGTCGGGCGGCCGTCTCGCGGGGCCGCGCCATTCTATGCGGCCAAGCCTCATGCGCCAAGCTAGACGAGGGAGGTTAGCGTTTTCTTTACGACGCGCTCGCCGATCGGCGCTGCCGGCGCCCCTTGTCTTGCAGTGAAGCGCATGGGCGTCTATCTTTCCGGCCATCTCAGGCCTTGGCCCGCGCCGCGGCATAACGGCCTTTCGTCCGCACTTTCAGCCCTCTTGGGGAGCTTATCGATGTTCAAAGGGTCCTTTACCGCCCTGATTACCCCTTTCAGGAATGGGAAAGTGGACGACAAAGCCTATCAGGCGCTGTGCGACTGGCAACTGAGGGAGGGCACCCATGGGCTGGTGCCCTGCGGCACCACCGGCGAGTCGCCGACCCTTAGCCATGAAGAGCAGATGCACGTCACGGAATTGTGCATCGCGGTCGCCAAGGGCCGTGCCCCGGTCATCGCGGGCACCGGCTCGAACTCGACCGACGAGGCGATCGGACTGACCCGTCACGCCAAGAAGGCGGGCGCCGACGCCGCTCTCATGGTCACGCCTTATTACAACAAGCCGACGCAGGAAGGCATGTACCGGCACTTCAAGGCGGTGGCCGATGCCGTCGACCTGCCAATCATCATCTACAACATCCCGGGCCGCTCGGTGGTCAACATGACGACCGAGACCATGGCGCGGCTGGCCGAGCATCGCAACATCGTGGGCGTCAAGGACGCCACCGCCGATCTGGTGCGCCCGGTCAAGACCCGGCTCGCTATCGGGCCCGACTTCTGCCAGCTCTCCGGCGAGGATGCGACCGTGGTGCCGTTCCTGGCCCAGGGCGGCCATGGCTGCATCTCCGTCTCCTCCAACGTGGCGCCGCGGCTGTGCGCCGATCTGCACAATGCCTGGCAGAAGGGCGACATGAAGACGGTCGCGCGCCTCAACGACCGCCTGATGCCGCTGCACGACGCCATATTCATCGAAGCCAGCCCGGGACCGGTGAAATATGCCGCCGGCCTGCTCGGGCTGTGCAGCGACGAGCTGCGTCTGCCGCTCTGCGAGATCGCCGAATCGTCGAAGAAGGCGGTGCGGGACGCTCTGGTCTCCGTCGGCCTGCTGAACTGATCGGAAAACGCTGATGGTCAAAGGCGCGGCGAGCGCCGAACGCATCGCGGCCCAAAACCGCAAGGCGCGGCACAACTACTTCATCGAGGACACGATCGAGGCCGGCATCATGCTGCTCGGCACCGAGGTCAAGTCGCTGCGCGCCGGGCAGGCCAATCTGAACGACGCCTATGCGGCGGAGCAGAATGGAGGGCTCTATCTGCTCAACGCCCATATCCCGGAATACAAGCACGGCAACCGCAACAACCACGCGCCGCGCCGCCCGCGCAAGCTGCTGCTGCGTACCCGCGAGCTCAACAAGCTGTTCGCCGCGATCGCGCGCGAGGGCATGACGGCGGTGCCGCTGTCGATCTACTTCAACGAGCGCGGCATCGCCAAGGTCGAGCTCGGCCTCGCCAAGGGCAAGCGCCAGCACGACAAGCGAGCCACGGAGAAGGAGCGCGACTGGAACCGGGAAAAAGCCCGCACGCTGCGCGCCAAGAACGCCTGACGATTCTCGGCGTTGTAATCGGAATCACCGATTCCCGCGTCACCCCCCACCCTCACCCTCCCCCACAAGGGTGGAGGGGATTCGCAATGTTGCTCAAT
>CAZOBN010000199.1:0-4054 GCA_964577835.1 uncultured Rhizobiaceae bacterium
AATCGAACTGTGGACCCAGAAGGGTCAGTATCAGAAGAAGGTCTACACCCGGCCCAAGAAGCTCGACGAGAAGGTCGCGGCACTGCATCTGGCCAAGGTCGGCGCCCATCTGACCAAGCTCACGCCCAAGCAGTCGAGCTATATCGGCGTCCCCGCCGAGGGTCCGTTCAAGCCGGAACTCTATCGCTATTGAGCGAAGGCCTGCGCTGATCCGTGGCGGCGCTGGGCAAGTTTGCACTATAGTGGACCGGGGGCAACAACAGCGGGGCGCACCATGACACCCGGGTCATGGTCGGGGACGTCATCGAAAACAGAGGTTGCGCTTTGACCGGTCCGCACGTCGGTCCAGGGCGCGCGCTGCCGTCGGCGTTCGCATTCGCGCTGGTGTCGCCGGCACCGGCCTTCGCCCAGGTTTCCCTCGACACTCTGCCGCAGAACGCGGGCTGGCTGGTCGCCGGCTTTGCCGCCATCGTTCTTCTCGCCATTGCCGAGTTGTGGCGCCGCGTCGCCGTGCTGCGGCGCGAAGCGTCCGCCGCCCAATCGGCATTGGCGGTCAGCGACGGAATTCTCTCCACGGTGCCTGGCGGCTATTGCGGCTGGACCGGCGGCGGCGCCTTCGTCGCGTCGCCCGGGCTTGCGGCCGGCCTGGGCGTCGACGGCACCTTCTCCAGTTTCGACGAGCTCGCGGCCCGGTTCGACGCGGGCAGCCGGGTGGCGCTGGCCAACGCGGCGGAGGCTCTGCGCCGCGACCGCCAGCCGGTAGCCCTCACCGCGCGGCTCGGCCATCGCGTCTTCGAGGTCATCGGCCGACCCGGCGACGGCGATGCGAATTCGGCTGTGCCGGGGGCCGGTGTCATGACGGCCGTGTTGTGGTTTCACGATGTGACGGCGCGAGAGCAGAGTGCCGCGCGCCTCAGCGAGGCCCGGAGTTTCGCCGAGAGCCAGGCCGGCTTGTTCTCCGAGGTGTTCAACACCATCAGCATGCCGGTCTGGCTGCGCGATGCCGAAGGCCGGCTGATCGCTTGCAACGAGGCCTACGCCAGGGCGGTGGAAGCGCCGTCGCCCGCCGCCGCCATTGCCGATCAGCGCGAGCTCGCCGGCGCGCGCCTGGAATGGAGCCAGGGACTGGCGGCCCGGGCGGTCGCGCTCGGCATGCCGCAAAGCGGCGACCTCCATGTGGTGGTCGATGGCACGCGCCACCTGTTCTCCGTCACCGAGGCGCCGGTCGGCGGCGGCAACCTCGCCGGCTTCGCGGTCAATCGCACCGAATTCGAAGACACCCACGCCGAGTTGTCGCGCCACATGGCGGCTCATCGCGACGTGCTGGAAAAGCTCGGGACCGGCATCGTCATCTATGGCGCCGATACGCGGGTGCGCTTTTTCAACTCCGCCTTCGCACGCCTGTGGGGGCTGGAGGAAGACTGGCTCGCCACTCTGCCGACCCATGGCGAAATCCTCGAAGAACTGCGCAGCCGTCGCCGCCTGCCCGAGCAGGCCGACTTCAAGGCGTACAAGAAGGAGCGGCTGGCGCTCTATACCTCGCTCATCGAGCCGTTCGAGGAGTTGCTTTACCTGCCCGACGAGCGCGTGCTGCGCACGGTCGTCAATCCGCATCCTCAGGGCGGGTTGCTCTATACCATCGAGGATGTCACCGACCGCATGACGCTCGAGCGCTCTTACAACACGTTGATCGCGGTGCAGCGCGAGACGCTCGACAATCTGCATGCGGCGGTCGCGGTGTTCGGCGGCGACGGCAAGCTCAAGCTCTACAACCAGGCTTATGCCCGCATCTGGGGCTTCCAGTCGGCGCTGCTCAGCCTCGAGCCGCATGTCGCCGATCTGGTCGAGTCCGCCCAGGGCTTGTTCCGTTACGGCGGCGATTGGGAACGCTTCCGCGACTATGTGGTCAACCGCGCCACCGATCATGTGGCGCGCAGCGGCGTGTTCCTGCGCAGCGACGGCTCGGTGCTCGACTACACCAGCGTGCCGCTGCCCGACGGGGCCATGATGTTCAGCTATCTCGATGTCACCGACAGCTATAACGTCGAGCGCGCCCTGCGTGAACGCAACGAGGCGCTGGAAACGGCCGACCGGTTGAAGTCGGAATTCATCACCAACGTTTCTTACGAGCTGCGCACCCCGCTCAACACCATCATCGGTTTCACCGAGATTCTCGCCAACCAGTATTTCGGCGGGATGAACGAACGGCAGGTGGAATACACCCGCGGCATTCTCGAATCCTCGCGTCAGTTGCTCGCCTTGATCGACGACATCCTCGACCTGGCGCTGATCGAAGCCGGGCGCCTGTCGCTCGATCTCAAGCCGGCGCAGATCCACGACGTGCTGTTCAGCGTCGCCAGCCTGGCGCGCGACCGGGCGCGCAAGCAGGGCATCGCGCTGACGCTCGATTGCGCGACGGACATTGGCACCGTGATGGCCGACGAACGCCGCCTGCGCCAGGCGCTGTTCAATCTCGTGAGCAACGCGGTGAAATACACCGGCGCCCAGGGCCAGGTGGTGCTGCGCGCGCGCCGCGAGGGGCAGGAGGTCGTTCTGTCGGTGTCCGATACCGGACCGGGCATCAGCCCCGAGGATCAATCGCGCGTGTTCGAGAAGTTCGAGCGCGGCGGCCATACCGGCGGCGGTCGCGTGCCGGGGCTCGGCATCGGCCTCTCGCTGGTCAAAAGCTTCATCGAGCTGCACGGCGGCCGCATCGAGCTGCAGTCGCAGCCCGGCAAGGGCACCATCGTCACGTGCCGCCTGCCGGCCCAGGCGGCCGACGCCATCCGCAAGGCGGGCGAGTAGGCGCGGTCAGGCCGCGCCGGGAACGCCCTTCGTCGTCGAATATTCGAAGTGCAGCGCCTCGCCGGGGTGGACCAGCGGGTAGGCGGCGTGCGCCGCGAGCGCCGCTTCGGCGAAGCCCGACAGGATCAGCTTGAGCTTGCCCGGGTAGTGGGCGATGTCGCCGATGGCGAAGATGCCCGGCACCGAGGTGCGGCAGGTCGCCGGATCGACGGCGATATGGTTGCGCTCGAGATTGAGGCCCCACTTCGCGATCGGGCCGAGGTTCATGGCGAGCCCGAAGAACGGCAGCAGCACATCGGCCGGCAGATGGCGCGTCTGGCCGTCGATATCCTTGACGATCACGTCGGTGAGCTGGCCGTCCTGGCCCTCCAGCCCGTCGAGCTGATAGGGCACCACAAGCTCGATCTGGCCGCCTTTCGCCAACTCCTGCAGGCGCGCGGCGCTTTCGGGGGCGGCGCGGAACTTGTCGCGCCGGTGCACCACGCTGACCTGGGAGGCGACCCCGGCGAGCGCGATCGCCCAATCGACCGCCGAATCGCCGCCGCCGGCGATCACCACCTTCTTGCCGCGCAGGTCCTCCTTGCGCTTGACGAAATACTGCACGCTCTTGCCTTCGTATTGCTCGATGCCGGCGAGCGGCGGCCGGTTGGGACCGAAGGCGCCGCAGCCGCCGGCGATGAACACCGCCTTGGCTTCGAGCGCCAGGCCGGCGGAGGTCTCGATGCGGAAGCCGCCGTCGATTGGCGCCAGGGTTTCCACCTGCTGGCCGAGATGATAGGCCGGCGCGAAGGGCTCCGCCTGGGCCGCGAGATTGTCGATCAGATCGGCGGCCGAGATCGCCGGGTGGCCGGGAATGTCGAAGATCGGCTTCTCCGGATAGAGCGCGGTGCATTGCCCGCCGACCGCATCGAGCGCGTCGATCACATGGCAGCGCATCTTCAGCATGCCCGCCTCGAAGACGGCGAACAGGCCGACCGGGCCGGCGCCGATCACGGCGATGTCGGTACGCACGGGCGTGGGCATGCGAACTCCTGGAGAAACGGAACGTCCGCCGACGGGAACTCGGCGGAGCGGGCGCCTGGAGGTGGCGCCGCAGCGGGCCCTAACATGGCGTCACCCGCCCGCAAGATCAACCCCGGGCGCGCGAGGGAAGGAATGGCCGGCCGTCTTACGAACGTCATGGCCCGACTTGATCCACTACTGTCCGGTAGGCGCACCTAAGTGATTCATTTGATTCAAAATGTCAGTC
>CAZOBN010000200.1:0-4021 GCA_964577835.1 uncultured Rhizobiaceae bacterium
AAGGCGAAGGCGATGGATCTCTGTCTCACCGGCCGCATGATGGACGCCGCCGAAGCGGAGCGATCGAGTCTCGTCAGCCGCGTCGTGCCGGCCGCGCAACTGATGGAGGAGACGATGAAGGCCGCGCAAAAAATCGCGCAGCAATCGCGCAGCGCGGCCATGCTGACGAAGGAATCGATCAACCGCGCGTTCGAGACCACGCTCGCCGAAGGCGTTCGCTTCGAACGCCGGCTGTTCCACGCCGCCTTCGCGACCCCCGATCAGAAGGAGGGCATGGCCGCCTTTCTGGAGAAGCGCAAGCCGGCCTATGGCCAGGGAACCGGGGCGGCCGGGGCGGGCCCGGGCCCAGGTGAGGCAAAGCCAAGCAGCGCAAGGGCTTGAGGGGCATACGCCGCCATTGACGGATGGCGCCCATGAGGCTATAACCGCGCCCTTCCCATCAACGCGCAGATCGTTACGCAGCAAGGGCTGAACCATGGCCAATATCAAGTCCGCCAAAAAGCGGGCCGTCCAGAGCGCCAAGCGCGCCGCTACCAACCACAGTCGCACGACGCGCATCCGTTCGGCCGTCAAGCAGGTCGAGAGCGCGATCGCCGCCGGCAAGAAGGACGATGCCGCCGCCGCGTTCAAGGCTGCGCAGCCCGAGATGATGCGCGGCGCGACCAAGGGCGTCCTGCATAAGAACACCGTGTCGCGGAAACTGTCGCGTCTGTCGGCGCGCATCAAAGCGCTGTAAGCGAACCGAGACATCTCAGGCATGGTTCCGACGAAAGTCGGGACAACGACATGGGCGCCCATTTACGCGGCGCCCATTTTCGTTTCACTGTGTCGCAAAAATTTACAACCATCGCACGCGGGACCGCCACCTCGCGCGCCATGCATACGCTGCATGCGACGGCTGCTTTCGGACTCACATCGCCCGGCGAGTCAATCGGGAAAACGGGAGACACCCGTGAAAAATTTTCCCCGTTCCCTATTCGATCAGGTTGCACGCGACCCGGGCCGAAGTTACAGTTTGCCTTCAGCCGGTCATCCGTCGATTGTCATTTCTTCGCTGGCCGGACAATCATCAAATTACGTCTCGGTCCCTGAAAGCGGATTCGCTCACGGCACAGGACAGAACTCACCATCTTCAGTTGCCATTGGCGTGAGTACGCGTCGAGTTGATCCGCAAGGCAAAAAAGTCAGCGGTGTTTGAGGGGGGCCAGCTATGGCGGAACGCTCACAACGATCTCCGGCGGAAGAGAGCGTTGTTGCAGGACAAGGCTACGGCGGCGACGCGACTGCAAAGCAGGCGTGGGAAATTCTCGCTCAGAATCCTGACGCGGTTCTCATCGATGTGCGGACCCAGCCTGAGTGGGTGTTCGTCGGCGTTCCTGATCTCAGCCCGATCGGCAAGCGCGCGGTCTTCATTCCTTGGCAGGTCTTTCCGTCGATGCAGGTTAACGGCGAGTTCGTCAAGCAGGTCCAGGCGGCGGGGGCCAAGCCCGACGCGCCGGTCCTCTTTCTCTGCCGCTCCGGCGCGCGGTCCAAGGCGGCCGCCATCGCGCTGACCCAGGCCGGCTATGGCCGCGCCTATAACATCAGCGGCGGTTTCGAAGGCCCCCACGACGCCAAGAAGCACCGCGGCGCCAAGGACGGCTGGAAAGCCGCCGACCTGCCCTGGATCCAGGATTGACGTGCGAATGATGGATCCAGCCCACAAGGATGCGCCGAATCCCGGCACCCCGCCGACAACCGCCCAGTGGGAACGCGTGCTCGGCCGTTTGCGGGCGGAATATGGCGACGCTGTCTTTAAGAGCTGGCTCAAGCCCTTGACCTTCGCCAAATCGGCCGATGGCGAGGTCGTCATCAGCGTGCCGACGCGTTTCATGCGCGACTGGGTGGAACGTCATTATCTCGACCGCATCCGGCTGGTCTGGGGCGAGGAGAACGCCACCGTGCGGTCGGTCGTGGTGCGGGTGCACCGTCCCGCCCCGCCGCAATCGGCAATTATGGCTGGCACCGCCGCCAACGCCGCCGCGAACGCGGCGACGCCGTCGATGGTCAAGGCGGTCGATGGCGCGGTCCGCGCCGTCGCCGGGACGACCGCCGGCACCGACGAGCGCGCCGACATCAGCGCGCCGCTCGATCCGCGTTTCACCTTCGAGAATTTCGTGGTCGGCAAGTCGAACGAATTCGCCTATGCCGCCGCTCGCCGCTGCGCCGAGGCGAAGTCGGTGCCGTTCAATCCGCTGTTCCTCTATGGCGGCGTCGGCCTCGGCAAGACCCATTTGATGCATGCCATCGCCTGGGCGATTCGCGAGCGTCATCCCACCCGCCGCGTGATCTATCTGTCGGCGGAAAAATTCATGTATCAGTTCATCCGCGCGCTGCGCTTCCGCGACACCATGGCGTTCAAGGAACAGTTCCGCTCGGTCGACGTGCTGATGATCGACGACGTCCAGTTCATCTCGGGCCGCGATTCGACCCAGGAAGAATTCTTCCACACCTTCAACGCGCTGGTCGATCAGAACCGGCAGATCGTGATCTCGGCCGACAAATCGCCGTCCGACCTCGAGGGCATGGAGGAGCGCATGCGCTCCCGTCTCGGCTGGGGCCTGGTCGCCGACATCCATCAGACGGATTACGAGTTGCGGCTCTCCATCTTGCAGGCCAAGGCCGAGCGGCTGTCCGTCGGCGTTCCGCCCAAGGTGATGGAATTCCTGGCCCATAAGATCACCGCCAACGTGCGTGAGCTTGAAGGTGCACTGAACCGGGTGGTCGCCCATGCCACCCTGGTCGGACGGGAGATTTGTCTCGAAACCGCCCAGGAGGTGCTGCACGACCTGCTGCGCGCCAACGACCGGCGGGTCACCATCGAGGAGATCCAGAAGCGGGTGGCCGAGCATTTCAACATCCGCATCTCGGACATGAGCTCGGCCCGGCGCGCCCGCGCCGTCGCCCGGCCGCGCCAGGTGGCGATGTATCTGGCCAAGCAGCTCACCTCGCGCTCCCTGCCGGAGATCGGCCGCAAGTTCGGCGGTCGCGACCACACCACCGTCATGCACGCCGTGCGCAAGGTCGAAGAGCTGCGCGCGACCGACACCAGCTTCTCGGAAGACATCGAGCTGCTGCGCCGCATGCTCGAGAGTTGACGCGCGTCGCGTCCAGGACCGGCCGCGCTGCTCCGCCTTGCCGCTGTTTTTAAACGGCCTTTTCGGCCGGTTTTGGCCAACCGTCCGGCGCGCCCGGCCAACCCTGTTCGCGTTGCCGATTTCGACGCCAATTTTGCCCCGTTTCGGGGCCGCGAAAAGGCCCGTTTCGGCCCCGCCAAAGATGCGAATCGGCTTTGGAAACCAAGTGTTTCTGCTATACTGTACAATCGGCTGAACGCCCGGTATAGCCTCGTTTTCCGCCCATGGAGCGACCGTGGGTGACGCGGGGTCCCCGATGGGCTGTCTGCCGGCTTTGTTAACCCTCTGTGGGGCAACAGAATGGTCGGCTTGACGACCACCAACGAGCGCCGGTTTTGGATATCCGCTGAGCCATGAAACTCACCATTGAACGTGCGGCCCTGCTGCGCTCCCTCGGCCATGTCCAGAGCGTTGTCGAGCGGCGCAACACCATTCCGATCCTGTCCAACGTCCTGCTCGAGGCCCAGTCGGGCAAGCTCAAGCTGACATCGACCGACATGGATCTGGCGATCGCCGAAACCGTCGACGCGCAGGTCGCGACGCCGGGCGGCACCACCGCGCCGGCGCACACGCTCTACGACATCGTGCGCAAGCTGCCGGAAGGCGCCCAGGTGGAGATGGCTCAGAAGGGCGACGGCGCGCCGCTGACGATCCGCGCCGGCCGGTCGACCTTCACCCTGCAGTGCCTGCCGCCGGCGGATTTCCCGGTCATGGCGAAGGACAAGCAGCCGCACAGCTTCAGCCTGACGGCGGCCGAGCTCAAGGGCTTGATCGACCACACCCGGTTCGCCATCTCCACGGAGGAGACGCGCTATTACCTGAACGGCATCTATCTCCATGCCGCG
>CAZOBN010000201.1:0-4003 GCA_964577835.1 uncultured Rhizobiaceae bacterium
ACGGTGCCGGCCGCCGTCATCATCATCGGCAGCATGCGGCCGTAAATGTTGGTCGCCTCGAGCACGGCGCGATAGCCGGCGAGGTTGGACTGGGAGGACAGCACGTCCATGGATTGAGCGCGGGTGATGCGCGGCACCAGCTCCATGCCGAAGGCGGTGATGCCGTGAGCGGCGTAGGCCTGCACATCGTCGCGGTTGACGAGCGGCGCCAGCATGCCGATCAGCACCGCGCCCTTCTTCATCATCGCGAGCTCGTTGACGGAGCCCTCGCGCAACGGCCGCTGCACCTTGAAGACGATGTCGGCGCCGCCGAGCGCCGCGGCTTCGTCCGGCGCGATCGTGGCGCCGGCGTCGCGGTAGCGGTCGTCGCCGATCGACGAGCCCCCGCCCGCGCCGCTTTCGACGACCACCTCGAGCCCGAGAGCGATCAGCTTCTTGACGGTATCCGGCGTGGCGGCGACCCGCGATTCGCCCGGCCGCCGTTCCTTCGGGATGGCTAATTTCATGGTCTACCGAACTATGTTTTCGTTGTGTCCCCTCGAATCGCGGCACAGAATGGCGAACCGGTGTCCATTTGCCAAGGCGAGATTTGCCCGATGGAAAACAATGGTCAGCGTGCGCCTCTTCGCCTTTTCCGTCATGCCCTGTCGCTCGGCGGCTTGATCGCGGCACTGGCCGGTCCGGCCATGACCGATGCCCTGGCGGCATCACGCGACTCCGTGGCGAGCGTCACGAGCCGTCCCGGGATCACCCAAGGCTACTACCTGGTCGAGCCGGACGGACCGCCGCGCGCCATCGCCATCGTTTTCATCGGCGGCGAGGGCGAACTCGCCCTCGAAAAAAGCGGCCCGGCCAAAGGCAAGGGCAACTTCCTGATGCGGGTGCGCGACCAACTCGCCGCCGCGGGACTGCTGTTGGCCTACCCCGACACCCCATCGGACCAGAGCCAGGGGTATGGCAATTTCCGCGCCGACGCCAAGCATGCCGAGGACATCGCCGCCGTCGTAAAAGCCGTCAAAGCCCGCTCCGACCTGCCGGTGTTTCTCATCGGCACCATCTCGGCGACCAACGCGGCGGCAAGGCTCCCGCCCGGCACCGTCACCGGATTGGTCCTGACCTCCACGGTGACGGAGCGCGGCAACAAGCGACAGGCGTCGGTCTACGAAACGCCGGTCAAGGATATCAAGGTGCCGGTGTTCGCGCTGGCCAACCGCAACGACGGCTGCTACGTGACGCCGCCCGGAGCGGTACCGGCGCTGCTCAAGGCCATGCCGGCGGCGCCCCGCAAAGACTCGGTGACAGTGTCCGGCGGCGGCAGCGGCGGCGAACCCTGCGGCGCCCAATCGGCGCACGGCTATCTCGGCATCGAGGACCAGGCGGTCAAGGCGATGGTCGCGTGGATCGACAGCGTGTTGGGCGGGGGCTGATCCGCGATGTCCGCCCGTCCCCACCAATGGTTGGTCATGCTGGCGGTCGCAATCGCGATCGTCACGGCGGATCGTGCCGCCTTCGCGGTCGAGGGTGTCGAGACCATCGCGACCCGGCCCGGCGTGACGCAGAGCTACTACTGGCAGGAGCCGGCGAAGAAGAAAGCGCGCGCCATCGCGGTGCTGTTCGTCGGCGCCGACGGCGACCTGACGCTCGATGCCGCCGGGCCGACCAAGTTGCGCGGCAATTTCCTGTTTCAGGTGCGCGATGCGCTGGCCAATGCCGGATTGCTGCTGATCTTTCCCGATGCGCCATCCGATCGCAGCCGCGGGCTCGGCAATCGCTCCGACGCGGATCATGCCGGCGACATCAAGCGCGTGATTTTGAGCGTGAAACAGCGCGTGGATCTGCCGGTGTTCCTCATCGGCACCAGCCGCGGGACGGTCTCGGCCGCCAATGTCGCCTCGCGGATGGAGCCGACGCTCATCAAGGGCCTGCTGCTGACATCGACCACCACGGAGCCGGCGAAGAACCGCCAGCATTCCGTATTCGAAACCAAGCTCGCCGACATTCGCGTGCCGGTGCTGGCGCTCGCCCATCGCGACGACACCTGCTATGTCACGCCCGCGAGCGCGGTGCCGCGGTTGTTGCGCGCGCTCACCCATGCGCCGCGCAAGGATTCGATGGTGCTGTCGGGCGGCAAGCCCGCGGAGTCCGAACCCTGCGACGCACGCTCGGCCCACGGCTTCTTCGGCGTCGAGGGCCAGGCGGTCAGGGCGATGACGGCGTGGATCGATTCGGTGCTCAAAAACTGAGCTAAATCGGGGACCTAACCGTTTTATCCGGCTGTATTATTCATGCCGTCGAAAGGAACTCAAATCGCGCCAGAGTGGAACGGTCACCCAATCACGTCCCCACATTTGACTCATCGGATGGCTAAAAAAGCGTTAGAATGATGCATCATCGGAAGATGCATAGAGCTTCGGTGACTGAGAGAGGCGCCGCACTCCCGCTCGTGACACGCGGTTTCAGGAGCGCCCTTTGCCTCCCGTTCCCAACGACGCGGACACCGTCCTCACCGCCTATCACGCGGCATTCGCCGCCGCTTTCGCGTCGACAAGCAACACGACGCAAAGCGACGTGGCGGGACATCGATCGGCCTGCGAGGCCTATAAACGCCTCCACCCGGAAGTCTGCGACCCGGTGACCCTGCGCAGCCGCGTGGTCATCATTATCGGCCGTGAGCTGTTGAAGGATCCCGGCGCCTTTTGGCGCACCGCGCAGCACGGACGGCTCACATGAATGCCAGCCATTCCTCCACGCCGGACCGTGCAACCCCGATGACCGGCGAACTGATCGCGGCGATCGAACCGTTTCAGGCGCCGTCGCGGCGCGACAGCCTGGCGCAACTGGCGACGTCCTTGGGCGGGTTCTTGGGCGTTTGCGCGGTGATGTATGCCGCCGTGCCCGCCGTGTCCGAGCTCTCTCTTGTTCTGGCGCCCCTGGCGGCCGGATTCCTCGTGCGCATCTTCATCATCCAGCACGATTGCGGCCACGGCGCATTCTTCCGTTCGAAACGGGCCAACGATATCGTCGGCTTCCTGTGCAGTTTGCTGACCTTGGCGCCCTATGCATCCTGGCGCCGCCAGCATGCCGGACATCACGGGGTGTGGAACGATCTCGACCGGCGGGACCGCGGCGTCGACATCTATTCCACCTGTTTGACGGTCGCCGAATACGAAGCCCTCGGCCGGTGGGAAAAATTACGGTACCGGCTCACACGGCACCCGGTGGTCACCTGTATCCTGCTTCCGCCCGTGATATTCTTCCTGCTCTATCGCCTGCCCTTCGACATGCCGCGGAGCTGGAAACGCGAACGCCGCGCCCTGCTGCTGACCAATCTGGGACTGGTGGTACTCTATGGGGGTGTCGGACTTGCGTTCGGCTTCGGAACCACGGCCCTGATCAGCGTGCCGGTGATGATCCTGGCATCGATCATCGGCGTCTGGCTGTTCAGCGTGCAACACCGCTTCGAGGGCACCCACTGGGCGCGGCATGAGGCCTGGGATGCCACCGACGCCGCCCTGCGCGGATCGTCCTATCTGAAGCTGCCGCGCGTCCTGCAATGGTTCACCGGCAATATCGGCTTTCACCACCTGCATCACCTGAACACGCGCATTCCCAACTACCGGCTGCGGGAATGCCACGAATCGACCGCCGCATTGACCCGTGTCCGTCCACTGACCTTGTGGCGCGCCCTGCGGGCACCGAGCTTCCTGTTGTGGGACGAGGAACGCCAGGCCATGGTGCCGGCCGGCTGACGAAGACCGTCAGCCGAGCTTCTCCAACTCGTCGATGAATCCGGAGACGACGCTCAGCCCGCGGTTCCAGAACGCGGGGTCGCTCGCGTCGAGCCCGAACGGCTTGAGCAGCTCCTTGTGCCGCTTGGTGCCGCCGGCCTTGAGCATCTCGAGATACTTCTCCTGGAAGCCCTTCTCCGCCTTCTGAAAGGTCGCGTAGAGCGAGTTCACCAGGCAGTCGCCGAATGCGTAAGCATAGACGTAGAACGGCGAAT
>CAZOBN010000202.1:0-3992 GCA_964577835.1 uncultured Rhizobiaceae bacterium
GTTTTTCGGCGACATATTCTTCCACAAAGGGATCGATGTTGGCGAAGGTGCCGACCGCGCCGGAGATGGCGCAGGTGGCGATCTCGCGCCGCGCGGCGACGAGCCGCTCGCGGTTGCGCGCGAATTCGGCATAGAAGCCGGCGAGCTTGACGCCGAAGGTGACCGGCTCGGCATGGATGCCGTGGCTGCGGCCGATCATCGGCGTCATCTTGTGTTCGAAGGCGCGGCGCTTGAGGGCGGCGAGGAGCTGATCGATCTCTTCGATCAGGATGTCGGCGGCGCGGGTGAGCTGCACCGCGAGGCAGGTGTCGAGCACGTCAGACGAGGTCATGCCCTGATGCAGGAAGCGCGCCTCGGGCCCGACATGCTCGGCGATATTGGTCAGGAAAGCGATCACGTCGTGCTTGGTTTCGCGCTCGATCTCGTCGATGCGGTCGACCTCGAAGGCGCCGCGCTTCCAGACCGCCTTGGCGGCCGATCTGGGAATGACGCCGAGCTCGGCCTGGGCGTCGCAGGCATGGGCCTCGATTTCGAACCAGATCTGGAAACGGGTTTCGGGCGCCCAGATGGCGGCCATTTTCGGACGGGAGTAGCGCGGGATCATGAGGGGCTCGGCAGCAGGAATGAGATGGAACAGGCGCGGGATCGCGTACGCCAAGGAACGAAGCGCAAGGCTCCACAACAGCCATACGCCGGTTACATATAACCGAATGAAGCGGGAATGGCGAACGCCGGATGCGCCGGTAATGGCGCGCCACGGCACCGCCTTCCGCGGCCGATTACCGGGCGGGCTGAATCGGCTGGGACTGTACCGGCGCGCGCGGCGCCGGGGTGATGCCGGGTGCCGGGCGGGGCTGCATCAGGGACTCGGCCAGCTTGCTGAGCGGGCCAAGCCGCTGGGAGAAGCGCTGGCGATCGACCGACTTCTCGTCGGTCAGCACTTTGCCGAGCGGCCGTTCGTCGAGCCGGACGTCGGCGAGCAACTCGGCCCGGGTGAGCCGGCCATCGCCGTTGGCGTCATAGCTGGCGAACAGATTGGGCAGCCCGGCGCTGTCGACGACCCACAGGCCCATCGCCAGGTTGGCCTTATCGCGGGGCGTAATGCCTTCCTTCCAGGCCAGCCAATCGCCGACTTGCGCGCGCACCGCCTGGGCCTCTTGCAACGTCAGGGCGCCGTCGCCGTCGCGGTCGGCAAGCCGCCAGCCGGCATCGACGCAGCGTTTCGACGATTGGGTCTGACACACCGGCGAGCTCTGGGCCATGAAGCGGTCGAACGCCACGACCTGCGGCGAAGGCGCGGGCTTGGGGGCCGGTTGCGCCAGCGGCGGCGCGGATTGCGCGGCGGCTGGCGCCAGGGGCAGTCCGCTTAGAATGGATGCCGTCAAGATCGTCGAGACGGAAGCGACCGAAAGTCCACGAAGCAATGATTTCACGTTTCAACCTTACTGTTTTGCGCTGCCGGCGGCGCGCGCCGTCGGATAGGTCTGTTGCAGCCGGGCGAGGACATCCTGGGCGACGTAATGCTCATCGCCGGGCTTGTGGCCAAATTCGACGGTGAGGGTGCTGCGCGCCTGGAAGTGGGTGTAGCCGTCGGGGCCGCAGCGGTAATAGGACGGCGGATAATAGTATGGACGGCGCGGCCAGAACGGATCGTCGCAGAACCGGTCGTAGCGTTCGCGCCGCACATCCACGTCGTTGTCGCGCTGAGTAACCCGGAAGGTCTGAGAGCCGTTGGCGAGCGCCAGTTCCGCCGCGCGCATCAAGGCCATGTCATTGGCGAGGTTAAGCAGCGCGGTGCGGTGCGGTTCCGGGTTGGCGTAGGGGCTGTAGGCAGTACGGGACGGCGTAACGTAGGTGATGCGATAGGTCGTATCATTGATGCGCTGCTCGGTGTAACCGAAGGTGCCGGTGACGGCGAGCGGCGAATAGAGCGGATATTGCGGCCCGGTGGCACAGCCGCCGATCAGCAAGACGAAGGCGAGGGCGGCCAACCATGGCCCGCCGAAAGCCGAGCGGGGACGCTTGTAATTCGAACCGCCGAAACTGGCCATCGAGACCTCCGAACCGCGTCCTTATACCATCAGCGAAACATGGCACAACAATGGCATGGAACGTGACCCGCGCGGGTCCATGGCCGCCGATGGCCTCAGCCAGCGGGCTTGGGCGCGGGAATCACCGCCACGTTCTGCTGGTTGTTGCGGTCGGTCGTGGTCACCCGGATGACCCAATTGACCGCCGTCTGACGATAGAACTCCGGATCGGGAATCCTCAGCCGGGCCCGCGTCACGGTGCCGACCGGCTGCGGCGGCGGATCATAGGATGAACCGCCGAGCGGGAAACCGAGGCCCAAGCCCACGCCGCTGCCGCCGCCTCGCCCGCCGCTCCAGCTGCCGACCCCGACGCCGACGCTCGGACCACCGCCGTAGCCGCCCCCGACATAGTCGCCCCGGTAGGTCTCGCGATCGATCTCGCTGGCGGCGACGGTGAGCCCGTTGGGACCGACCATTTCCACCCGCTCGACCCGGTAATAGGCATTGGGGTCGCGCAGCTCGACGGTGACGGTGTCGCCCGACAGCCGGGTTTCCCAATTGAGCGGCGGACCCGAGGGGACGAGGGATGCGGTGCCCGGAGCGCTCGCGCCGGGCTGCGACCAGGCGATGGTGCCGCTGTCCTTGGCGGTATCGCTGCCGCAGGCTGCCACGACTGCGCCCAGGAAAAGCACGCATGCCAGATGGCCAAGCCGTCGCATCTTGTGCGAACTAGAGGAGACCGAGGGAACGGAAACTGGCATGGCTGCCTCTTGCGATGATGAGATGGTCGTGAAGCACGAGCCCCAGGTGGTCGGCAGCGGCACGCAGGTCTCGCGTCATGGCGATATCGGCTTCCGACGGCGTGGGGTCGCCCGACGGATGGTTGTGGACGACGATCAGGGCCTGGGCTCCAAGTTCGAGCGCTCGCTTCATCACTTCACGGGGATAGACCGGTGCATGATTAACGGTGCCGGATTGCTGCCGTTCCGCCGCGATCACCGCGTTTTTACCGTCCAGGAAAAGCACATGGAATTCCTCGATGCCGGCGAAGGCGATCCGGGCGCGGCAATAATCGACCAGCGCCTGCCAGGAGGAGACGATATCGCGCTTGATGACCTCGGTGCGGGTGATGCGCAGGGCGCTGGCGCGCGCGAGCTTGAGGGCGGCGATCGTCGTCTCGCCGACGCCGTCGACGGCCGCGAGCGCCGATGGCTCCGCCGCGATCACGCCGGCGAAGCTGCCGAACGTCCGGATCAGCGTCTTGGCGAGCGGCTTGACGTCGCGGCGCGGGATGGCCAGGCAGAGTAGAAGCTCGAGAAGCTCGTAGTCGGCGAAGGATTCGTCGCCGTCGCGCAGGAAGCGCTCGCGCAGGCGCTTGCGATGGTCGAGATAGTGGGGAGCCTCATCGGGCGGTTCATCGTCGGGCTTCGTATCGTCGGCCATATTGTCGCGAGCGGCTCCCTGCGACTGACGCGTTGCGCTACGCCGCCGAAACGCGGGGTGGCGGCCAGCACTGACTTAAGCGGAACGCACGACCCGGCCGCGCAGGCGGCCAACAAACGACCCGGCCGCGCAGGCGGCCAAATGATCGCGCCGTCGCGGAGCGTTCAGCCGCCGTAGGGCGGCCGATGCAGGCCCTTCGGCGACAGCGTGAAAATCTCGTAGCCCGTTGCCGTGACGCCGACGGAATGCTCGAACTGCGCCGACAGGGACTTGTCCTTGGTCACCGCGGTCCAGCCGTCCTTCAGCACCTTCACCTCATGGCCGCCCGCGTTGATCATCGGCTCGACGGTGAAGAACATGCCCTGCTGCAATACCAATCCTTCGCCCGCCTTACCGTAGTGCAGAATGTTGGGGGCGGCGTGGAACACGCGGCCCAGCCCATGGCCGCAGAAATCGCGGACCACGGAAAACCGGTTCGATTCGGCGAAGGTCTGGATGGCCGCGCCGATGTCGCCGAGC
>CAZOBN010000203.1:0-3941 GCA_964577835.1 uncultured Rhizobiaceae bacterium
TGGCACGCAGTTCGACGCCTTGGATTTTCAGCACGTAGTAGTAAACGGCCACGCCGAGAAGGCCGAGGCCGACGACCAGCATGCCGGTGACGGCACCTGCCTTGAAGGCGATCGAGAGCGCGGGGGCGAGACCCTTACGGGCGGCTTCGGCCGTGCGCAGGTTGCTGCGCACCGAAATATTCATGCCGATGTAGCCGGCCAGTCCGGACAGCACGGAGCCGATCAGGAAGCCGATGGCGACGTAGGAGCCAAGCCGCCACCAGAGCAGCGCGCAGATGACGATGCCAACGACCGCGATCGTGCGGTATTGCCGATTGAGATAGGCATTGGCGCCTTCCTGCACCGCGGCGGCGATTTCGCGCATCCGGTCGTTGCCGGTCGGAGCCGAAAGCACGGAACGGCTGGCAAAGATGCCATAGAGAACGGCAAGCAGGCCGCAGGCAAACACCAACCAATAAGCGTTCATCACAGTCTGTCCCCTTGAGATTCCCGGCGAACGCCGGATCAACGGCGCACGGACCTTACGAAGAATCGGTATCCTCGGTCCGTGCCAAAAAAGCGGGCGGAACATGACAGAACTGATGGGATAACGCAACTGGGAACGGCTGGAATCGCCCGCCGAGGCGGTTCCCGTAGGCTACGGAAAGCAAATGGGAATCAGGATGTTGCCGGGCTTTTGGCGGGGGGGCCGGGCAGCCGGCTCGGACAGCTTCAGCCAAGCCGTCGCGGCCAGGGCGAGGATGGTCAGCGGCACGACGACGAGATTGACGGCGAGCCAGCCGAACCCGTGCTGCACGGCGCCCGACGCGAATGAGGCGAGCGCCACCGCGCCGAAGACCAGGAACTCGTTGAGGCCCTGCACTTTGGCCCTTTCAGCGGGTTCATGCGCCGTGGTCAGCAAGGCGCTGCCGCCCACATACATGAAGTTCCAGCCAGCGCCGAGGGCCATCAGAGCGAACAGATAATGATACAGGCTGGCCCCGCTCAAGTTGACGGCCACGCACAGGAGGACGAGCGCCGCCCCCGCCATGATGACATTCAAATGCCCGAAGCGGGCGATCAGGTGGCCGGTGAAGAAGCTCGGTCCGAACATGGCGAAGACGTGCCACTGGATGACCATTGCCGCGTCGGAAAATGCGAAATCGTGTCCCACCATGGAAAGCGGCGTCGCGGTCATCACCAGGTTCATCGAGGAATAGCCGGCGACGGCGGCGAGCACGGCGACCGCCAGGGCCGGCCGGCGCAGGATCCGGCCGAGGGGGGCCCCGCTCGTCTTCCGCTCGGCGGCCGACGGTGTCGGAATGTCGATGAAGCTCAGCACCAGGATCGTCAGGATATGCAGGCCAACGAGAGCCACGAAGCACCCGGCATAGGAGGAACCTGGGACCGCGTCGATCGTGAGTCTGGCGAGATTGGGCCCGGCAAAGGCCGCGAGCACCCCGCCCGCCATGACCAGCGAGATCGCCTTGGGACGAAACGCTGCATCGGCGGTGTCCGCCGCGGCGAATCGATAATAAATGGCGAATCCATTAAGCACGCCGACCAGGGCCGCGCCTAAAGCGAAGAGCGGAAAATCGGCTTTCACCAGGGCGTAGAAACAGATTGCGGCACCAAGCACGCCGGCCACAGCGCCCGTCACGAATCCCGTGCGACGGCCGTAGCGCCGCATGAGCAGCGAGGCTGGAAGGGTGGCCAGCATGGTCGCGACGAATTGCAACGAGAGCGGCAGGGTGCCGAGCGACTTGACGGGGGCGATGGCGGTCCCGGCCAGCGCCGTGACCGTCAGCACCATGGACGTGCCGGTCATATAAAGCGCCTGGCACAACGCCAGAAGGACCACGTTCCGGCGGGCGCGACGATAGGCATGATCTGTTTCACGATTGTCGGCTGTCATCGCGGCAGAATGCCCCGCCTCCTCAGGTCAGACAAGCAAAGCGCGCGATAAGGCTGAGATCAGGAAAGGCTGCGGTTGAAGATGCTGACGACGAGCACGTCTTCGACGACGCCTTCGCCGAGGATGCGGCCGCTGACGACCATCAAGCGCGTTTTCACCACGTGGGGGTCGATGGTGCGGCCATCGGCGCGCGCGAACGACGCCACGCCGTAGATGTCGCGCAGGAAGGCATCGCGCAGTTCGTAGCGGCGGGCCATGACCTTGTTCATGTTCTCGCCGCCTTTGGTCTCCACGGTCAGAGTGAGGGTCAAAATACCCTTGATTTTGCCGTCGCGCATGACCGTCACGCTGAACGGCTGAAGCGGATAGTGTCCGAGGGCGTCCTCGTCCTGCAGGCCGGGAATCTTGATGCTTTTCTTGCCGTCTTCCTGCTGGGCGTGGATAGGCGGCGGCGCCCAGACCAGACCGCCCAAGAGGCCGATCGCCAGAGCCGCGATTGCCGTTTTTGTTTTCTTTCCGATCATTCCCGTGAAGCTAGGCAGCCCGGGTAAACATCGTGTTAAGGAGCATAGTCTGCGACTGTGGCGGCTTGCCGGCGGCGACGTCAATCGCCCTTTGGCGGGGTCGAAAGGTGCAAAACGTCATAGGTTTGCACCGTGTCGGCGGTGAAATCCCTGATGGATGCCACTTTCTCGTCGCGCCACAGACTGTAGCGCACCAATTCCCAGCGGTCGGCGTCGAGCGCGACCGCATGGGAATGCAACCCCGGCTTGCCGCGCAGTGCCTCATGGGCACGCCGCTCCTCCTCCGCCATGGCGGCGAGGCGCTGTTCGGCGGGCACCGCATCGACCTCGCGCACCGCGAAGGTCGGCGTCATGCTGGGGTCGAACACGTCATAGGAGAACACGTTCCACATCCGCACCCGTGGCCGGCGGAAGGTGTCGCTTACGTTCTGGAAGACATCGCTGAGCAGGAATTCGCGGGCCGCGTCGTGCGAACGCCAGATGTAGAACGGCGCATAGAGCCGGTCGGCGTTGTTGAACAAATAAGACTTGTGCGCGAGGCCCGGCATCTTGTCGAACAAGCCGTAGCGCGCTTGGACGCGCGTTCGAATCTGTTGCGTGCCGAAGTCGTTGGACAGACTGATCGAATACTGCATGGCAATCATAGACGGCACCCTGGACGTATTTTTGTAATCTTCGCTTATATGGAGGGGCAGTTCACGACAAATGATTTGGCTGCATGGGTGCTATGCGACGGAAAGTTTCGCCTAGCCGAATAACCCATTGCGCGGGATCAAAAATGCCGATATCCGGCGGTTTGCAGCACGAGGCCCATGGCGTCGGCGTCCGTCACCGTGACCCGGTCGCCGGGAACGATGGACCCGATGCCGGTGATTGGCACGCCAACCGCCCGTGCGATCTCGGCAATACGATCCGAAGCGGCGGGATCCGCGGTAAAGACCAGTTCATAGTCATCCCCGCCGCTCAGTAGTTTGGCCAGCAACGCCGGAGCGCGCGCTGCCGCGACCCGGGCGGCGTCGGACATCGGCACCATGGCGGCCCGGATCTCCGCCCCGACGCCCGAGGCATGACAGATATGGCCGAGATCGGCGATCAGCCCGTCGGACACATCGGCAGCAGCATGGACGACGCCGGCGAGGCGCCGGCCCAGTGCCAGGCGCGGGGTCGGCAGCCGGTAGCGGCCGAGGAGATAGGCGCGCAGCCGATCGGGCAAGTCCGCCAGGTCGCCGCGGACCGCCTGTAACCCGAGATAGCCATCGCCGATGGTGCCGCTGACGAAGACGCGGTCGCCCGGCATGGCGCCGGAGCGCAGCACCGGGCCGGGCTCCGTTCCTGTGCCGTCGCCCACCAATCCGAGTGCGGTCAGCGATAGCGTCAGCGGCCCCGGCGTCGCCGTGGTGTCGCCACCGATCAACGGCATGGCGAATTCGGCCACGTCGGCAGCCAGGCCGCCGGCAAAGGCCCGCAGCCACGCCTCGTCGGACTGGGCCGGCAGCGAGATCGCCATCAGGCAGGCGTAGGGT
>CAZOBN010000204.1:0-3826 GCA_964577835.1 uncultured Rhizobiaceae bacterium
CGGTCGCCGGTGTTGGCCACCGCGATCTCGACCGATGGACGACCGGCGTTGAGCTCGATGTCGCCCGGTTGGGGGAAGATTTCGCCAGGGATCATCGCACCCTCCTCAACGGATCGGCTGATGGACGGTCACCAGCTTGGTGCCGTCGGGAAAGGTCGCTTCGACCTGGATCTCGGGGATCATCTCGGGAATGCCTTTCATGACCTGGGCGCGGGTCAGCACGGCGGCACCGTCGCGCATCAGCGCGGCGACGCTACGGCCGTCGCGCGCGCCCTCGACGACGAAATCGGTGATCAGCGCCACCGCCTCCGGATGGTTGAGCTTCACGCCGCGCTCCAACCGCTTGCGGGCGACGATCGCCGCCATGGCGATCAGCAGCTTGTCCTTTTCACGCGGCGTCAGATTCACGGCATTCCCCCTGCTTCTTCTTCCCTCAGCATTGCCAGATCCGCGGCAAGCGCGCCGGCAAGCCGGCGACCGCGGCGCGGACATGCGTCAAATACCGCGTCAGCGCAAAACGCACCGCCGCGGCTTCGCCGAGCCAGCGCGCCAGCAGCACGCCATTCACCAGGGTGACGCCGGCGCGCGTGCCGTCCTCCAAGATCAATGCGCGAGCCGTGGCCAAATGGCTCGCGGCATCGTCGGCCACATAGAACGCGCTCGCCATGGCATTGGCGCCGCAGAATCCAGCGGGCGACGCCAGCGTTTCGGCAATCGCCTCGTCGAGCCGCAGCGCGTCGCGCCAGATCAGCCTTCCACTGCGGCGGATTTCCCACGCGTCATGGAGAAAACCGCGCGTGAACCGCTCGCCCGATGCCGCGCGGCCAAACGCCACCATCTCGCAGGCGAGCAGCCGTCCACCGGGCGCGACCGCCGCCACCGTGCGGCGGTCGAAACGCGCGCCGTCGAACAGGATGGTCTCCTGGGGCAGCCATTCGAGCCATGCGTCCGCCGCCACATCGACGCTCGCGCGCAGGCGCGCGGGCTCCCGGCCGCGCGCACGATAGACCTTCTCCGCCGCCTGGGTGGTGATGGTCGCGGAAGCGGCCTGTTCGACCGCAAGCTTGAGATCGATCGTGTCGCCGTCGGCCAGACCGCCCGACGTGGTGAGCAGCACCGCCTGGGGCGGGTCGTCGGCCTCAGAGCTGGGCATCAGCACCCGGCAAGGCGCGCGCTGATAAAGGTGAGAGAGCTTGGTCGCGGCGCCGCGCCGCGCGAAAGCGACCTCCGCCGCGCCGTTGCCCCGCTCGAGCATCGGCAAGGCGGCTCCGTGCTCCGGTAAAGCCAGAATGGCGAGCGTCACATTGATCCTCGTCGGGCGGCGGTGGCTCTAGTACTCGGAATCACTGAGGCCTGCATCACCCCCCACCCTAACCTCCCCCACAAGGGGGGAGGAGATTCGCAATAACTTCCCCCTCCCCCTCGATGGGGGAGCATCGGCAAGGCGGCTCCGCGCTCCGGTAAAGCCAGAATGGCGAGCGTCACATTGATCCTCGTCGGGCGGCGGTGGCTCTAGTACTCGGAATCACTGAGGCCTGCATCACCCCCCACCCTAACCTCCCCCACAAGGGGGGAGGAGATTCGCAATAACTTCCCCCTCCCCCTCGATGGGGGAGGAGATTCGCAATAACTTCTCCCTCCCCCTCGATGGGGGAGGGTCGGGGTGGGGTGACTCTTGCTTCAAAGATAGAATGTACTAAACCATCAGATACTTGCGCACGGCGGCGTCCGCCAGCTGTTCGCGCCGGCCGGATACCACCACCTCGCCGCGCTCCATGACGATGAAACTCTCGGCGAGTCTTTGAGCGAAGTCGAAATACTGCTCGACCAGTAGAATAGCCATGTCGCCACGTTGCGCCAGGGTGTGAATCACCCGCTCGATATCCTTGATGATGGAAGGCTGGATGCCCTCGGTCGGCTCGTCGAGGATCAAAAGCCGCGGCCGGGTCACCAGGGCGCGGGCGATGGCGAGCTGCTGCTGCTGGCCGCCCGACAGGTCGCCGCCGCGCCGCCGCAGCATGGATTTGAGCACCGGGAAGAGGTCGAAGATCTCGTCGGGAACCTTGCGCTGGCCGCGCTTGAGCGAGGCAAAGCCGGTCTGCAGGTTTTCCTCGACCGTGAGCAGCGGGAAGATTTCGCGCCCCTGGGGCACGTAGGCGATGCCGTGGCTCGCCCGGCGGTAGGCCGGCCAAGCGCCGATCTCGTCGCCCTCCCATTCGATGCGCCCGGCGAGCGGCGGATGCTGGCCGGCGATGGCGCGCAGCAGGCTGGTCTTGCCCATGCCGTTGCGTCCGAGCACGCAGGTCACCTCGCCGATCTCGGCGGCGAGCGACACATGGCGCAGCACCTGGGCCGCGCCGTAGGACAGATCGAGGTTTTCGACGCGCAACATATCCGTCACCGCCCGAGATAGACTTCGATGACGCGCTCGTTGGCGCTGACCTGGTCGAGCGAGCCTTCGGCCAGCACGGAGCCTTCATGCAGCACGGTGACGCGCACACCGAGATCGCGCACGAAGACCATGTCATGTTCGACCACGATCACCGTGTGATCCTTGTTGATCTCGCGCAACAGCTCGGCGGTCTGCTCGGTTTCCGCGTCGGTCATGCCGGCGGCCGGCTCGTCGACCAGCAGCAGGCTGGGATCCTGGGCCAGCAGCATGCCGATCTCGAGCCATTGCTTCTGGCCGTGGGAGAGCTTGCCGGCGAGCCGGCCGCGCTGTTCGGCGAGCTTGATGATGGCGAGCACGCCATCGATGACGTCGCGCTCCTGAGGCGTCTCGCGGCGGAAGATGTTGCGCAGGCCGCGCCGCTCGCCCTTGAGGGCCAGTCGCAGATTGTCGAGCACGGTATGGTTCTCGAACACGGTCGGCTTTTGGAACTTGCGCCCGATGCCGAGATTGGCGATTTCGGATTCGCCGAGCTTGGTCAGGTCGGTGCCGCCGTTGAACAGCACATCGCCGCTGTCGGGCCGGGTCTTGCCGGTAATCACATCCATCATGGTGGTCTTGCCGGCGCCGTTCGGGCCGATGATGGCGCGCATCTCGCCGCGCCCGACGATGAAGGACAGGGAATTGAGCGCGCGGAAACCGTCGAATCTGACGGACACGCCGTCGAGATAGAGCATGGACTCGGTGAGCTGCGGCGTTTCCATCAGATTCGCCCTCCCATCATGCGCTCTTTGACAGAGGCTGCCACGGTTGCGGCGCCGCCGGACGGCTCGCGGTCCATCGGCGACCGCGCCGCGCGGCCGCGCCAGCGCTGCCACCAATCCATTGCCGTGCCGAGGATGCCCTTGGGCAGGAACAGGGTGACGAACACGAACAGGCCGCCCAGCGCGAACAGCCAGTAGGGCGCCATGGCGCCGCTGGTGAACAGCGTCTTGAGATAGTTCACCACCACCGCGCCGAGCGCCGCGCCCGCCAGCGTGCCGCGCCCGCCGATCGCGGCCCAGATGACGATCTCGATGGAATTGGCGGGCGAGAACTCGCTCGGGTTGATGATGCCGACCTGCGGCACGTAGAGCGCGCCGGCGATCCCGGCCAGGCAGGCGGAGATGACGAAGGCGATCAGCTTGTAGTTCTCGGCGCGGTAGCCCGTGAAGCGCACCCGCGCTTCGGCGTCGCGCACCGCCACCAGGACCTTGCCGAAATGGGAGCGAGTGAGGAAGCGGCAGAGCAGGTAGCCGCCGGCCAGCGCCGCCGCCGAGGCGGCGAACAGCGCCGCGCGCGTGCCTTGCGCCTGGATGTTGAAGCCGAGGATGTCCTTGAAATCGGTCAGGCCGTTGTTGCCGCCGAAGCCCATGTCGTTGCGGAAGAAGGCGAGCA
>CAZOBN010000205.1:0-3794 GCA_964577835.1 uncultured Rhizobiaceae bacterium
ACGTTGAGGCCGTACTGGCCGGTAACGCTGATCGTCTGCAACTGGATGGAGCCGGCGGTGCCGCCGACCAGCACGTTGGCGCCGACGCCGGCGCCGACAGTAGCCTCGGCGGTCAGGCCTTTATAGAGGCCGGCGAGCGAGCCGCGGTGGTAACCGGCGGTCGGCGCGAACACCGCCCAGACCATACGGCCGCGCGTGGTGAACCCAAGGTCGACGCCCATCTTGCGGATGGTGCCGGTGTAACTTTCCACGGTCTTGCTGCCGATCGCCGAGGAGAAGGTGCAGTCGAGTTCCTTGGCCGAGCCGAGCACGTAGCCAGCACCGCCGCCGATCTCGCAGGAGAGCGTGCCGATCTTCACGCCGTTGCTGTCGTCCGGCTCCTGGTAGGTCCGCAGATCGGCGGCCTCAACCAGTGCTGCCCCGGCAAGGACGATGGGCGCGGCGAGCACCGCGGCGAAAAAGCTCTTCATTCTTGTCTCCATGTGAAACGCTCGGAAACCCCGTCCCCTTACCCACCATCCTATGTTGAAACGGCTTCGCGGCGGAAGAGCGGCGAAGCCGCGCATGAGTTTTCGAGGTCGCTCGCACCGGTCTGGCAATGTTTCGACGGGGCACGGCCGAAAATTACGGCTACCCAAGCTACGAAACTGTCGATGTGTGGCCGAGGGGCTTTCGCTCGACGGCGCGACCTCAGCTGAGCGTCACGCTATAATTCTCGATGACGGTGTTGGCCAACAGCTTCTCGCACATGGCCTTCAGATCGGCCTCGGCCTTCGCCCTGTCGGCACCTTCCAGTTCGACGTCGAATACCTTGCCCTGGCGCACCGACCCGACGCCGCCGAAACCCAGCGTGCCGAGGGCGCCCTCAATCGCCTTGCCTTGCGGGTCGAGCACGCCGTTCTTGAGAGTCACGGTGACGCGGGCTTTGATCACGAGGCGGTCGTTCCCTGATGCAATTCGAAAATAAGAAAGGGGCGGCCGCTCAGTGCGGCTTGCCCTTGCCATTGCTGGAGGCGACGAGGATGGGGCCGGTCGGGCGCGGCGGCTCGTTCTCGTTCATGATGCCGAGGCGGCGGGCGACCTCCTGATAAGCCTCCACCAGACCGCCCATGTCGCGGCGGAAACGGTCCTTGTCGAGCTTGTCCTGGGTGGCGACGTCCCACAGCCGGCAGGAATCCGGCGAGATCTCGTCGGCGACCACGATGCGCATCATGTCGCCCTCGTAAAGGCGGCCGCACTCCATCTTGAAGTCGACGAGCTGGATGCCGACGCCGAGGAACAGGCCGGAGAGGAAGTCGTTGACGCGGATGGCGAGCGCCATGATGTCGTCGATCTCCTGCGGCGTCGCCCAGCCGAAGGCGGTGATGTGCTCTTCCGAGACCATCGGGTCGCCGAGCTGGTCGTTCTTGTAATAATACTCGATGATCGAGCGCGGCAGCGCCGTGCCTTCCTCGACCCCGAAGCGCTTGGACAGCGAGCCGGCGGCGACGTTGCGGACCACCACCTCGATCGGGATGATCTCGACCTCGCGCACGAGCTGCTCGCGCATGTTGAGGCGCCGCACGAAGTGGGTCGGGATGCCGATCTCGTGCAGGCGCAGCATGAGATGCTCGGAGATGCGGTTGTTGAGCACCCCCTTGCCGGTGATGGTGCCGCGCTTCTTATTGTTGAAGGCGGTCGCATCGTCTTTGAAATATTGCACCAGGGTTCCGGGCTCCGGCCCTTCGAAAAGAACCTTGGCCTTACCCTCGTAAATCTGTTTGCGGCGAGCCATGAACCTCACTCTAGGCGGGCGGGCGCTGGAATACCCGGGTGGGACGCGGAAGCGTGCGTGCGTGCGGCGCCATGAAGAAGGCCGCAACATAGAGCATATCGACGCGTCAAACAACGCCGCCGGGCCGGGTTCCGCGGCAGCGTGAAAGCCCCGGAAAACCTAGAGTTGGACCGGCTGGAACTGGGCCTCGCCGGGCTTGCCCGGGGCGAACAGCCAGATCGGCTTGCGGGGCGGCGAGCCGACATCCGCCGGGGCGAATTCGGGAACCGCGATGAGCGAGGAGGACAGGGTGCCGTAGCGGCCATCTTCGATGGTGAGGGCGCCGCGCGGACCGGCATGAGGGTCGAAAGACCGGCTGGCCAGCAGGGTCTGCCAATCGCTCCAGTCGCCGGAATCGGGATCCGGGGCTCGGGCGGCCTCGAAACGGGGCAGGTAACGGCAGATGCGGGCGCTCGACAGGTCGTTGAGATCGTTGGCGGTCATCATCGAAACGCCCTCAGGCACGTCCAACTCCTCGACCCGGCCGGTTTCCGCATGGCGCAGCCAGAAGGCCTCGCGGTCGTCGGCGATCAGCAGATTGAACGGACGATAGGATTTGGTGTCGAGCTGGATCAGGGCGGCCGCCGCCGCCACCGCATCGGCATGATCGAGCGCTTCCAGAACCAGTTCGCCGCGGCTGCGCTTGCCGGGTTGCGGACCGAGCGTGCCGGGGCGGTTGAGAACGGCGGCGACCACGCCATGCTCGTTGATGCCGAGCCAACTGCCGCCCGCCGTCAGATCCTGGGGCGCCACCACGTCGGGACGGTCGGGCCAATGGCGTGCGGGCGGCGTCCACGGCCGGTCCGCCATCTCGTCACGATTGGCGGCTACGAGCAGTGGCCAAGCATGGCCGGGGCGGCGCAACATGACGATGGTGCACATAAACTTTCGATACCACTCCCGCTATGCAGCCGCTATAACCTTCGCGCCGCGAAAGTTCCATCGCGGCGATCCCCGCATCTTTGATACTATCAGATACTATCAAATGTGAGCGATCTGACCATGAGCAAGAGGAGCACGCGTTATGTCCGGCTTTGACGATAGGGAAAAAGGCTTTGAGGCGAAGTTCCGTCTCGATCAGGAAAGCCAGTTCAAGGTCACGGCGCGGCGCAACAAGCTGCTTGGGCTGTGGGCGGCTGCCCAGCTGGGTAAGACGGGCGCCGACGCGGAAGCCTATGCCCGGGACGTGGTTGCCGCCGATTTCACCCGCGCCGGCGATTCCGATGTGATCGAGAAGGTCGTCTCTGACCTCAAGGCCCGCAATATTCCGGTCACCGACGCCGAGGTCCGCGCCCAGCTCGACAAGCTGGCCCGCACCGCCCGCGAGCAGATCCTCGCCGAGAGCAACAAGTCCTAGACGGCGTTCACACGGACTCGTTCCGTCACTCCTGCACAAAAAAGCCGCCTGAAGCGATCGCCCGGCGGCTTTTTTGTGCTCGCGGCCGTGCGAATGGCGTTATGTGCGCGCCTTTGCGGGCTTGGCCGCCACCTTCGCACGGGGTTTTCCCGCGCTCGACTTGCCGATGCCTGCCGACCCGAAGACGCGCTTGAAAAGCGTGTCCACATGTTTGGTGTGGTAGCCGAGGTCGAATAGCGCGGCGAGGTCCTTGCGGTTGAGATATTTCGTCACGTCCGCGTCGGCGGCGAGCAGGTCGAGGAAACTGGCGCGCTTCTCCCACACCTGCATGGCGTTGCGCTGCACCAGGCGATAGGCGTCCTCGCGGCTGGCGCCCTTTTGAGTCAGCGCCAGCAGCACGCGCTGGGAATGGACCAGGCCGCCGAGCGCATCGAGATTGCGCTGCATGGCGTCGGGATAGACCAGCAGCTTGTCGACCACCCCGGTCAGCCGAGCGAGCGCGAAATCGAGCGTCACGGTGGCGTCGGGGCCGATCATGCGCTCGACCGAGGAGTGCGAGATATCGCGCTCGTGCCACAGCGCCACGTTCTCCATCGCGGGGATGACCATCGAGCGCACCATCCG
>CAZOBN010000206.1:0-3793 GCA_964577835.1 uncultured Rhizobiaceae bacterium
GGTGATGACGGTGGAGCGCCACGCCAATACCTCGGCGGCCTCGGTGCCGCTGGCGCTGGCCGAGGCCTGCGAGGACGGCCGGATCAAAGAAGGCGATCTGGTGGTGCTCGAGGCGATGGGGGCCGGCTTCACCTGGGCCGCTGGCGCGGTGCGCTGGTAGAGGCCGAAAAACCAGCGATTTCGGCGCGTTTTCCGGCGGAATCCGAGATTACGCTTGAAGACTCCCTCACCACTTCAGCGAATCTGTGCATCCCTTTGATAGTTGACGGTTTTATCCCGTGGCGGTAACCTTACTCATAACTTGGGGGAGCCATCATGAGCGGCAATACTGTCACCCGTTCGCAATTGAGTGAGGCCGTGTACCAAGAAGTCGGACTTTCGCGCAACGAATCGGCGGACTTGGTCGAGGCTGTTCTCGAGGAGATCGGCAACGCCCTGGTGCGCGGCGAGCCGGTCAAGATCTCGTCGTTCGGCAGTTTTTCGGTGCGCCAGAAGGGCCGCCGCGTCGGGCGCAATCCCAAGACCGGTGAAGAAGTCCCCATCCTGCCAAGGCGCGTTCTGGTATTCCGCGCGTCGCATGTTCTCAAGAACCGCATCAATGTGGCCAATGAACAGGCAGGCTCTCAAACGGATGCCCCCAGCGGCTTAATGCCGTCGCCACCACAGGGCTGATATGTCCGACATATCAGGCCCGACAGACGCTGCACCCAACGCAGGCGTCCGCGGCGAAGCTTCCTCCAACGGACAGCGCGCGGCGAAATCTGCCGGGGCCTTTCGTACCATCAGCGAAGTCGCGGGCGAACTCAATGTCCCGCAGCATGTCCTGCGCTTCTGGGAAACCAAGTTCACACAAGTTAAGCCGCTCAAGCGCGGCGGCGGCCGGCGCTACTACCGGCCCGAGGATGTCGAGCTGCTCCGGTCGATCAGGGCGCTGCTCTACAATGATGGCTATACCATCAAGGGCGTGCAGAAGCTGCTGCGCGAGGGGGGGATCAAATCCATGCGGAGCCCTCAGCCCGACCAAGCGCCGCCCGAAGGCGGCAAGGAACGCCGCGAGCCGGTCTTCCGTTCGAGCCCAGCGCCCAATCGCGCGGCCGTTGCCGAACTGGCGATTTCCAATCCGCTGCCGCATGCTTCGCGCAAGCCCCTCGACCCGGAAACGCGGGCATCGCTCAAGTCGTTGCTCGGCGAACTTCAGGCGCTGCGCGATCTTCTGCGGAAATAGTTTCCGCGGTTATTCTCGGAGCCATTGCCATTGCGGCCATGAGCGCCGCGCGGTAAAGTGCGCGCCCTCGCTGCCGCGGCTTTCGGGCTTTGCGGCGGCGTTTCGGTCGGGGCGTAGCGCAGCCTGGTAGCGCATCAGACTGGGGGTCTGAGGGTCGGAGGTTCAAATCCTCTCGTCCCGACCATTTTCTCCAATGACCGGGCTGTTTTCAAATCAGCGCCGTTGCCCCCGCGGGGACACTCAAAGACGCCGCGCCCCGCGATCGAACGACCGCGCCGCGAATCCTGTTCATGGGTCCGAAGCCTAGTTCTTCAGAGTATGGAGGAAGGCGATGATGTCGTTGATGTCATCCCGCGAAAGATTGAAATCGGGCATCGGCGGGTGTGGGCGTGTGAGCCAATTCCGCAGGTAGTCTTCGGTTTTCATGGGATTTCGCGCGATGTCGGGGAATGAGGGGACGGTATCGTTGGAGGATGCCGGCGAAAGCGAGTGGCAGCTCGTGCACCATTGCTGCGCGATCCTACGACCGCTCACAGGATCGCCGGCTGTTTGTGCGTATAGCGGGGTTGTCGCCAAACAACTCACGAGCATGAGTAGAGAGAGGCAGTGTCTCATGTTTACTCCTCTTCCGGCCAACAGCATGGTCCTGCTACGCCAGTAGTCAATCGCATAGGCGCGTACAACAGCACGCCCTCTGTATCAGCGTTTATACCCGCGCGGTAGCGCCAGTCACGACGGCGTAGGTCGCCCGGTTCAACTTATGCGTGACGGCGGTCTACAACCGGATGCGCTATGGCCCGGAACGTCGCCACACGCTCCTTCGGCGCCACCATCGATACATAGCTGGTGTCAGTTTAATGGTGTAGAAAGATAAGGCAGAACGCGCTGCTCACAATGATAGCCGTCAGCACCGCGATTCAGGGCCGCTCGATATTGCTGATCGTTCGCGCGAAGCCGATGGGAAGGCAGAGGGGCGAATGCCGGCTTGGTTTGCGCTGGCGCTCACGATTTCGTAAACAAAACGTCATATTGGAAGAACACCTTGTCCTTGGAGAGGTTTGATCGACCAATGTGGCTGATGACCTGGGGAATGTAGCCGTGACTGCTCATGAGGTCGTAGAGTTCATAGTGGGAACTGCTCATCGCTCGCAGGCTGTATTCCGATACCTCGCAGATCACGGTCGGAGCATCCGGGCGCGATAACAAACCGTTGGCCCCGCGCAAGGCGGCGACCTCCGCGCCCTCGATATCGATCTTCAATAGATCGACCTTTTCACTGACGACCTCGTCCATCCTGACAAGCGGAACGGTGACGCCATTCTGACCGCCAGGTCGCATCGTGGCCGCTCCGCAGTTGGCCTCCGGGATGAAGATTTCACCCATGCCATCGTGATCGAACAGACCCTTCCTGTGAGGGTCGATCCAGGTAAAGCCGTTCAGCGCGACGTTTGCTCGAAGTGCATCGAACGCGGAAGGATTGGGCTCGAACGAGATCACTTTTCCCTGCGGCCCGACCAACTTTGCGGCCAATAGAGAGAAAAAGCCGACGTTGGCGCCAGCATCGACGAACGTCATTCCGGGCTTTAACCGTTTCCTGAGCACGTCGCCGACCGCACTGTCCCAGTCGCCGGTCAGGAATATCGTGCGCTGGATAAAATCCGAGGTGTCGAGATTCATCAGGGCGCCGTCTTTGGTTCGGGCAGTTCGCCGGACCGGGCTATCCTTGTAGTAGGCTTCTTTGTAGCCCGCGAGACGAGAGACTTTGCTGAGAAGTGTGCGCATATTGCTCGTTCCGTGTAGTCCGCGAGACGAGGGACTTTGCCGAGAAGTGTGCGCATATTATTCGTCCATATCATGACAGCGATGTGACTGAGCAGTCCAAGGGCCGCGACAACCGCAGTGCCGATAAATACTCCATATGCGCGGACCTCGTTTCGTCGTGCCGTGACGCATCCCTATCTTGATCAACGCCTCGCCGGAATTCTGCGCATGTCTTTGATGATCGGCATGTCCGATGGCCTCCCGAGTATTTCTTGAGCTGCTTGCGATCGCTGATTTGCGGTTTCACACGGCGCGGGCAGTCGAGGCAAACCAGGGAGCGGTGCGCTGGCGCTTTGTGGTGGGGGCCATAAAAAAGGCCCGGCATCAGCCGGGCCGAAGGCGTTGGTGTGGGCGACGTGTGATGGCCTGGTGTCGGCAAGCGATCACACGTCACCTCGAGAAGCGGCTTGGTTTCAGCAAGCCACCGCTTATTTCACGCCAACTCAGGTGTAGGAAATATTGAGCGCGCTCTGCGACAGGGTTGCACCCGCCACGGTGATCCGGCCGCTGTTACCGAGATCGATCAATGTCGATCCGCCCGTGTTGTGGACCTTGACGCTGGCTGCGCCGATGCCGGAGAGCTCGATGCGATCATCGGACGACTTGAAGTCGGAAATGGTCGCATGAGCTCCGGCGACGAACGCGAAGACGTCACGCCCGGTTCCGCCCTTCATCCAGGTCTTGTTGCTCTCGCTGCCGGCGCCGTCGACGAGTTTGTCGTTACCGTTTCCGCCGTAGAGGTATGAG
>CAZOBN010000207.1:0-3777 GCA_964577835.1 uncultured Rhizobiaceae bacterium
GGGGGAGGGTTAGGGTGGGGGGTGATGCAGGCATCGGTGATTCCGAGTACTAGCGCGCCGCGACCTCACCGTCGCCCACGCTGGTGTCAGCCGAAGGCCTTGGCGGCCGCGGCTTTCATCTCGTCGGGCGACACCTCGCGCACGTGCGTCGCGATCGACCAGTTTTGTCCGAACGGATCGCGCAGCTTGCCGAAGCGGTCGCCCCAGAACATGTCGGCCACCGGCATGACGACCGTGGCGCCCGCCGCCACCGCTTTCCGGAACGCCGCGTCCACATTGGAAACGTAAAGATGGAGGCCGGCGGAGAGTGCCCCGCCGCCGCCGAATTCCGGAAACGTGTCGCCGATCATGATGACGCTGTCGCCGATTTGGAATTCGGCATGCATCAGCCGTTTACCGTCGGGCGCCGTCATGCGGTAGCGCTCCGCCGCGCCGAACGCCTTCTTGTAGAAGGCGAGCGCCTCCGACGCGCCCTCGACCATGAGGTAGGGCGTGACGGTGTGGTAGCCGTCCGGAATCGGTTTGACTGCCATCGATGCCTCCGCGATCGGGTATTCCGTTATCCGACAGGCCGACGCATGCCGACCAATGAACGCACCGCCAGCGACACGCCGAATGGGCGCGGCAGCTACATCGTGGTGTAATCGTACTTGCCGCCCTTCCATTCGTAGAACACGTAGCCCGGCGCCTTGACGTCGCCCTTGGCATCGAAGCTCGCCTCGCCCAGCACGCTGGTGAAGGTCTTGGAGCGCAGCACGGGCAGCAGCTTCGCGGTCTCGGTGGTGCCGGCCTGCTCGACCGCCTGCTTGTAGACCTGCACGGCGGCGTAGGTATAGAGCGTGTAGCCTTCCGGATCGTAGTTCTGCTTGCGGAAGGTCTCGACCAGTTGCGCCGCGCCCGGATTTTTGCGCGGGTCCGGGCTGAAGGTCATCATGGTGCCCTCGCCCGCTTTGCCGGTGATGCTCCATAGCTCCTGGGTGACCAGGGCGTCGCCGCCGATCAGCCGCGTATCCATGCCCTGCTCGCGCATCTGGCGGATGATCAGTCCGGCCTCGGCGTGGTAGCCGCCGTAATAGAGCACGTCGATGCCGGCGGCCTTGAGTTTCGTCACCATCGCCGAGTAATCCCGTTCGCCCGGGTTGATGGTGTCGAACACCGTTTCGGTGACGCCGCGCGCGTTGAGCGCCTTCTTGGTCTCTTCCGCCAGGCCCTTGCTGTAGGACTGCTTGTCGTGGACGATGGCGACCTTCTTGCCCTGGAATTTGTCGGCGAGGAAATTGCCGGCCACCAGGCCCTGTTGGTCGTCGCGGCCGCACAGCCGGAAAATGTTCGACAGGCCGCGCTCGGTGAACTGCGGATTGGTCGAGCCCGGCGAGATCTGCAGCATGCCCTCTTCCTGGTAGACCTCGGAGGCCGGAATCGAGGAGCCCGAGCAGAAATGCCCGGCGACGAAGGTCACCTTCTTGTTGGCGAGCTGGTTGGCCACCGCCACGGCCTGCTTCGGATCGCACGCATCGTCGGCGATCTCGAGACGCACCTGCTTGCCCATGATGCCACCCGCGGCATTGATGTCCTTGACGGCCTGCTCGGCGCCTTTCTGCATCTGCTCGCCGAAGGTCGAATACTGGCCGGTCATCGGCCCGGCGACGGCGATGATGATCTGGGAATCGCCCTGCAAGCTCGGGCGCATCGCGTACCAGCCCACGGCGACCGCGGCGACGACGACAAGCGCGAGAAGAATCTTCCGCATCGGATTACCCCTTTTTTGATTCCGCGAGAAGGACGGCTAGACTAACACCGGCGCGGCGCGCGGCAAACCCTATCGCGGTGCACCCTATCGCGGTGCGCCCGCGGCCGATGGCAAGCCATGGCCGCCTTCGAGATAGGCCGCCCGCACCTCGCGGTTGGCCAGCAGATCGGCGCCGCTGCCGGTCATGACGATACGCCCCGTGGTCATGACATAGGCACGGTTCGCGAGCCTGAGCGCATGATAGGCATTCTGTTCCACCAGCAGCACCGTGGTGCCGCGACCGTTGATCTCGCCGATGGTGGCGAAGATACGCCGCACGATCAAAGGCGCCAAACCGAGGGACGGTTCGTCGAGCAGCAGCAGCCTGGGCCGGCTCATCAGGGCGCGGCCGATCGCCAGCATCTGTTGTTCGCCGCCCGACAAAGTTCCAGCGCGCTGGCCGCGCCGCTCGGCCAGAATGGGAAACAGCTCGAACACCGCCGCGTAATCATCGTCGCCGGGGGCGGCGTCGCGCGCCGTGGCGCCCAGCATCAGATTCTCCAGCACCGTCATGCGCGGAAATATGCGGCGCCCCTCGGGCACCTGGGCGATACCGAGATGCGCGATCTCGTGGGTCGGCAATCCGGTGATGTCGCGGCCGTCGAAGGTGATGTGGCCGGCGGCGGCGCGCGGATTGCCGCAGATCGTCATCAGCAGCGTCGACTTGCCGGCACCGTTGGCGCCGATCAGCGCGACGATCTCGCCCTGTTCCACAGTGAGATCGACTCCGGCCAGCGCCTGGATCGGTCCATAGGCCGCGTGCAGCCCGGCGATCGACAACAGGCTCATGGCCCGCTCTCCGGACCGGCCGGTCTCTGCAGGTCGGCAGCGATGACCGGCGGCAGGTCCTCCGTCTCCGGTTCGCCGAGATAAGCGCGGATCACGTCCGGATCGTTGCGGATCTCTTCGGGCGTTCCTTCCGCGATCTTGCGGCCGTGATCGAGCACCAGGATACGATCCGAAATTCCCATCACCACACTCATGTCATGCTCGATCAAGAGAATGCCGATATGGTGGGTCTTGCGGATGTCATCCAGCAGCCGGTTGAGCGCAGCCGATTCGCGCGGGTTCAATCCAGCCGCCGGTTCGTCGAGGCAGAGCAGCGACGGCTCTGTGCACAGGGCGCGCGCGATCTCGAGCCGCCGCTGGGCGCCGTAGGGCAAGGTCCCCGCCTCGCGATCCGCGACCGACAGCAGATCGATACGCGCCAGCCAGTCGCGTGCCAGCTCGATGGCGGCCCGCTCGGCAACCGCATAGCCGGCCAGGCCGAGCAAGCCGGCCACGGAAAATCGCGATGCGCGCATCAGCTTGCGATGCTGTGCCACCAGCAGGTTCTCCAACACCGTCATGCGCGAGAACAGGCGGATGTTCTGAAAGGTGCGGGTCACGCCCGCCTCGCCGGCAATGCGGTATTCCGCCATGCCGTCGAGCCGGAAGGAGCGGTCCCCCTTGTTCAGGTGGATTTCGCCGGCCGACGGGCGATAGAAGCCCGTGATGCAATTGAACACCGTCGTCTTGCCGGCGCCGTTCGGACCGATGATCGCCGGGATATCGCCGCGCCGCGCCTCGAACGACACATCGTCGACGGCCACGAGCCCGCCGAAGCGCATCACCAATCCCTGCACCCGCAGCAACGGCGTGACGGCGGTGTTCAAGGCTTGCCTCCCGGCGGCCGCGATTCGCCGCCGAGGCACACCGTCGGCTTGCGGAAGGCGAGCAGGCCGTGCGGCCGCCACACCATGATGGCGACCATGGCTGCGCCGAAGAACAGCAGGCGGAACTGGCTGAATTCACGGGTCAGCTCGGGCAGCAGCACCAGGATGGTGGCGGCGACGGCGACACCGAGCTGGCTGCCCATGCCGCCGAGCACCACGATCGCGAGAATGATCGCCGATTCCATGAAGGTGAAGCTCGTCGGATTGATGAAACCCTGGCGCGTGGCAAAGAACGCGCCGGCGAATCCGGCGAACATGGCGCCGAGGCCGAAC
>CAZOBN010000208.1:0-3713 GCA_964577835.1 uncultured Rhizobiaceae bacterium
CTGCATCTCCTATCTCACCATCGAGCACAAGGGCCATATCGCGGAGGAATTCCGCGCCGCCATGGGCAACCGCATTTATGGCTGCGACGATTGCCTGGCCGTTTGCCCGTGGAACAAATACGCCCAGCGCACAGCCGACTATGCGTTTCTGCCGCGCATCGAACTGACCGCGCCGCGCCTCGCCGATCTCGCGCGGCTCGACGACGCCTCCTTCCGCACGTTGTTCTCCGGTTCGCCGATCAAGCGCATCGGGCGCGACCGCTTCGTGCGCAACGTGCTGATCGCGATCGGCAACTCGGGCGAGCCAGATCTCGCGCCGGTCGCCGAAGACCTGACCGCCGATCCCTCCCCTCTGGTGCGCGCCATGGCGGCGTGGGCGCTCTCGCGCTTGATGACGCCGCAAGCCTTCGCCGCCCTGCGCGACCGCGCGCTGGCGCGCGAAACCGACGAAGGCGTGCGCGGCGAATGGCAGACCGCCGCCTGAGTCTGCTACACACATCCGATGAAAGTTTCCGATTTCGATTTCGAGCTGCCGCGCGAGCTGATCGCCACCCATCCGGCCGAGCCGCGCGACGCGGCGCGCCTTCTCGAGGTCGGCGCGGCAGGCGACTATGGCTTGCGCGACTGTCATGTGCGCGATCTGCCGAACCTGCTGCGGCCGCGCGACATCGTCGTGGTCAACGACACCAAGGTGATCCCGGCGCGGCTCTCCGGGCTGCGCGGCAGCGCCAAGGTCGAGGTCACCCTGCACAAGCGCGAGAGCGATGCCCGCTGGCGCGCCTTCGCCAAGGGCGCCCGCAAGCTGAAGGCCGGCGCCCGGGTCGATTTCGCGCCCGATTTCTTCGCCACGGTCGCCGAGAAAGGCGAGGACGGCGAAGTGACGCTCGATTTCTCGGCGGGCGGACCGGCGCTGATGGCAGCCCTGGCCACCCATGGCTTCACGCCCCTGCCGCCCTATATCGCGCGGCCCAGCGGCGCGGAAGAGCGCGATAAAGCCGACTACCAAACCATGTTCGCGCGGCGCGAGGGTGCGGTAGCGGCGCCCACCGCCGGCCTGCATTTCACCCCCGCACTACTGGCAGCGATGGACTCGCGCGGCATTCAGCGCGCCACATTGACGCTGCATGTCGGCGCGGGCACCTTCTTGCCGGTGAAGGTGGAGGACACGCGCGACCACAAGATGCACAGCGAAATCGGCGAGATCGACGCGGCGACCGCGGCCGCCATCAATGACGCGCGCGCCCAGGGCGGCCGCGTGGTCGCCGTCGGCACCACGGTGACGCGGTTGCTCGAATCCGCAGCCGACGAGCAGGGGCGCATCCATCCGATCGCTAGCGAGACCGCCCTGTTCATCACGCCCGGCTACAAATTCAAGGCGGTCGACCTGCTGCTGACCAATTTCCACCTGCCGCGCTCGACGTTGTTCATGCTGGTCTCCGCCTTCGCCGGGCTGGAGCGCATGCGCGCGGCCTACGAGCACGCCAAGTCCGCGCGCTATCGCTTCTATTCCTACGGCGATTGCTGCCTGCTGCATCCCGCAACCGAAAGTGCCGCGTCGTGAGCCTCAGCTTCCAGATCGGCAAAACCGATGGCGCCGCGCGGCGAGGACAGCTCATGCTCGCCCATGGCACGGTCGATACGCCGGCCTTCATGCCGGTCGGCACCGCCGCCACCGTGAAGGGCATGATGCCCAGCGCGGTCGCCGGCACCGGCGCGCAGATCATCCTCGGCAACACCTATCACCTGATGCTGCGGCCGGGCTCCGAGACCATCGAGCGGCTCGGCGGGTTGCACAAATTCATGAACTGGCCGGGACCGATCCTGACCGATTCGGGCGGCTTCCAGGTCATGTCGCTCGCCGCCCTGCGCAAGCTGACCGAAAGCGGCGTTACCTTCCGTTCCCATCTCGACGGCACGCTCTACGAACTGACGCCGGAACGCTCCATGGAGATCCAGCGCCAGCTCGACGCCGACATCACCATGCAGTTCGACGAATGCATCGCCTGGCCGGCGGAAGAGGCGGACGCCAGGCGCGCCATGGAGCTGTCCTTGCGCTGGGCCGAGCGCTGCCGCAAGGCCTTCACCGACCGGCCCGGCTACGGCCTGTTCGGCATCAACCAGGGCGGCACGTTCCCGGCGCTGCGCGCGCAATCGGCGAAAGGCCTGATCGACATCGGCTTCGACGGTTACGCGGTCGGCGGATTGGCGGTCGGCGAAGGCCAGGAACTGATGTTCGGCGCGCTCGACACCACCGTGCCGCACCTGCCCGCCGACAAGCCGCGCTATCTCATGGGCGTCGGCACGCCGGCCGACATCGTCGGCGCGGTGCGCCGCGGAATCGACATGTTCGACTGCGTCATGCCGACCCGCTCGGGCCGCACCGGCAAGGGCTTCACCCGGCGCGGCGAGATCAACATCCGCAACGCGCGCCACGCGCGCGATCCGCGCCCGCTCGACGAAGCCTGCCGCTGCCCGGCCTGCGCCGACCACAGCCGCGCCTACCTCCACCACCTGTTCAAGGCCGATGAGATGCTCGGCCCGATCCTGCTCACCTGGCACAACATCCAGTTCTACCAGGACCTGATGCGGGACTTGCGCGGCGCGATCGAAGCGGGCGGCCTGGATAAATTCGCGGCCAGCTTCCTGGCCAAGCTCGGCGAAGGGGACATTCCTGCCGTCTAAGAATCGCAACGGCATTGTTGCGATTTCACGCCGCAAGCGGATCTTGACGGCCGCCCACCACCCATGTCGCAATCCTCTGACTGGTCATATCGGGGGTTCACATGCTCCGTACGCTCGTTGCTCTGGCTGCGTCCATTTTCCTGCTGACTGCCTGCGAAACCGCCAACCCTGTTCCTGAGGGCTACAAGGGGCCGCTCGCCCGCGTCAACGACACGGTCGTGCCGTTCAGCAGCAGCGGTGCAGATTTTTTCTATGTGGTGAAGTTCAACGGAAAGTCGATCCACAATGGCTACAGCGGTACCCGGGCTGCGACATACGGGCAGGGCTTTCGAATGAGCACCGTTTCGGTGGGGCGCGAAATCCCCGCCTCGCCCACCACAGTGACGCTCGTCGGGCGACGGGATTACGCCGCGCCGATCCAGACACTGGTCAATAAAATTTATCTCGTGTCCGGTGACCTGGAATTCACGCCCGATCCAGACGAGACCTATGTGGTGAAAGGCGTATTGGGGCAAAGCGGATCCGCGGTATGGCTGGAGAGTGAGAAGACGGGAACGGTGATCGGTCGAAAATTCGAGGTCGATGGCTCCGCCACGTTGGGAGTTTTCGAGAAATAGGGCCTTGTTGCACGCCGCGATTGGTCAGCGGTTGCACCTCACTTGTTACCGCGGGCCTTGCAGCTTAAGCTGAACCTCATGACCGACGTGAAACAGGAAAATCTCACCCAGCTTGGGCACGAAACGCGGATTCCGGCTTCGCCGGACGAGGCGAAGCTCGAGACCGTGGCCAATCCGAATCCGGGCGAGCTCTATCTCGTGCGCTTCACCGCGCCGGAATTCACCAGCCTGTGTCCGATCACCGGCCAGCCGGACTTCGCCCATCTGGTGATCGACTATGTGCCGGATAAGCGGCTGGTCGAGAGCAAGTCGCTCAAGCTCTACCTCACCTCGTTCCGCAACCACGGCGCCTTCCACGAGGCCTGCACCATGGCCATCGCCAAGCGGCTGATCGCGGCCATGGCGCCGAAGTGG
>CAZOBN010000209.1:0-3675 GCA_964577835.1 uncultured Rhizobiaceae bacterium
AATCATGGTGGCTCATGGATTCAGAACTCAAAACAAAAAGCAACTGTAATGCTAGCAACAACGCCAGCGTGCGTCACGCATTGAAGCGTGGGATTCTTCAGATCGGTAAGGCTGCGGCTGAATCTCAGCGAACGCGTCAGGGGCTGATCCAATGCCCCTGACATCGAGGCGCCATTGCATGGCCGCTATCGCATTGCATGGCGAAGATAGTCCCGCCGGATGGTTTGCCTTATTGCCGCATGGCGTTGTTGAGAACGCGGCCGATCGGGCCCATCAGATATTCGAAGAACGTGCGCGAACCCTTGTCGATCATGACCTCGGCAGGCATGCCGGGCACCAGTTGGATATCTTTCAGCTGGGAGACCTCCTCGGGGTTGGTCTCGATCCGAACCGTGTAATAGGCTCCGGCCGTGCGCGAATCGGTTAGCCGATCGGCGGACACATAGACCACCGTGCCGTGCAAGGGCGCCATGGTGTAGCTGTTCAGGGTGGTGAGGCGGATTTCTGCCTGCTGGCCGGGAACGACGCCATCGATATCGGTCGGCTTCATCTGCGCCTCGACCACCAGTTGATCGTCCTTGGGAACGATATCCATTACGCGTTGACCTGGAGGCAACACTCCGCCGACCGTGTGGACGGCCATATCGACCACGGTGCCCGCGACCGGCGCGCGTACCACGAGGCGCGACACCTGGTCCTTGGCGGCCAGCATCTGCTGGCTCAAGTCGAAGACCAGGGTCTGGTTGTCACGCAAGCTGCTCTCGACGTTCTCGATGAACGTCTTTTTGATCTGGAGAATCTGCAGACGACCTTCGCCTATCTCCTGCTGAACCGCGGCGATGTTGCTTTGAATGGTGCCGAGTTCAGCATCGAGCTGAGCCACCTCGCGCTGGAAGGCCAGTATCTTGTTGGTGGGGGCAAAGCCCTTTTCGTTCAACGACCGCAGTCCGGCGAGTTCGCGCTTGAAGAGCGCGTTCTGTCGTTCCTTCGCCGACTGCTGCAGCCGAAGGCCGCCGATCTGCAGCTCGGACTGGGCGATGCGGTTTTCGTAGATGGACGTTTGTCCGGCGAGCATCTTGTGACGCGCTTCGAACAGGTTGCGCTGGCCATCGAGGATCAACGCGGTTTCTTCATTGACTGCTGCCTTTTGAAGCAGATCCTCCGGAAACAGGAGGGTATCCAACGCAGCCCGTTCGGCGAAGTAGCGTGCCTGTTCGCCACGGGCCGCATCGAAGCGGCCTTCGAGCAAATTCAGCAGCGCCTGGCCTTGGGTGCCGTCCATGGTCAGCAATGCCTGTCCCTTCTCGACGCGATCGCCGTCGCGCACGCTGAGGGATTTGATGATCCCGCCTTCGAGGTGCTGGATGGTCTGGCGGTTCGAGTTCACCACGACTGTACCGGGCGCCACCGCCGCGGAATTCAGCGGAGCCAGCAAAGCCCAGGCCGTGAATCCGGCGACCAAGCCGCCGATGATCAGCCAGCCCACCACGATCAGCGAGCGATAGCCGTCGTTCAAGCGCGGTAGAATTTTGGCCGTTTGGTAAGGTACCGTGTCGATATTCGCGACAGAGGTCATGTACGCGTCCCTTTGAGGTAAATTCGCTTAGCCGACGGACTGAAGCGCCGGGCGGCCGGTGGCGACCGCCGCATTGGGCAGTTGTACGAGTCGATGCAGAATGTCCTTGCGAGGACCGACCGCGAGAAGCCTGCCTTCGTTGAGCACGATAAGGCGATCCGCGATCTCGAGGATCCCAGCCTTGTGGGAGATGATGATCACGGTCGTGCCGGCCTCGCGCAGGGTCGCAATTGCGCCCATGAGGGCGCGCTCGCCATCCTGGTCGAGGTTGGCATTGGGTTCGTCGAGAACGACGAGCGAGGGGCTTCCGTACATCGCCCGGGCCAGCCCGATGCGCTGGCGCTGTCCGCCGGACAACACGGCGCCGCCCGATCCGATCGGCGTCTCGTAACCCTGGGGCAACCGGACGATCATGTTATGGGCGCCGGCACGCTGGGCGGCGGTCACAACGAGGTCGGAGTCGGTGCTGCCGAATCGGGCGATGTTCTCGGCGACCGTGCCTTCGAACAGTTCGATATCCTGCGGCAGATAGCCGATGAACGGGCCGAGCTCGTCGCGATTCCAGATGTGGATGTCGGCGCTGTCCAAGCGCACCTTACCCATGGTCGGTTCCCATGCGCCCACGAGCAGGCGGGCCAGGGTGGATTTACCGGCGCCGCTCGCCCCGACAATGCCGACCACCGAGCCCGGCTCGACGGTGAAGTTGAGGTTCTGCAGGATTGGGGTCACACCGGACGGAGCCTTGGCACTGAGGGTTTCGACATCGATCAGGCCGCGCGGCGCCGGGAGGGATGTCCGGCGCGCCGGCGCGGGGATGTCCTTCAGCAAAGCGCGCAGGCGCTGGAATGCGCCGGTGGCGGAAACAAACTGCTTCCAGGTTCCGATCGTCATCTCGAGGGGCGCCAGGGCGCGGCCAGCGATCAGGGAAGCCGCGATGATCTCGCCGCCGGTGATTTCGCTGTGCACGGCGAGATAGGCGCCCACACCAAGCAGGGCGATCTGCAGAACCTGGCGGAATGCCTTGCTGACCGCCGTGAGCAGGCTGGCGCGATTGCTGGCGACGGTCTGGAGATAGAGAACGTCGTCCTGTTGTGGCGCGCGGTGCCGGCGGAGATTGTTGAACATGCCCATGGCGTGCAGTGCCTCGGCATTTCTCAACGAACCGCCGATAAAGCCGATGACGCCGGTGGAACGGCGATTGGACTCTTCCAAAGGATAGCGTGTGGCCAGTTCGTTGACTGCCGCGAGTAGGAAGAGGATCACGGCACCGATGGTGGTCAGGATACCAAGCAGAGGATGGCAGACATAGATGACCGCGATCAGGATCGGCGTCCATGGCATATCGAAGAATACCAGGGTACCGTTGCCCCCGACGAACTGGCGCACGGTGTCCAGGTCGCGCATGGGCTGGGCGCTATTCGGTCTGGATCCGGTCAGCGTTCCCATGAAGGTCGCATGGAGAATGCGATCGTTCATGGCCTTATCGAGACGAACGCTGACCTGGATCAGGATCCGCGAACGGATGAACTCCAGGATTGCCATGACCGCCACCAGGAAACAGGCGAGGGCGGTCAAGGCATACAGAGTGGGGGTACTCTGCGTGGGCAGCACGCGGTTGTAAATCTGCATCATGTAGATGGGCGAGACCAGCAGGCCCAGGTTCATGATGAAGCTGAAGCAACCGATGGCGGCAAACGCGTCGAAGCTCGACATCAATGCTTTAGACAGTTCAGACTTCTCGCGCATGCTGCTTACTCAGGTTTGGTGGTTGGATTTCTTAGACGATCGTGAAGATGTCGTGCGTCACGTTACCGAGCAGCACGCCCTGCAAGACGATGTCGTGCGACGACCCGAGATGCAGAACCGCGTTGCCGTTGGCGTCCGCGGTGGCCTGAGCAACGAGATTGGCTGCGGTGATGCCACTGCCATTGCTCTGGATCTCGATGCGGTCGGTGCCTTTGGTGAAATCATCGACCGTGTCGCGACCGGTGGTGGCGGTGCTGAAGGCGAAGACATCCGCTCCCGCTCCACCCTTGAAGTAGTTGCTGCCGGCGCCGTCGACGAGTTTGTCGTTACCGTTTCCGCCGTAGAGGTATGAG
>CAZOBN010000210.1:0-3648 GCA_964577835.1 uncultured Rhizobiaceae bacterium
GCAATATCGGCCGGCCCGGCGTCGGCGTGAACCCGCTGCGCGGCCAGAACAACGTGCAGGGCTCCTGCGACATGGGCTCGTTCCCGCACGAGTATTCCGGCTATCGCCACGTTTCGGACGAGACGACGCGCAATATGTTCGAGGAGCTGTGGCACAAGCGGCTCGATGCCGAGCCCGGCCTGCGCATCCCGAACATGCTCGACGCCGCGGTCGAGGGCACCTTCAAGGGCCTGCTGGTGCAGGGCGAGGATATCGCCCAGTCGGATCCGAACACCAAGCATGTCACCGCCGGCCTCGCGGCCATGGAGTGCGTCATCGTGCAGGACCTGTTCCTGAACGAGACCGCGGCCTATGCCCATGTCTTCTTTCCGGGTGCCTCGTTCCTCGAGAAGGATGGCACCTTCACCAATGCGGAGCGGCGCATCAACCGCGTGCGCCCGGCGATGCGCCCGAAGCAGGGCATGGACGAGTGGGAGACCATCTGCCGGTTGTCAGCCGCCATGGGCTACCCGATGCACTACAACTCGGCCTCCGAGATCATGGACGAGATCGCGCGGGTGACGCCGACCTTCAAGGGCGTCAGTTTCGACAAGCTCGACCGCCTCGGCTCGGTGCAATGGCCGTGCAACGACGCGGCGCCGGAAGGCACGCCGATCATGCATATCGGCAAGTTCGTGCGCGGCAAGGGACGCTTCATGCTGACCGAGTTCGTGCCGACCGAGGAGCGCTCCAACCGTTCGTTCCCGTTGCTGCTCACCACGGGTCGCATCCTCAGCCAGTACAACGTCGGCGCCCAGACCCGCCGCACGGCCAACGTCGTGTGGCACGACAGGGACGTCCTCGAGATCCACCCGCACGATGCCGAGGTGCGCGGCGTCAACGAGGGCGACCTGGTGTCGCTGACCAGCCGCATCGGCGGCACCACGCTCCATGCCCACATCACCGACCGCGTGCCGCAAGGCGTGGTCTACACCACCTTCCACCATCCCGTGACCGGCGCCAACGTGGTGACGACCGAGTATTCCGACTGGGCGACCAACTGCCCGGAATACAAGGTGACCGCGGTGCAGGTCGTGCGCTCGAACAACCAGTCCGACTGGCAGAGCGAGCGCGAGCTGCGTGAAGCCGCGAACAAGCGTGTGTCCGTGAGCGCGGCGGAGTAGATCCGTCACTTGGAGTTAGCATTGGCGACATCCTCCACTCGCAGCAGCCTGGGTCCGGAGCGCGCGAAAACCGCCGGCTCGGTACCCGTGACGGTGCTCGTGGCGGGCAAGGGAGCTCGCGATGGCCGCAAGCGCTGGCAGCTTGCCGAGGAAGTGCCGGTCAATCTTCTCTACAACGAGCAGCCGTACGTGGTGATGATGGCGACGCCGAGCGATCTCGAGGATTTCGCCTGGGGATTTTCGCTGTCCGAAGGCGTGCTCAGCTCGCCGGACCTCATCCGCGACGTGGCGGTAGCCGCGGTCGAAGGCGGCATCCTGGTGGACGTGTCCACTGCCGAGCGCGCGGCGCCGATCCGTGAGCGGGCGCGCTCGCTGGAAGGGCGCTCGGGCTGCGGCCTGTGCGGCGTGCAGCGGCTCGACCAGGTGATCCGCAGCGTGCGGCCCGTGAAGGCTTCCTTCAAGCTGTCGACCCGGGCGGTCGCGCGCGCCTTCGAGGAACTGCCGAAGAAGCAGATCATCAATCGGCAGAACCGCTCGGTGCATGGCGCGGCGTGGTGCGCGCCGGACGGCGAGGTGTTGCTGATCCGCGAGGATGTCGGCCGGCACAATGCGCTGGACAAGCTGATTGGCGCCCTGGCGCGCCAGCGGACGGATTTCACCAGCGGCTTCGTCGTGATGACCAGCCGCTGCAGCTTCGAGCTGGTGCAGAAGGCGGCGGCGGTCGGCGTGCCCTATCTGGCGACCGTCTCGGCGCCGACGTCGCTGGCGCTCGATCTGGCGAAGCGCGCCGGCATGGCCCTGGCCAGCCTGTCGCCCGACGGCGTGGTGCTGTTCGAAACCGGGGAGGCGGCGCGAAGCTAAATGTCGGTGCGTGATATCGTTCGTATGGCGAACCAGATTGCCGAGTTCTTCGAGGCCTATTCTCATGATGTCGCGGTGAAGGAAACCGCGACCCACATCCGCAATTTCTGGGATCCGCGCATGCGCCGCCAGTTGTTCGAGCATCTGGCGGCGGGCGGGCAGGGGCTATCCGAGATCGCGATCGAGGCGGCGCGGAAGCTCGCCCAGGACAGCGTCGCCAAGGAGCAGGCGGCCAAGGAAGGCGCGGCGCCCGCCAAGGCCTGAATTTCTTAACGAACGGAGCCACCACCCTTTCGACCGGGTGGCCGGTTGGAGGTCCCCGCGATCTGTGGACGCACCCGGCCCGGTGAGTGTATAAGCCCGCCAGACCCGGGCTGAGGATTTGCGGCAGGTAACAGTCAAGCGAGGCGGAGAGTCGGTAATGGCAGAGCTCGAGCTTAAGGTCACCCTAGTCAAAGACCTTACGCCAAACATCAAGATGTTCGAATTCGTCGCGGCGAACGGCGGCGATCTGCCGCCGTTTCAGGCGGGCGCCCATATCGACATCAAGACCGGCAGTGGCATCCGCTCCTATTCGCTTGCCAACAATCCGAACGAGCGTCATCGCTACGTCACCGCCATCTTGAGGGACCCGGCGGGCAAGGGCGGCTCGCGCTGGATGCATGAGTCCATCACGCCCGGCATTACCATCAAGTCGAGCGAGCCGATCCAGAATTTCCCGCTGATCGAAAGCGCCGACAAATCCCTGCTGCTCGGCGGCGGCATCGGCATCACGCCGCTGCTCGCTATGAGCCATCGCTTGCTGGAGATCGGCGCCGATTTCCATCTCTACTATTGCACGCGTTCCGTAGAAGAGACCGCGTTCTACGACGAGGCGAAGGCGCTGCTCGGCGACAAGGTCACCTTCTATCACGACGGCGGAGATGTCTCGAAAGGCATCAAGCTCAAGGAGGTGTTCGGCAGCCGGCCGCACGGCGCTCATCTCTATGTCTGCGGCCCCGCCGGACTGCTGAACGCGACCAAGGCGGCGACGTCGCACTGGCCGCCGGAGAGCGTGCATTACGAGCTGTTCGCGAGCTCGCGCACGGACGAGGAGCGCGCCGCGGTCGCCGCGCGCACCAGCGAGGAATTCGATGTCGATCTCGCCCAGAGCGGCGTGACGCTGACCATTCCGGCCGACCGCTCGATTCTCGACGTGCTGCTCGACAACGGCTACGGCCTGCCCTACGCCTGCGAGGACGGCTGGTGCGGCGCCTGCACCATCGGCCTGATCTCTGGCAAGGCCGACCACCGCGACGAATTCCTCAGCGATGCCGACAAGGCCGCCAACAAGAAGATCCAAGTCTGCGTCTCGCGCGCCAAGCCCGGCGAAAAGCTGGTGCTGGATCTGTAGTTGGTCGTGGCGTGGGGCCGGGGCCGCGCCGCGCGATTCCTCGACCCTCGGCCACTCTCGCCTTTAACAAAATCGTCATGGCCCGGCTCGTCCGGGCCATCTCATGCCGGCGTGGTAATAGACGCTCACATTCCTTCGTCATGCCGGACTTGATGGTGTGGACGGCCCCGCCTCTACGGCATCGCGCTGTGCCAATGTGGTCGTGGGTATGATCGCATGACGAGAGGAGCC
>CAZOBN010000211.1:0-3642 GCA_964577835.1 uncultured Rhizobiaceae bacterium
ATCGACTTCTGCCAGGACCGGCGCGACGAGGTGATCCGCTATGTACAGGATCACTACGGCCGCGACCGGGTGGCGCAGATCATCACCTTCGGAAAGCTGCAGGCGCGCGCCGTGCTGCGTGACGTCGGCCGCGTGCTCGGCATGCCCTATGGCCAGGTCGACCGCATCTGCAAGCTGGTGCCGAACAATCCGGCCGCTCCGGTGACGCTCGCCCAGGCCATCGCCGGCGAGCCGGCGCTGCAGCAGATGCGCGACGAGGATCCGGCGATCGCCAAGCTGATCGCCATCGCCCAGAAGCTCGAAGGTCTCTATCGCCACGCTTCGACCCACGCCGCCGGCGTCGTGATCGGCAACCAGCCGCTCGAAGAGGTGGTGCCGCTTTATCGCGATCCGCGCTCCGATATCCCAGCGACCCAGTTCTCGATGAAATATGTCGAGGGCGCGGGGTTGGTGAAGTTCGACTTCCTCGGCCTCAAGACGCTGACCGTGCTGCAGCGCGCGATCGAACTGGTGAAGGCGCGCGGTGTCGACCTCGACCTATCCGCGCTGCCGCTCGACGATGCGAAGACCTACGAGCTGTTGGCGCGCGCCGACGCGACCGGCGTGTTCCAGTTGGAAAGTTCGGGCATGCGCGACGTGCTGCGCAAGCTGAAGCCTGACCGCTTCGAGGACATCATCGCCATCGTGGCGCTCTATCGCCCGGGCCCGATGGACAACATCCCGCGCTACATCGCCTGCAAGCACGGCAGGGAGGAGCCGGATTATCTCTATCCGTCACTCGAAGGCATCCTCAAGGAGACCTTCGGCGTCATCATCTACCAGGAACAGGTGATGCAGATCGCCCAGGAGCTCGCCGGCTATTCGCTCGGCGGCGCCGATCTGCTGCGCCGCGCCATGGGCAAGAAAGACGCCGCGCTGATGGCGAGGCAGCGCGACGAATTCACCCGGGGCGCGGTGGCGCGCAGCGTACCCGAAAATCAAGCCCGCCAGATCTACGATCAGGTCGATAAGTTCGCGGGCTACGGTTTTAACAAGTCGCACGCCGCGGCCTACGCGCTGGTCGCCTATCAGACCGCTTATCTGAAGGCGAACTTCCCGGTCGAATTCCTCGCCGCCTCGATGACGCTCGATATCGGCAACACCGACAAGCTCAACACCTTCCGTCAGGAGTTGAGCCGGCTCGGCGTCAAGCTGCTGCCGCCCGACATCAACAAGTCGCAGCCGGTGTTCGCGGTCGAGGTGCAGGCGGACGGCAGCCGCGCGGTGCGCTACGCGCTGGGCGCGGTGCGCAACGTCGGCCTGCAGGCGATGCAGAGCGTGGTGCGCGAGCGCGAGGCGAACGGCCCGTTCAAGGACCTGTTCGATCTCGCCAGCCGCTGCGACCCGCGCGCCGTCAACAAGCGCCAGCTCGAAAGTCTCGCGGCCGCCGGCGCCTTCGATTCGATCCACCGCAATCGCGCCCAGGCCCATGCGGCGACCGAGCTGATGGTGGCCCATGCGCAATCGGCGGCGAGCGAGCGCGCCAGCTCGCAGGCCAACCTGTTCGGCGGCGGCGGTGCATCTCTCGCGCCGATGAGCAAGGCGCTGCCGACGGTCAACGACTGGTCGGCGATGGAGCGATTGAAACACGAATTCGACGCGATCGGCTTCTACCTGTCGGCGCATCCGCTCGACGCCTATGCCAAGAGCCTGCAGCGCCTGAAGGCGATCCGTTTCGCCGATATCTCGCCGCGCCTGTCGTCCGTCGAAGCGACGCGGGTCAAGCTCGCCGGCACCGTGATCGGCAAGAAGGAGCGCACCTCGGCCAAGGGCAACCGCTTCGCCTTCGTGCAACTGTCCGACAACAGCGGCATGTACGAGATCACGGTGTTCTCCGAGGTGCTGGCCCAGGCGCGCGACCTGCTCGAGACCGGCACGGCGGTGCTGGTGACGGCCGATGCGCGGCGCGACGGCGAGGGGGTGCGCCTGATGGCCAACCGCATCCAATTGCTGGAGGAGGTCGCGGCCACGGCGGCGCCGACCCTGCGGGTCTCGCTGACGGCGGAAACCGCCCTGCCGGCGATCAAGGCGATCATCGCCGGCATCCCCAAGGGGCGCGGCCAGGTCTCCCTGGTGTTCGATCTGGCGCCGGACCGGGAGGTCGAAATCCAGGTGCCCGGCGGCTATGCCCTGACCCCGGCGGCTACCAACGCCCTGATGGCCCTGCCGGGGGTCGCCAACGTGCTGGAAATATAGCGCGATTCGGCACCCCTCGGGCCGCTCGAGTTCCCCGTTTGACAGGCAAATCCACTTGCCAAGCAGGGGCTTAAGGTTTATTTATCCGCGCGCTAACTCAACCCACACGCGGGACATGGCCGATCGGGATCATCCGACAGGCCCTTCCGGTGTCCGGGCCGCCTCGGCGGACCTGGGCAGCGCCCGCGGCGGCTCAACCGGAGAAACATTGTTATGGCTATCCCGACCTTTAGCATGCGTCAGCTCCTGGAAGCTGGCGTCCATTTCGGCCACCGCACCGGCCGATGGAATCCCAAGATGGCGCCGTTCATCTTCGGCGAACGCAATGGCGTGCACATCATCGACCTGCAGCAGACCGTGCCGATGCTCTATCGCGCCCTGCAGGCCGTGCGCGACGTCACCTCCAACGGCGGTCGCGTGCTGTTCGTCGGCACCAAGCGCCAGGCGCAGGACAAGGTGGCGGAAGCCGCCGCCCGTTGCGGCCAATATTACGTCAATCACCGCTGGCTCGGCGGCATGATGACCAATTGGAAGACCATTTCGGTTTCCATCAAGCGGCTCAAGGGCCTCGAGGAGCAACTGGCCGAGGAGAACTCGGGCCGCACCAAGAAGGAGCTGCTCCAGCTCACCCGCGAGCGCGACAAGCTCGAGCGCGCCATGGGCGGCATCAAGGAAATGGGCGATCTGCCCAACATCCTGGTGGTGATCGACACCAACCGCGAGAAGATTGCCGTCGCCGAAGCCCAGAAGCTCGGCATCCCGGTGGTCGCGGTATGCGACAGCAATTCCGATCCCGACGGCATCACCTATCCGATCCCGGGCAATGACGACGCCATCCGCGCCGTCGATCTCTATTGCAGCCTGGTCTCCGACGCGGTGCTCGACGGCATCCAGCAGGAGATGCTGGCCGCTGGCGTCGATGTTGGCGCGGCGGAAGATGTCCCGAGCGAAGCCCTCGAGGGGGCTGCGGCCGGCAACGAAGCCGGTGGTGCCCCGGACGACAAGGGAGCCCGGCGCGGGCGCGGTAAGGGCGGCGAGCGCAAGGCGCCCACGGTTGAACGCAAGCGTTCGCGCGCCGTCAAGTCCGAGAGCGCCGACGAAAAGGACACTGCCGGGGTTTAGTTTATCCCGCTCAGTAGGTTATAATCTTTATTTCAGGTTTGAGGTTAGCCATGGCGGAAATCACCGCAGCCCTGGTGAAGGAGCTTCGCGAGAAGACCGGCGCCGGCATGATGGATTGCAAGAAGGCCCTGGCCGCCACCAATGGCGACTTGGAGCCGGCCGTGGACTGGCTGCGCAAGCAGGGTCTGGCCGCCGCCTCGAAGAAGGCCGGCCGTGTCGCCGCCGAGGGTCTCGTCGGCGTCCAGACCGGCGGTAAGAAGGGCGCCATGGTCGAGGTCAATTCCG
>CAZOBN010000212.1:0-3563 GCA_964577835.1 uncultured Rhizobiaceae bacterium
TGCCCAGCTGGGCGGCCAGTCCGAACGGGCTGATGCCGTAGATGATGCCGAAGTTGATCGCCTTGGCCTTGCGCCGGGTGTTCGAGTCGAGCTTGTCGAGCGGCACGCCGAACATCTCGGACGCCGTCAGCGCATGGATGTCGGCACCCTCGCGGAATGCCTTGGTCAGCGCCGGGATGGCGGCGACATGGGCGAGCAGCCGCAGCTCGATCTGCGAATAGTCGGCCGAGATCAGCCGATGCCCGGGCTCGGCGATGAAGGCGCGGCGGATCTTGCGTCCTTCCTCGGTGCGGATCGGAATGTTCTGCAGATTGGGATCGGTCGACGACAGCCGGCCGGTGGAGGCCACCGCCATGCCATAGCAGGTATGCACACGGCCGGTTTTCGGATTGATCTGGGCCTGCAGCGCTTCCGTGTAGGTGCTCTTGAGCTTGGCGATCTGGCGCCAGTCGAGCACGCGCGCCGGCAGGTCGTGGCCTTCGGCGGCGAGTTCCTCCAGGATGTCGGCGCCGGTGGCGTAGGCGCCGGTCTTGCCCTTCTTGCCGCCGCCCAGGCTCATCTCGTCGAACAGCACCTCGCCCAATTGCTTGGGCGAGCCGACGTTGAACTCGCGCCCCGCCAGCCTATAGATCTCCTGCTCCAGCACGTGCATGCGCGATCCGAAATCGCCCGACAGCGCGTGCAGGATATCGCGGTCGACCTTGATGCCAGCCGCTTCCATCCGCCGCAGCACGGGAATGAGCGGCCGCTCCAGCGTCTCATAGACCGTGGTGACGTGTTTGGCGGCAAGCTGTGGCTTCAGCATCATCTGCAGCCGGAGCGCAACATCGGCGCCGCTCGCCACGTAGCACGCGGCTTTCTCGACGGCGACCTGGTCGAAGGTGATCTGGTTGCGTCCGCTGCCGGTCAATTCGGTGAGCTTCATGCCGATGTGGCCGAGATGACGCTCTGCGAGCTCTTCCAACCCATGGCTATGCGCGCCGCCATCGAGCACATAGGACAGCAGCATGGCATCGTCGACCGGCTGCACGTCGATGCCATGGGTCGAGAGCACCTGGGAGTCGAACTTGATGTTGTGGCCGACCTTGAGCACGCCCGCATCCTCGAGCAGCGGCTTGAGCAGGGCGAGCGCCCTGGCCATGTCGATCTGGCGCGGCCGGTCGGCGTCGGAGGCATTGCTGCCGAGATCGAGGCTGGCCTGGGTCACCGGATTGCGATGACCGAGCGGGATATAACAGGCGGAGCCGGGTGCCACGGCCAGCGCGATGCCACACAGCTCCGCGCGGAACGGATCGGTCGCCCCGGTGATCACCTCGACGGCAACTTGGCCGGCGTCGCGCGCCCGGGCGATCCACTGCACCAGCGCGGCTTCGTCCTGGATGCAAGCGTAGGCGGCGGGCTCCGGCATCTTGGTGAGATCCACCGCCGGCGTGCCGCGCTTTTCGTTGTTCACCCGCGGCGCCATGCGCTCGGGGCGCGGACCATCGGCAGGAGAGGCCGGCCGCGCCTCTTCGATCAGCGCATCGCTCACCGTGACGCCGCGCGCCGCCAAATCGCTGCCGACCCGGGCGAGCAGCCGGTTGAACTCCTGCTCACGCAGGAAATCGAGCAGCACGGCGGGCTCCGGCGCCTTGACCGGGAACTCGATGTAGGGCTGCAACCCCGGCACATTCTCCTCGAGCCGCACCAAGTCGCGCGACAGGCGCGCCTTGTCGGCATTGGCGATCAGGTTTTCGCGCCGTTTCGGCTGCTTGATCTCGGGCGCGCGCGCGAGCAGCGTATCGAGATCGCCATAGGCGTTGATCAGCTCCGCCGCGGTCTTGATGCCGATGCCGGGCACGCCCGGTACATTGTCGACCGCGTCGCCGGCCAGCGCCAGCACGTCGAGCACCTTGCACGGATCGACGCCGAACTTCTCGCGCACTTCGGCGTCCCCTATGCGCTTCTGCTTGATCGGATCGAGCATGGTGGCGCCATTGCAGACGAGCTGCATAAGGTCCTTGTCGGACGACACGATGGTCACCTCGTCGCCCGCCGCGAGCGCGGCTTTGACATAGGTCGCGATCAGATCGTCGGCCTCGTAGCCTTCGAGCTCGACGCAGGGCACGTTGAAGGCGCGCGTCGCCTCGCGGATCAGCGCGAACTGCGGGATCAGATCGTCCGGCGCTTCGGGCCGGTTGGCCTTGTAGTCGCTGTAGATCTCGTTGCGGTAGTTCTTGCGCGCCGCGTCGAATACCACGACCAGGTAGTCGGTCTCGGTGTTGGCGATCAGCTTCAGCAGCATCTGGGAATAGCCGAACACCGCGTTGGTCGGCGTGCCGTCCTTGCGGTTCATCGGCGGCAGCGCGTGGTAGGCGCGGAAGATGTAGCCCGAGCCGTCGACCAGATACAGGTGGCGCGGCGCGGACCGGTCCGCGCCTGTGGTTTCCCCCTTCGGTGCTGTCTTGACGGTCGCCATCACAAATCCGTCAGTGGGCGGCCTGCTGGGCGGCGGCCCGCAGCACGTAACGCCGGTCGCAATAAGGGCATTCGGCCTCGCCTTTGCCTTCCAGGCTGAGATAGACCCGGGGATGGCCGAGCGGCCCGCCATTGCCTTCGCAGGCGACGGTCAAGGTATCGACGATGACGGTTTCAGGCGCGTCCATGATGTCTCCGATTAACGGCAATTCCGTATGGCGGCGCTTCGCTCGACCGCCTTTCCGGCAACGATTTGATTGGGAACCTGGGGTGAGCGATTTGACGCCGCCCGCCCGAGGGGCCAGAATGAGAATCGGATGATACCCCCTGCCGCGCTGCAATCAAAACCCTCCTTATCGCGTCCTCCGTCACACGGAATTCCCCAACCATGACCCTCGATTCCAGCCTTGCCGAGCCGACCGGCCCCGGCGAAAGCCCCAGTCCGAACAGTGATCCGAACACCGAGTGGGCCATCGACATCAGCGGCCTCAACAAGACCTATCGCGGCGGCAAGCACGGCGCGGCCAAGGTGGCGCTCAAGGACGTCGACCTGACCATCCCGCGCGGCTCGTTCTTCGGCCTGCTCGGCCCCAACGGTGCCGGCAAATCGACCCTGATCAACATCATGGCCGGGCTGGTCAACAAGACCTCGGGCACGGTGCGCATCTGCGGCCATGACATCGACCAGGACATGCGCTCGGCCCGCCTATCAATTGGGGTGGTTCCCCAGGAACTCAATATCGACCCGTTCTTTTCGCCGCGCGCCCTGCTCGACCTGCAGGCCGGCTACTACGGCGTGCCGCGCGAGGAACGCCGGACCTGGGAGATCCTCGAGGCCATCGGCCTGACCGACAAGGCGGAAGCCTATGCCCGGACGCTGTCGGGCGGCATGCGCCGGCGGTTGCTGATCGGCAAGGCGATGATGCACAATCCGCCGGTCCTGGTGCTCGACGAGCCGACCGCCGGCGTCGATATCGAGCTGCGCCAGCACATGTGGACCTACATGAAGAAGATGAACGCGCTCGGCACCACCATCCTGCTCACCACCCACTACCTGGAGGAGGCCGAGAAGCTGTGCGACCGCATCGCCATCATCGACCACGGCG
>CAZOBN010000213.1:0-3555 GCA_964577835.1 uncultured Rhizobiaceae bacterium
CGACATCGTGCGCGAGCAGATCCGCATCGCGGCCGGCTCGCCCCTCAGCTTCACCCAGGCCGAGGTCAAGCTGTCGGGCCACGCGATCGAATGCCGCATCAACGCCGAGACGTCGGACACCTTCATGCCGGCGCCGGGCCGCATCCGCGACTACCATCCGCCGGGCGGGCTCGGCGTGCGCGTCGATTCGGCGCTCTATGCCGGCTATAGCGTGCCGCCCTACTACGACAGCCTGATCTCGAAGCTGATCGTGCACGGCACGACGCGCAACGAATGCCTGATGCGCCTGCGCCGCGCGCTCGAGGAATATGTCATCGTGGGCGTCGAAACGACGATTCCGCTGCACCGCAGGCTGATCGCCGAGTCGGACTTCGTCAACGGGCACTACGACATTCATTGGCTCGAGCGATTCGTCGGGCTGAAGAAATGAGCGCCTCAGAAAATGAGTGAGCGGGAAAAATGAGCGCGCGGGACGGGCAGATGTCGGAATTGACACCGGACATTCTGCTTCGGACCTACGCCGCTGGCATTTTTCCCATGGCCGAAAGCGCCGACGACCCGACGCTGTTCTGGGTCGATCCGGACCGCCGCGGCATCCTGCCGATCGACACGTTCCACATCGGCCGCAAGCTGCAGCGCACCTTGCGGCACAACCCGTTCGACGTACGCTGCGACACATCCTACGCCGAGGTCATCCGGCGCTGCGCCGAACGGCGGCCCGAACGGCCGAACACATGGATCAACAGCGAGATCATCCGGCTCTACGGCGGGCTGTTCGACATGGGCCACGCCCATTCGGTGGAATGCTGGCTCGGCGACGATCTGGTCGGAGGGCTCTATGGCGTCTCGCTCGGCGGCGCGTTCTTCGGCGAAAGCATGTTCAGCGAAGCGACCGACGCGAGCAAGGTGGCGCTATGCCATCTGATGGCCCGGCTACGGCGCAGCGGCTATATCCTGCTCGATACCCAGTTCGTCACCAAGCACCTGGCGACGTTCGGCGCCATGGAGATCCCGCGTGCCCAGTATCGCCGCATGCTGACCCAGGCGCTGCAAGTCCGCGCCGAATTCTACTTGGGCCCGCTCGCATTGTCGGATTTGACGTTCAGGCAGTCCTTGACCCAGACGTCATAGACCGGATGTTCGAGCGCCGAGAGCGCTGGCGAGGACGCGAACATCCAGCCGCGGAACAGCTCGTGCGGCGCCTCGCCTGGCCGAACCTCGCGGATTTCGAGAAACGCGGCGCTCTCGGGCGATTCTTCCGGCGGGCGCTTGGAGCAGCGTTGCGCGGTGATCTCGAGCGGGCCGAAGTGAACCGGCTTGCCGAGCGGCGCCTCGATCGTCGTGATGCGCGCCGTCACCTTGTCGAGGCCCTGCAGCAGCACGCCGTCGCCTTCCAGCGCCACGGCACTCGATGCCAGGGCGCACGCGAGCGCCATCGTCAGCGCACTCCCGATCGCCGCTCTGCGCACCGTCAATCCTTCCGGTAAGGGTTTTCCAGCGAGCCGATGAGCTGCTGCAGCACGTCGCGGAATTGCGCCTCGCCGCAGCCCATCAGGACCGCGTCCTCGAGCGCATCCTGCGCGAGCGCGCGGATCTCTTCCAGGTTCTCGTTGAGGACCTTGATCTTCTCGAGGCAGGACACCGGCTTGCCATCCGGCGTCAGCCAGACCGGCAGTCGGAGGTTCGATGTCTTGCTGGGCTTCATGATCCAAACATAGCGAGCCGGGGAACGAACGCCAAGGTGCGCCCCGCCCCTCGGCGGCGCGCCCGTCTACAGCGTGCCGCCGGGCAAGGCCGATTTCTTGTCTTCGGGCGCCGGGGCCGCACCCTTGGAATCGTCCGGTGCGCCGCCGCCGGCGCCGCCCTTGCCGCTGAAAATCAACTGACCGATCAGCGATTCCAGGTTGATCGGCGATTGGGTGAAGCGGACTTCCTGTCCCGGCTGCAGCGTCTTGGCGTCCGCGCCGGGGACCAGCGAGAGATACTTGCTGCCGAGCAGGCCTTCGCTGACCACTTCGGCGGCCGAATCCACCGGCAGCTTGATGCGTGGATCGACGGTGAAGCGCACCACGGCGAGATAGCTCTGCGGATCGATGTCCTGGCCGGTGATGGTGCCGACCTTGATGCCGCTGACCTTGACGTCGCTGCCCTGATTGAGCCCGTCGACGCGATCGAACTTGGCGATCAATTCGTAGCCGCTGACCGTGCGCAGGCTGGCGTTGCTGTAGGCGAACACCAGAAACAGCGCCGCCACCAGCAGCACCACGCCGCCCAACACTGTTTCGATCACATTCCTGCGCATCTCTGCCGATCCTCCTGTTCGTCCCTCAACGCCGCGCGCACATGACGGTTACGACGGCTGCCACGGCTCGTAGTCGCCGGTCGCCTTGGGCCGCTTGCCCTCGGCCAGCAGCGAGCCCGGCGGGCGATAGGCGAGCGGCGTGCCCGTCAGGTTCGGCACATGGGGCTTCTGCCACGCATAGCCTTGCGCGGCTTCGCCGGTCGGCAATTCCTCAATCGTGTGATGCAGCCAGGCATGCCACATCGGCGGCACCTTCGAACCTTCCGCCTCGCCGGCATAGAGCACCCAGCGCTTTTCGCGCGCGAGACTGACCGGCCGCTTGCCGGCTTCGAGCGCGCGCGCCGGCGGCCTGCGCCGCGCGCGGTAGTAGCGATTGCCGAAACGGTCGCCGCCCACCTGCTCGCCGCGGAGCCATGTGAACAATCGCGTGCCGATACTCATCGTGGGAAGTCTCCGACTGAATCTTGTGCGGCGCGATTGCGGCATCGATGCGCAAAACGCCGGTTAAGTGGCGCGGACTATCGCACCACGCCTCGGATTCGTAAAGCTTTCGGCGGTACTTTCCAAATCTTGTATTATTCACCACCGTACGCACAAAATCTGGTTGACCAAACAACATGTGGTGGCATACGGTTAACTTCCTTCTGCATGTAGGGGCACAAGCCCGGGTCGCAGGCAGGCGACCACACCGACGCAGTTCGGGGCAGAAGTAGACACAGCATCAGGGGTGTTTTCGGCGAAACCGTCCCGGGCTCATAGCACCATCATCAGGCGATTGGGGGGAACATGCGTATCGCGCGTCATTTCACAAAGAAAGATCAGTCGCCATACGCGGAGATCACATTCCGCACCGCCACGAGCGAGATCCGCAATCCGGACGGTTCGGTGGTGTTCCGTCTCGACGGCATCGAGGTGCCCGAGGCATGGTCCCAGGTCGCCTGCGACATCATCGCGCAGAAGTATTTCCGCAAGGCGGGCATGCCCTGCGAACTGAAGGCCGTCGAGGAGAACGACGTGCCGAGCTGGCTGTGGCGCAAGGTGGCCGATGAGGCGGCGCTGGCCGACCGCGAGCCGGCCGAGCGCAGCGGCAGCGAAATCGATTCGCGGCAGGTATTCGATCGCCTGGCCGGCACCTGGACTTATTGGGGCTGGAAAGGCGGCTATTTCGACGCCGAGGAGGATGCGCGCGCGTTCTTCGACGAATTGCGCTTCATGCTGGCCGCCCAGATGGCGGCGCCGAATTCGCCGCAATG
>CAZOBN010000214.1:0-3546 GCA_964577835.1 uncultured Rhizobiaceae bacterium
TGAACACCAGGTTCCAGATCTCGACAAAGCGGTCGCCATCCTCATCGGGGCTGCCGGGCGGCCCCCCGGGAATGTGATCGCCGTGATCATAGAAAATCTCGGAACACGGCCCGCACGGCCCGGTATCGCCCATCGACCAGAAGTTATCGTTGGTAGCGATGCGGATGATGCGGCTGTCAGGGAGCCCTGCGATCTTGCGCCACAAGTCGAACGCTTCGTCATCGGTGTGATAGACGGTGACCGTCAGCCGGTTCGGGTCGATGCCCCATTCGCGGGTGATCAGGTTCCACGCCAGGCTGATCGCGCGTTCCTTGAAATAGTCGCCGAACGAGAAATTGCCGAGCATCTCGAAGAAGGTGTGGTGGCGCGCGGTATAGCCGACGTTCTCCAGGTCGTTGTGCTTGCCGCCGGCGCGCACGCATTTCTGCGAGGTGGTGGCGCGCGCATAGTCGCGCTTCTCCGCCCCGGTGAAGACGTTCTTGAACTGGACCATGCCGGCATTGGTGAACAGCAATGTCGGGTCGTTGTGCGGCACCAGCGGGCTGGAGGGCACGACCCGATGGTCGTTGCGCGCGAAGTAATCGAGAAAAGCCGCGCGGATGTCGTTTGTCGTCGGCATGGCCTACTACATAGTGGTGGAATGAACCGGCAAAGAAGGCTCGGGCGGTCATCCCGGGCCGGCCGGACCCTGCTTTTACCGCGCGGGCGGGCCCGCTGTCCAGGATGGGTCCAATCGCGCGCGGCACGGCTTGCCTCCGGGCGCGTGGGGCTTGCTCCCGGCCGCGTGGTGCCCTTGACCCAAATCAATGTCGGCGGTTGCCGCCCCGCTATGGTGGAAACCGTCAATTTCCGCCACAGGAGGCCGGGCCATGATGCGCTTCGCCACGTTGCTGCTGTCACTCGCACTCTTGATCCCGGCGCTCCCGGCCGCCGCCCAACCGTCGGAGCGGCCCGGCTACGGCTGGGGTGGATACGGCCATATGTGGGACGGCTGGATGTTTCCCGGCATGGGCGTGCTCGCCGCCGTGGTCTGCCTGCTGGCGCTGATCGGCATCGTCGCCCTGGTGGTGTGGGTGGCCGGCGGCTTGGGCCATCGGCCGACCCATGGCCCAGGCGCCCATGGCCGCTGGGCGCTCGAGATTCTCGCGGAGCGCTTCGCCCGCGGCGAAATCGACAAGGACGAGTTCGAGGACAAGCGGCGCCTGCTCGGACGCTAGCCGCCGCGGCGCAGAATTCGCGGGCGGCGATCCCGCCTCGCTGCCGAAAGCCAAAAGCCGGAGGGGTTTTCCCCTCCGGCTTTTTTCTGTTGCCGCCGTATCGACTGAATTCAAGGGCGCGCCATGCGCCGCAGGAAGCGGAAGTGGGAGCGGATCATTTCGCCGAAGCGGGTGACGTTGTAGGTCATACCGAACTCCGCTGTGGTCTGCCGGATAATCCGGCTGATCGCGCGGTAGTGACCGTGGGACACCTGGGGAAACAAGTGATGGGCGGCGTGGGTGTTGGCGCCGCCGGCGATGAACCCGGCAAACCGGCTTTCGGGATTCCAGTCGACCGAGGTCACCATGGCATGCTCGGCCCAATCGCGGTCGAGCTCGCCGTTTGGCCCGACCTGAGGAAACTCCGCTATGTCGGCGAAATGAGTGCCGATGAGCAGATAGACGAAGAGCATCGAGCTGACGAACGACATCAGCACCGCGCCGATGACAACGTGCCACCAGGGGAACGGCAGCACGGCAATGGGGATGCCGAACGTCAGCGTCAGATAGAGGCCTTTGTTCAGGACGAAGAAGCCGTAGACCGAGGCCGGATGACGGATGTCGGTCATGTTGGCCAAGCGCTTCTTGAAGAGATAGTGAACATCCTGAACGAAGATCGTGTGCAGGCTGACCAACCAGAAGATGAAAGGCGCATAAAGATGCTGATAACGCTGGTGAGCAAGCCGGGGATGGTTCGGCGAGAGGCGGAGGAAGATATTGTGGTCGATGTCGATGTCGCAGCCGTTGACGTTGGGAAAGGCGTGATGGGATTTCACATGGCGCATTTGCCAGAGGTGGGAATCGACACCCAGGGGCAGGAAGCTCAGCATCATGATCAGGCGGTCGAGGCCGCGGCGGCCGGATACCGCGCCATGGGCGGCATCGTGTCCGATATTGATCGCGAGCAGCAGGCTGCCGACCCCGTAGACCATGGCATAGAACAGCGCCCGCGCCGCGTGGTCGCCGCGCACCAGCAGCAGCGCGTAAGCCGTCACGACGAGCACCAGATAAAAACCGGCCTTGAACAGGAGCGTCCGGTCGGCGAAGCGGCCGTTCGCGTTGGCGCCCAGGTATTCGGCAACCCGCCCGCGGAGCGTGCGATAGAAAGCCGGGTTGGTTGGTGCGGCAAAGCGGATTCGAGCAACGGACGCGGGACTATTCGCGGTTTCATTCGCCAGGACTTCGCTCATGACACACCTCGGGATGGTTGGGTAAGGCGGAAGCTCAGACGCGTGAATCGGGAAGCGTGACGGATAGACCAAGCAGCGCATGCTTGAAGGCATCGAGCGTGCGCTGGGTGGTGGCGATGTCGGCGGCGGAGAACTGCTGGGCGAAGACCGACAGAATCTTCGTCTCACGCGCCGCGATGGCGTCGAGCAGGGCACTGCCATCCCGGGTGATCTCGACCAGGGGCGAACGGGCGTCCATCGGATTGGAGCGGCCGGTCACGAAGCCTTTGTCGGCCAACGCGTTGACCACGAGCTGAATATGCTGACGCGATACACCTTTGATGCGGGCGACCTGCGGCACCGTCACGGAGCCTAGCTCGGCCAGAGTTTCGAGCACGCCGCGCATCGACGCGTTGACGCCGAGATCGGCGTGAAGCGTATCGCCATAGGCCCTGAGCCGGTGGAAGCACTCGCGGGCGGATCTGAGGGCCGCCGCAACCTCGGCCTCGGTGGCATACATGACGTCCCTCGCCATTATGACAAGTAAGTTGTCATTCTATAATATGACAATATAGTTGTCAATCTTCATTTGACCCGGCGGCGAGACGGACGAAGGCTGCGGGAATGGAATGGCCCGGGCGAAAGAAAAGCCGGAGGGGTGTCCCTCCGGCTGTTTCTCGCGGCCGACCGGTCGGCGTCCGGCGGGCGCAGTCTCACGCGGCGGGCGAGGCGTCGGCAGGTGAGATCCGCCGCCTGCTGCCACGTGGATTGGTGTCGGCGCCGCGCGGCGCCGGGCGATCAGTCGTCGCTCGCCTCGACATCGTCGGGCGAGCCGACCATCAGGGCCTCGGAGACGAGGCCGGCGTTCTGGCGGATCGACTTTTCGATCTCCGCGGCGATTGCCGGATTGTCCTTGAGGAATTGCTTGGAATTCTCGCGTCCCTGGCCGATGCGCTGGCCGTTGTAGGAGAACCAGGTGCCCGACTTCTCGACGATGCCGGCCTTGACCCCGAGGTCGATCAGCTCGCCCGTCTTGGAGACGCCGACGCCATACATGATGTCGAATTCGACCACCTTGAACGGCGGCGCCATCTTGTTCTTCACCACCTTGACGCGGGTCT
>CAZOBN010000215.1:0-3487 GCA_964577835.1 uncultured Rhizobiaceae bacterium
CGCGCCCGCCGCCGCCGGCGGAGGCCTTGATCAGCACCGGATAGCCGATTTTCCTGGCCATCGCCTTGGCTTCGGCCTCGTCGTTGATCGGACCGTCGGAGCCCGGCACGCAGGGCACGCCGGCGGCGGTCATGGTTTCCTTGGCGACGATCTTGTCGCCCATCATGCGGATATGATCGGACGTCGGCCCGACGAAGATGAAGCCGTGCTCCTCGACCATGCTGGCGAAGGTGGCGTTCTCCGACAACAGGCCGTAGCCCGGATGGATCGCGTCGGCGTTGGTGATGATCGCGGCGGAGAGCACCGCCGGCATGTTGAGATAGCTGTCGGCCAGCCGGGGCGGGCCGATGCATACGCTCTCGTCCGCCAGCCGCACATGCATCGCGTCGGCATCGGCCGTGGAATGCACGGCCACGGTCGAGATGCCCATCTCGCGGCAGGCGCGGTGAATCCGCAGGGCGATCTCGCCGCGATTGGCGATCAGCAGCTTATCGAACATGGCAATGAACCGAAACGCGCACCGGCAACGCACCAATTCGCATGGCTATTCGAGGATCAGCAGGACTTCGCCGTATTCCACCGGCGCGGCATTGGTGATGAATATCTGGCTGACCTTGCCGGCGCGCGGCGCGCGGATGGGATTCAGGGTCTTCATGGCCTCGATGAGAAGCAGCGTCTGGCCTTCGCTGACGGTATCGCCCGCCTTGACGAAGGGGGCGGTACCCGGCTCGGGCGCGATATAGACCGTGCCGACCATCGGCGAGGTCACCGCTCCCGGGTGATGCGCCGCTTCGTCCGCCGCGATGGAGGCCGAACGTTCGGACGCGGCGACGGCGGCAGCGGCCGCCGCAGCGGCGGGCACGATGGTCGCCGCAGCGGTCATCGACTTTGAAACCCGGAGGTGCCACTTGCCCTCGCCAAACTCGATTTCGGTCAGCCCGGTTTCGTCGAGAAGCTTGGCAAGCTGGCGGACCAGGTCGTCGTCGATCGTCGGCCTTGACATCATCGTGTCCTTTTAACTTTTGCCGGTGTTTTTTTTGTTTGGTGCTTTTTTTGCGGTGGGCTTGGTCAGCAATCGGGCCATGGCCGCCACGGCGAGCTCGTAACCCTGCGAGCCCAAGCCGCAAATCACGCCGCGCGCGGCGAGCGAAATGTAGGAGTGGCGCCGGAATTCCTCGCGCCGGAAGATATTGGACAGGTGGACCTCGACGACCGGTAACGCGGCCGCGTTCAGCGCATCCAGCAGGGCGACCGAGGTATGGGTGAAGGCGCCGGCGTTGATGATGATGCCGGCGCGCGTCGTGCGCGCTTCCTGCACCCAATTCACCAGCTCGGCTTCGCTGTTGCTCTGGCGGAAATCGACGGCAATGCCGAGCGATTGCGCCGCGCGCTCGCACAGCGCCGCGATATCGCTCAAGGTCTCATGTCCGTAGATTTCCGGCTCACGGCTGCCCAGAAGATTGAGGTTGGGGCCGTTGAGAACCAAAACCGTTGACGGCATCGGTGACGGGATTCCTCAGATTTCGTTAATGGCGACGTTTATAGCAAGGCCACAGCCGGCGCAACGACACTCTGCGGGCGCCGGGCCGCCCACCCTTTGGGACTATTTTACGCCACGTTAACCGATTTGCCTTATGCCTTTCGGCTGGAATCCCGCTGTTTCCCGGAGAGCCTGTGAGCATTCAAGCCCCCCTCAGCGAACGCCGGCTCGTCTTGCGCCTGCTCGATTATTGGCGCGGCGCGTGCCATGAGCGCCACTGGCCGGCGCCGGACGACTTCTATCCGGCGGCGATTCCGGACCTGTGGGACTATTGCTTCGTCATCGATCTGGGCGCCGCCTCGGACAGCGCGGAACCGATCTTCAGCTATATCGGCGACTACCACCGCCGGCTCTATGACGTCGATCTGGCCGGCGTGGCGCTGGCCGACGCCGACCGGAACACGCTGATCGGCCGCGCGGCCAGCTATGTGGGCGATGTGGTGAGCCGCGGCGTGCCGGTGACCTACGGCGGCCAATTCATCGACAGCCGCGGCTACGGCGTGCTCTACCGCAGCATCATGTTGCCGCTGAGCCGCGACAATCGGACCATCACCGCCATCCTGGGCGCCGCGAACTGCCGCGAGACGCCGTCCGAGATGGACGAGCCGGAGTAGGGCCATGATGGTGGTCTATGAAATCCATACCCATCGCGACGGCGCCTGGAAGATCGATTCGGTCTTCGACGACAAGGATCTTGCGGTGCTCGAAGCGACCCGGCTGGAGCGCAGCAACCGCCATCCGGCCGTTCGCGTGGTCGAGGAGACCTTCGATCACGCGACCGACCACAAGGTGACCCGCACGATCTATCGCACGGCGAAAAGCGAGCCCGGCGCGCCCCCGAAAGCCGAGCCGCGCAAGGTTCCGACGGCGCTGCATGTCAATCGGCCTCCGGAAGTCATCAAGTCCGAGAAGCCGATTTCGAGCGCCTCGCGCTGGGTCCTGATCGGCGTGCTGACCGCGGCGGCGGTGATTTTCTGCAGCCTCGGCGCCCTTTACGCCCTCAACGCGCTCGCCCGCTGATCCAGCCGCGCCGGCCAGCGCCGGCTTGCGCCGCCGGCCAAATCCGCCATAATCGCACGGTGTGAACCCGCCGGCCGCGGCCCGGGTTCGCGGCGGCGTCGCGCGCCGCTTGTTCGACCCCCACGCCGATGTGGCTTCCGGTGACCATGCAAGTAACCATCAACGGTGAATCTCGTCCGTTTTCCGCGCCGCAGAGCCTCAAGGCCCTGCTCGAAGGCCTGGGCCTCGATTCGCGCAAGGTCGCGGTCGAGCTGAACCGCGAGATCGTGCCGCGCTCGGCCTATGACGCGACCGCCGTGGCCGATGGCGACCGGCTCGAGATCGTGCATTTCATCGGCGGCGGCGCGGACGGCGCGGGAGCGGTCAGCCCGGCCGATACCCTGGAACTCGCCGGCCGGCGCTTCACCTCGCGCCTGTTGGTCGGCACCGGCAAATACAAGGATTTCGCGGAGACGGCGCGGGCCATCGAGGCCTCCGGCGCCGAGATCGTCACGGTCGCGGTGCGCCGGGTCAACATCGCCGACCCGGGCAAGCCGATGCTGGTGGATTACGTCAGCCCGAAGAAATACACCTACTTGCCCAACACCGCCGGCTGCTACACCGCCGACGATGCGGTGCGCACGCTCCGCCTGGCGCGCGAGGCCGGCGGCTGGGACCTGGTGAAGCTCGAAGTGCTGGGCGACCAGAAGACGCTCTATCCCGACATGCCGGAGACCCTCGCGGCCGCCGAAGCCCTGGTCAAAGACGGCTTCAAGGTCATGGTCTATTGCTCGGACGATCCGATCCAGGCGAAACGGCTGGAGGACATGGGCTGCGTCGCCATCATGCCGCTCGGCGCGCCGATCGGCTCCGGCCTCGGCATCCAGAACCCGGTGAACATCCGCCTCATCGTCGAAGCGGCCCGCGTCCCGGTGCTGGTCGACGCGG
>CAZOBN010000216.1:0-3465 GCA_964577835.1 uncultured Rhizobiaceae bacterium
CGGTGGCGTCCGCAGCACCCAGCGAGGCCGAGGGCAGCATGCCGAGCGAGCCGGTCAGCATGGCCGCGCAATCGGACAAGAGATCGCCGAACAGGTTGTCGGTGACGATGACGTCGAACTGCTTGGGCGCGCGCACGAGTTGCATGGCGCAGTTGTCGGCGTACATGTGGGAAAGCTTCACGTCCTGGTATTCGGCATCATGCAGCTTTTGGGTTTCCTCGCGCCACAGCACGCCGGATTCCATCACGTTGGCCTTTTCCACCGAGGTCACCTGGCGATTGCGTTTGCGCGCCAGTTCGAAGGCGACACGCGCGATGCGCACGATCTCGCTGGTGGTATAGACCTGGGTGTTGAGGCCGCGGCGTTCGCCGTTGGCCAGCGTCTCGATGCCGCGCGGCTCGCCGAAATAGACGCCGCCGGTGAGCTCGCGCACGATCATGATGTCGAGACCGCGCACCAGGTCGGTCTTCAATGTCGATGCCTCGGCCAGCGCGTCGAACACCAGAGCGGGGCGCAGGTTGGCGAACAGGCCCATGTCCTTGCGGATTCGCAAGAGGCCGCGCTCGGGCTGATCCTTGAACGGCAGCTTCTCCCATTTCGGGCCGCCGACCGCGCCGAGCAGCACGGCGTCGACCTTCATGGCGCGATCCATGGTCGCATCGGAGATCGGCGCGCCTTCCTTGTCGAACGCGCAGCCGCCGATCAGCGCCTCTTCCACGTCGAAGGAAACGGCGCGGCGCTTGTCCATCCAGCCGATGACGCGCTTCACTTCACCCATGACCTCGGGGCCGATGCCGTCGCCGGGAAGCATCAGCAGTCGCTTGTTCGCAGCCATTGTCGTTCCTTGTCCGCCTGAAGGTTGGTTTTTTAATTCGTTCTCTATTCGTCATTGCCCGGCTTGACCGGGCAATCTTTCTCTTCCTGTTCGCGCTTCGGCAGCCGCAATGACGCTCTTCCATGAGATGGCCCGGTCAAAGCCGGGCCATGACGAGTCGGAGAGGCGTCAGCGCCGAGTCGTTTACGCGTAAAGCCAGGGCGTGGTGGTCTTGCCCTTCGACTCGTAGGAATCGATCGCGGCCTTTTTCTCCAGCGTCAGCGCGATGTCGTCGAGGCCGTTGAGCAGGCAATGCTTGCGGAACGGATCGACGTCGAATTTGATCTTCTCGCCGTTCGGCCGGGTGATCTCCTGCGCCTCGAGATCGACGGTGAGACGGGCGTTGTGGCCCATCTGGGCGTCGGCCATCAGCTTGTCGACGGTCTGCTGCGGCAACTTGATCAGCAGGATGCCGTTCTTGCCCGCGTTGGAGAAGAAGATGTCGGCGAATTCCGGGGCGATGACGCATTTGATGCCGAAGCCCTGCAGGGCCCATACCGCATGCTCGCGCGACGAGCCGCAGCCGAAGTTCTCGCCGGTCACCAGGATCTCGGCTTTGCGGTAGGGCTCCTTGTTGAGCACGAAATTCGGATCTTCCTTGCCGTCCTTGTAGCGGATGGCCTCGAACAGCGCCGGGCCGAGGCCGGTGCGCTTGATCGTCTTGAGCCAGCGCGCGGGAATGATCTTGTCGGTGTCGACATTGATCATCGGCAGGGGCGCCGCGATGCCGGTGAGCTTGGTGAACTTGTCCATCGGTCCAGATCCCCGCTTAGAGCTTGCGAATGTCGGTCAGGTGACCGGTCAGAGCGGCCGCGGCGACCATGGCCGGGCTCATCAGATGGGTACGCCCGCCGGGGCCCTGGCGGCCCTCGAAGTTGCGGTTCGAGGTCGAGGCGGCGCGCTCGCCCGGCGCCAGCTTGTCCGGGTTCATGGCCAGGCACATGGAGCAGCCCGGCTCGCGCCATTCGAAGCCGGCATCGAGAAACACCCGGTCGAGCCCTTCCTTCTCCGCCTGCAGTTTGACCAGGCCGGAGCCCGGCACGACCAGCGCGCGCACGCCGGCGGCCACCTTCTTGCCCTTGGCGACGGCGGCGGCCTGGCGCAGGTCCTCGATGCGGCCGTTGGTGCAGGAGCCGATGAAGGCGGTCTGGATCTTGACGTCCTCGAGCTTGGTGCCCGGCTGCAAGCCCATGTATTCGAGCGCGCGGATCATGGAGCGGCGGCGGTTCTCGTCGGTGACCGCGTTCGGATCGGGCACGGCGCCGGTGATCGGCAGCACATCCTCGGGGCTGGTGCCCCAGGTGACGAGCGGCACGATATCCTCGGCGCGCAGCGTCACCTCGCGGTCATAGGTCGCGCCCGGGTCGGACGGCAGGGTCTTCCAAAAGGCCACGGCCTTGTCCCACTGGGCGGCCGAGGGCGCCATCGGGCGGCCCTTCATATAAGCGAACGTGGTCTCGTCGGGGGCGATCAGGCCGGCGCGCGCACCACCTTCGATCGCCATGTTGCATACCGTCATGCGGCCTTCCATGGACAGGCCGCGGATCACCTCGCCGGCGAATTCGATGACATGGCCGGTGCCGCCCGCGGTGCCGATCTTGCCGATGATGGCGAGGATGACGTCCTTGGCGCCGACACCGGCGGACAGCTTGCCATCGACCGTGATGCGCATGTTCTTGGCCGGCTTCTGGATCAGCGTCTGGGTGGCGAGCACATGCTCGACCTCCGAGGTGCCGATGCCGAAGGCCAGCGCACCGAACGCGCCGTGGGTCGCCGTGTGCGAGTCGCCGCACACGATGGTCATGCCCGGCTGGGTGAAGCCCTGCTCGGGCCCGACGATATGCACGATGCCCTGGCGCACGTCGCTCATCGAGAAGTAGGTGAGGCCGAACTGGCGCGCGTTGTCTTCCAGGGTCTGCACCTGGATGCGCGACTCTTCCTCGACGATGCCCTTCACCCGGTCCGGCGTGGTCGGCACGTTGTGGTCGGCGACCGTGAGCGTCGCGTCGGTGCGGCGCACCTTGCGGCCCGACAGACGCAGCCCGTCGAACGCCTGGGCGCTGGTCACTTCATGAACCAGGTGCCGGTCGATATAGAGCAGGCAGGTGCCGTCGGCGTCGCGCTCGACGACGTGACTGTCCCAGATCTTGTCGAACAGGGTCTTGGGCTGTGCCATTGACTTCTCTCTCCAAAGCGCCGGGGCCGGCCCGGCCGCATCGTTACGTCCTAGAGATGGGGTGGCGCGGCATCATCGTAAAGCCGCGCCCTGTTCCCATCGGCCGAAGACTCAGGCTTGCGCGGGCGCGGCCTTGGCCTTCTTGGCCTTTTTCGCGGTCTTGGCCGCGGTCGCGGCAGCCGTGTCCGCGCCACCCGCCTCGGCCGGGAGATCGCTCGCCGACGCCACGTCGGTGTCGCGATAGGTCTGCTTCTCGGCGATGCGCGCGCGCTTGCCGGTGCGGCCGCGCAGGTAATAGAGCTTGGCGCGGCGCACGTCGCCGCGGCGCACCACGTCGATCTTCACCACGTTCGGCGAATAGAGCGGGAACACGCGCTCGACGCCTTCGCCGTAGGAAATCTTGCGCACGGTGAAG
>CAZOBN010000217.1:0-3423 GCA_964577835.1 uncultured Rhizobiaceae bacterium
ACCCGCGAGGCCGGCGTGCGTAATCTCGAGCGCGAGATCGCCAACCTGACCCGCAAGGCGATCCGCGAGATCGTCAGCAGCAGCGGCAAGGAGCATCAGGTCAAGCTGACCCGGCGCAACATCGAGAAGTATGCCGGCGTGCGTCGCTTCCGCTACGGCGAGGTCGAAGCCGAGGATCTGGTGGGTGTCACCACCGGTCTGGCCTGGACCGAGGTCGGCGGCGAACTGCTCTCGATCGAGGCCGTCATGGTGCCCGGCAAGGGCAAGATGCAGATCACCGGCAAGCTCGGCGACGTGATGCAGGAATCCGTGCAGGCTGCGCGCAGCTTCGTGCAGTCCCGCGCGGCCAGCCTCGGCATCAAGCCGCCGATGTTCGACAAGCGCGACATCCACATACACGTGCCCGAGGGTGCCACGCCGAAGGACGGTCCATCGGCCGGCGTCGCGATGGTCACCTCCATCGTCTCCGTGCTGACCGGCATTCCGGTGCGCAAGGATATCGCCATGACGGGCGAGGTGACGTTGCGCGGCCGCGTGCTGCCGATCGGTGGCTTGAAGGAGAAGTTGCTCGCGGCCTTGCGCGGCGGAATTAAGACGGTGATCATTCCGAAGGATAACGAGAAGGATCTCGTCGACATCCCCGACAACGTGAAGAAGGGCATGAAGATCGTTGCCGCCTCGATGGTCGACGACGTGCTGCGCGAAGCTCTCGTGCGTCAGCCGACACCCATCGAGTGGATCGAAACGGATGACCTCTCGCAAGTGCCGCCGCCACCGGACGGCGAACAGGAAGTGGTCAAGCACTGAATTCGCTGAAAAAATCCGACAGTCTTTCTCATCGGCGGCTCCTTCGGGAGCCGCCGAAATTGCATAGAAAGCCAGCAATTCCGCGGAAGAAAGCTGGGGAAAAACTCGCTTCTTGGATTGACGTCGCAGATTTGCGCGGCTTAGACTTTGCCGCGTGGATCGGACCTCGGCGCTTCTGATCCGATTTCCATTCTCCAAGGGGGTAGACAAGTGAACAAGAACGATCTCGTCGCTGCGGTTGCAACCGGCACGGGCCTGTCCAAGGCGGACGCGACGAAAGCGGTCGATGAAGTGTTCGACCAGATCACCGTCGCGCTCAAGAAGGGGGACGACGTTCGTCTCGTCGGTTTCGGCACTTTCGCCGTGACCAAGCGGGCGGCGAGCCAGGGCCGCAATCCGCGCACGGGCGAGAAGATCGAAATTCCCGCCTCCAAGCGTCCCAAATTCAGCGCGGGCAAGGGCCTCAAGGACGCGGTCAACTAGACCACGGATTTCCAGAAAACCGGCTGCCGATGCAGCCGGTTTTTTTATGCCCTGATTGGCGCGCTGGCGGCGCCGGGATCGGCAGGGTATAACCGGCCACGATACGCGGCTGGTGCGGGCGGTTAGCTCAGCTGGTAGAGCGCCACGTTTACACCGTGGTTGTCGGCGGTTCGATCCCGTCACCGCCCACCATCGCACCCGCGGCCAAAAATCGCCGGCGCGCCTTTCTCGCCGGACGAAAAAGCAGGGGGTGACGGATGGCCTATACCAGTTGGCGCGGTACGGTCGGCGCGATCAAGCCGACCATGCGGCCGGGCGGCCTCGAGGAGCTGATCCGCATGCTGCCCGAGGGCATCGGATTCCTGCCGCTCTTTCTCGACATCCGCCGCGGCACCCGCGAGGAATTCAAGGAAGTGATGACCGCCTATGAAGCGGGCGTCGCCAGGCTCGCCGAGGCCAAGGTCGATTTGATTCATCCCGAAGGCGCGCCGCCGTTCATGGTGCGCGGCTACAAGGGCGAGCGGAAGATTCTCGACCGCTGGGAGAAGACATACAAGATCCCGATTTTTACCTCGGGCACCAACCATGTCGCGGCGCTCAAGGCGCTCGGCATCAAGAGCTTCGTCGGCGCGACCTATTTCACCGGCGACATCAACAAGACCTTCGCCGATTATTTCCGCGAGGCCGGCTTCAACGTGCTGGCGATGGATGGCATCTCGGTGCCGTTCGAGGAAGTCGGCCGGCTGTCGGCTCAGGAAGTCTATGCCCATATCAAGAAGACCTTCCTCAAGCACCGCAAGGCGGAGGCAATCTACATGCTGGGCACCGGCTGGCGCGTGCTCGATGTTATCGATCTGCTGGAGCAGGATCTCGGCGTGCCGGTCATTCATCCGGTTCCGGCGCGCTGCTGGGAGATCCAGAAGCGTCTGCATGTGCGCGAACCGGTGCGCGGCTATGGCCAGTTGGTCAGGGAACTGCCGTAAGTCCGCCGACTATGCGAGGGAAAACAACGCGGGTTCCTTGACAGGGGCAGGGGGGTGAAGTAAACCAGCGACCCCGCCGCTGCCCCGCGAGCCGCGCGGCCCGAAAGGGCCAGCCGCTCGGTGCGCCGCTGGAATGGGGGTGTAGCTCAGTTGGTTAGAGCGCCGGCCTGTCACGCCGGAGGCCGCGGGTTCAAGTCCCGTCACTCCCGCCATTTCCCGCCCGTCATCGCCGCTCGACGCAGACCGTTTCTCGCCCAATTTATCGCCATGGTCGCGGGCGGTTTATTCCGCCGGGCCACTTGAAGATTCGTCAATCTTTGCTTTCTTTTAGGGTGCGGTGTTTCTATATTCGGCCCCGCTTGACGACCTCGGGAACCCAGCTTCCCCGCGGCCTCTTGTGCAGCGCGGTACCCGCCAGCGGGCACCATCCTGCGATGCCCCATTGGATACCAACGACAGTCACCCTCCGAACCGAAAGACAGCGGAATGGAAGACCTGCTTCGCGAATATCTTCCGATTCTGATCTTCCTGGGCATCGCCGTCGTCGTCTCCGGCCTGATGCTCGGATTTTCCTATATCGCGGCCCAGCAGCGCCCGGATTCCGACAAGCTGTCGCCCTACGAATGCGGCTTCGATCCGTTCGACAATGCCCGCGGCAAGTTCGACGTGCGCTTCTATCTCGTCGCCATCCTGTTCATCATTTTCGATCTCGAGGTGGCCTTCCTGTTTCCCTGGGCGATCACGCTCGGCGAGATCGGCCTCTTCGGTTTCTGGTCCATGGTGGTGTTCCTGTCCGTGCTGACGGTCGGGTTCGTCTACGAATGGAAAAAGGGAGCACTGGAGTGGGAATGAGTGCCACCCCGACAGCATCGGTTCTGCCCCCAACGAGCCTGACCAACCCGGACCAGGGCACGGTGATGCGCGCCCTGACCGACGAAGTGCAGAACAAGGGCTTCGTCGTTGCCCAGCTCGACAAGGTGGTGAACTGGGCGCGCACCGGCTCGCTGTGGCCGATGACCTTCGGGCTGGCCTGCTGCGCGGTGGAGATGATGCACGCGGGCGCCTCGCGCTACGACCTCGACCGCTTCGGCATCGTGTTCCGCCCGAGCCCGCGCCAGTCCGACGTGATGATCGTCGCCGGCACGCTGTG
>CAZOBN010000218.1:0-3407 GCA_964577835.1 uncultured Rhizobiaceae bacterium
GTGCCCCAGTCCTCGGGAATGTTGTTGAGCCGGCGGTAGGTGATGGCCCGCTGGTTCATCCAGCTTTCGAACACGGCGCCGATGGCGCCCCACAATTGCTCGGTGACATCCTGCGGAAACGGCGCCTTATGCTCCCGCTGCACTTCCGCCTTGTATTCCTTGACCACCGCCTTCCAGTCCTCGGCGGCGAGGTCGGTGTCGAAGGAATGGCCGTTGTCGTCCTTGTGATGGGCGAGGATTTCCTCGAAGTGGTGATGGTCGATGCCGAGCACCACGTTCGAATACATCTGAATGAAGCGGCGATAGCTGTCGTAGGCGAAACGCGCGTCGCCGGACAGCTTGGCCAATCCCTCGACGGTCTTGTCGTTGAGGCCGAGGTTGAGCACCGTGTCCATCATGCCGGGCATCGAGGCGCGCGCGCCGGAGCGCACCGAGACGAGCAGCGGATTCGCCGGATCGCCGAACTTGGCACCGACCGCCTTCTCGACCTGCCCCAGCACGGTTTCCACCTGGGACGCGAGGTCCGCTGGATAGCTCCGCTTGTTGGCGTAGAAATGGGTGCAGACCTCGGTGGTGATGGTGAAACCCGGCGGCACCGGCAAGCCGAGGCTCGCCATCTCCGCCAGGTTGGCGCCCTTGCCGCCGAGCAAGTCGCGCATGCTCGCCTTGCCGTCGGCTTTGCCATTGCCGAAGCGGTAGACCCATTGACCCATGGCACCCGTCTCCTGTGCGTTCATGCTCTCGCCTTCTCTAGCCTTCGACAACACGCGAAAAATCGGCGACCGCGCCGAGCGTGGCGCGGATCTGCGACAACAGCCGCAGGCGGTTGGCCCGCGCGGCTTTGTCGTCGGTATTGACGGTCACCTTGTCGAAGAACGCATCCACCGGGCCGCGCAGCAACGCCAGCACCGTCATGGCGCCGGTGAAGTCTTCCTTGGCCAGCGCCAGCTTCGTTCCGGCCTGCGCCTCGGCCAGCACCTTGGCCAAGGTCTGCTCCTCGGCCTGGGACAGCAGCGCCGGATCGACCGCGCCGTCGTAGGTGGCCTTGTCCTTCTTCTCTTCGATGGTGACGATGTTCGAGGCGCGGCGGTAGGCGACCAGCAGGTTGCGCCCGTCCTCGCTGGCGAGGAAGCTGGTCAGCGCGTCGACCCGCGCCAGCAGCCGCACGAGATCGTCTTCGCCGCCGAGCGCGAAGACCGCGTCGATCAGATCGTGACGCACGCCCTTCTCGCGCAACGCCACCTTCAACCGATCCTCGAAGAACTCAAGCAATTGCTTGCTGATTTCCGCAGCCTGCGGCAGCGATTCACTGCTCGTGGGAGTGATGGTGGTGCCGTGCTCTGTGCGAATTGGCGGCTTGCTGGCGCGTAGCGTGTCCTTATCGATGCTATCTTCATAGAACAGCCGACCAAGGCCAAATACCTTGGCCAACGGTAGGCGCAGCTTGTTCTCCAGCACAAGGCGAATGACGCCGAGCGCGGCACGGCGCAGCGCGAACGGATCGCGCGAGCCGGTCGGCTTCTCATCGATGGCGAAGAATCCGACGAGCGTGTCGATCTTGTCGGCGAGCGCCACGGCGACGCTGACCGGCGCGGTCGGACATTTGTCGTCGGGGCCCTTGGGCGAATAATGCTCGGCGATGGCATCCGCCACTTCACGCTTCTCGCCGTCGTGCAATGCGTAGTAGCGGCCCATGATGCCCTGCAATTCGGGGAATTCGCCGACCATGCCGGTGACGAGATCGGCCTTGGCGAGCAGCGCCGCGCTGCGCGCCGCGTCGCGGTCGGCGCTCGGGATGAATTCGCAGAGCTCGGCGGCGAGCACCTGGATGCGCTCGACCTTCTCGGCCACCGTGCCGAGCTTGGCGTGGAACACGATGTCCTTGAGCGCCAGCACGCGGGATTCGAGCGGCTGCTTGCGGTCCTGGTCCCAGAAGAAACGGGCGTCGGACAGGCGCGCGCGCAGCACGCGCTCGTTGCCCGCCACCACCTGCCTGCCGCCGTCCTCGGTCAGCATGTTGGCGATCACGACGAAGCGCGGGGCGAGCGTGCCGTCGGCCTTTTCCAGCGCGAAATATTTCTGGTGCGCGCGCATGGCGGTGGTCAGCACCTCGGGCGGCACGTCCATGAAGTTCTGGTCGATGCTGCCGAGCAGCGCGACCGGCCATTCGACCAGGCCGGTGACCTCGTCGAGCAAACCCTCGTCGCGCTTGAGCGCGAGCCCTTCGTCCGCGGCGAGCAACGCCGCGTCCTTGGCGATGCTGTCGCGCCGCTCGGCGGCATCGAGCATGACGTAGGCCGAGCGCAGGTTGTCCTTGTAGGCGGCGAGCGAATGGGCGGCGAAGGGCTTGGGCGCCATGAAGCGGTGGCCGCGCGTGGTGTCGCCCGCCTCGATGCCGGCGAACGTGAGCTTCACCGCCTGGCCGTTGAAGGCGCAGAGGATGCTGTGCAGCGGACGCACCCAGCGGATGTCGCCCGCGCCCCAGCGCATCGACTTGGGCCACGGCAAGGCGCCGAACACGCTTGGCAGCAGCTCGGCCAGCACCTCGGCGGTCTTGCGGCCCTTCTTCTCGACCACGGCGAAATAGAACACGCCCTTGCCGGTGTCGCGCTTCTCGCATTGATCGAGGGTGATGCCGTTGGCGCGCAGGAATCCGTCGATGGCATTCTGCGGCGCATCGACGCGCGGCCCGCGGCGCTCTTCCTTCACGTCGGCCTGGGCGACCGGCAGGCCTTCGACCGACAGGGTCAGGCGGCGCGGCGTGACGAAGGCGCGCGCATCGGAGAATGGCAGGGCGGCGGCCTTGAACGCATCGGTCGCCAGGCGCTTGAGATCGTCGGCGGCGCGCGCCTGCATGCGCGCGGGAATTTCCTCGGAGAACAGTTCGACGAGAAGCTCGGCCATGACTCAGGCCCCCGCCTTTTCGGCGCGCGCAACCGTCTTCCCACTCGGCGCGCCATGGCCGCGGCTGGCGAGCCACGCCTCGCAGCAGCCTTTCGCCAGCGCGCGCACGCGCGCGATGTAGGCGGCCCGCTCGGTCACGGAAATCACGCCGCGCGCATCGAGCAGGTTGAAGACATGGCTGGCCTTGATGCACTGGTCATAGGCAGGCAGCGCCAGGCCCTTGGATTGGAGCGAACGGCTCTCCGCTTCCGCATCGGTGAAATGGCGGAACAGCATCTCGGTGTTGGCATGTTCGAAATTGTAGGCGGATTGCTGTTTTTCGTTCTGCAGGAATACCTCGCCATATTTTACGCCCTGACCGTTCCAATCGAGATCGTAAACATTTTCGACGCCCTGCACATACATCGCCAAACGTTCGAGGCCGTACGTCAGTTCCGCCGAAACGGGGTCGCACTCGATACCGCCAACCTGCTGAAAATACGTGAATTGCGTGACCTCCATGC
>CAZOBN010000219.1:0-3365 GCA_964577835.1 uncultured Rhizobiaceae bacterium
CACGCACGGCCAGTTGAGCCGTGCCGCGACCTGTTCGATGTGGGTCGATTTGCCGGTGCCGTGATAGCCCTGGATCATGACCCGGCGGTTGTAGGCAAAGCCCGCGAGGATCGCCAAGGTGGTGTTGTGGTCGAAGTGGTAGGCCTCGTCCACGTCGGGCACGTGCTCGCTGCCCGCGCTGAAGGCCGGTACCATCATGTCGCTGTTGATGCCAAAGAGCTGGCGTACCGAGACTTCGATATCGGGGTTTTCGATGGGGTGACGCGAAGGCGTGTTCGTCAATGGGGTGTTCGTGGCTGTGCTCGTCATTCAAACCGTTCCGCTATGTGCGCCAGTGGCTGCCCAAGGCCGCCTTCAAGGGACGCTGACGCTGTTTTTAAGGGTCGCATAGGCTTGGTTAACTAATTTTAGACGCTCTTCCGCCGCTTTGTCGCCCCCATTGGCATCAGGGTGAAAACGCTTCACCAGTTCCTTGTAGCGCGCCTTCAACGTGGCCAGGCTGAGCGGGTGGGTCAGGCCCAGGGTATCGAGGGCCTGGATTTCGTCGTCGCGCGCCCGGTAGCGTCTCTGGAACCCGGCCCCGGCCTCCGCCCGGTCGCCCCTGGCCCGCCGGGCGGCTTCGCCAAACAGGCCGAAATCGTCCCGAACATGGGCAAACGGGTCGCCACCTGGCTTCGCACCGGACCAGCGTGGCCCGGACCCCCGCTGGCCATGCTGGGTGCCGTCGGCGCCGCCCGCGCCATACTGGTCCCGCTTGGCCGCCTCGGGGGTATTGGCGCTGAGCCGGCCGAGCGGCCAAGTCGGCCGCCAGCCGATGATGTCGCGCTCGACATGGGCCTCGATCTCTTGCTGCGACATGCCGGCGAAATAGTCCCAGGACCGGTTGTACTCGCGGATATGGTCGAGGCAGAGCCAGATATGCTGATCGAGTTCGTGGCGCGAGCGGGGCGCCCGGTAGGACCCTTCGGCGGCGCACGCCGGGAAGGCGCAGCCGCGCGAACCCTCGACCGGGGCCTCTTGGATCTGGGAAATTCGCGAACGCGGTCTTGGCATTGATAAAATATGAGGCGTCGGGTGGCGCGGCGCAAGCGCGGCCGCATGTCAGGCATTGTCGGTCCGCATCCTTAACGGACCTTTAGCCGTCTTTCGCCGCTTCGCGGCCGTGCCGGGCCTTCTCTCGCTGCTTCGAAGCTGACCAGCGCCAGACCCAGGGTGATGAACGCCAGGCCGGCCATGTTTTCCACGGTGATGGGCTCGCCCAGCACCAATGTCGCCAGAATCGCCCCGGCGACCGGCACGCCCAGGCTGCCCATGGAAGACGCGATGGCCGGCAGGCCGCGATTGACCGAAATCCAGGCCCATAGGGCGAATGCGGTGGCGATCGGGCCGTTGTAGGCGAGCACGGCAACCAGCGTGGGCGACCAGTGAATGGGTTGGTCATGCTCGAGCGCGATGGCGAGCAGCGCGGTCGGCACGAAGCCGACGAGCAGTTGCCATGGCGCCAATGCCAGGGCCGACCGTTCCCATGTGTGCGCGCGCACGTGCAAGATGCTGATTGCCCAGGCCAGCGCGCCCAACAGCAGGTAGAGGTTGCCCATCAGCGCGGCGCGGTCGCTCCAGTCGAAGCTCGCCGGATTGAACATGACCGCGACGCCCGCGAGTCCGCACAGCACGCCGACGATCTTGGTCCAACTGAAGCGCTCGCCGAGCAGCCAGATGGCGGCCGGCGTGACCCAGATCATGGTGGTGTAGCTCAGGATGGCCGAGCGCGAGGCTTCGACCTCCTGCAGCCCGAGATTGACGAAAATAAGGAAGCCGGCGAGCTGCAGCAAGCCGACGCTCCACACCACGGGCATGTCCTGGCGCGATGGCACGGCGAGCTCGCCGCGGACGGCGAGCAGCGCGAACAGCGTCAGCGCGCCGAGCCCCATGCGGAAGGCGGCGAATGTGAGCGGCGCGATATATTCCAGGCCGATCTTCATGATCGGCCAGTTCGCGCCCCACACGAGGATGACGGCCAGAAGCAGCAGGAACGCGGTGCGGCGGCTCGGCTGGGGCGAGTACGCGGCCGCGCCGCCGGAAGGTCCTGGGGATGGCATGGGAATCGGGGCTGTGGATTCTTGACAGGGGAAAGCACACATACCACGCTTGCCAAGCGTGCCGAAAGGGCCGTCCACCTGTACAAAAGGAAGTCATATCGTGAGCGTCGCCAGCGACATCGAAAGCAAGCTCAACGCCGCGTTGAACCCTTTGCGCCTGGAGATCGTTGATGACTCGGCACGCCATGCGGGTCATGCCGGCATGCGCGGCCATGCCCGCGAAGGCGGCGAGACGCACTTTCGTTTGACCATTGTCTCGAGTTCCTTCGAAGGCATGTCGCGGGTGGCGCGGCAGCGGATGGTTTATGACACGCTTTCCCATGAACTTGCCACAGGGGTGCATGCGATCGCGATGACCACGCTGACGCCGGCCGAAGCGGATCAGCGGTCGGCCCCGTGACGCACGCGTCGATGAATGGCGAAACGAGGTCAGGATGGCGGCCCGATCCCCGGGTCGCGGCTGCCTCGCGAAGAAGAAACCGCAGCTTATGCTCGTCAGCCGTAATGTCACCGTCTCGGGTCGCCGCACCAGCGTCAGGCTGGAGCCCGAGATGTGGGACGGCCTCGTGGAGATTTGCCGCCGCGAAGGCATCACCCCCCATCGCCTGACCACCCTGGTGGACCGCTGCCGCCACCGCTCCAGTCTGACCGCCAAGCTGCGTGTCTTCATTCTGGCTTATTTCCGCGCCGCCAGCACCGAAGCCGGCCACGCTCAGGCGGGCCATGGCCGCGTCACCGCGAGTTCCGCGCCGCGGGGTGGCTCTGGCAAGCGTGTGCGCAAGCTGCCGGCCTTCACCGGCAACGACGCGCTCTATCAGGCTGTCTATTCTCAGATGGGCAAGCTCGAATCGCACCAGTCGGAATAGGGTAGGGGTTTCCTCGGTCGTCATGGCCCAGTGCGCTGGGCTCAAACAAACGTCATGGCCCGACTTGGTCGGGCCATCCACGCGTCTTTTCTTTTGCGAACGTGGCAAGACGTGGATGCCCCGGACAAGCATGTCCTTGGGCCGCGCGCGGCGCGGACCCGAGGGCCGGGGCATGACGATCTTGTGGGGTGAGTCAAAGGTCGAAGATGCACCGTCAAGTTTCGCCATGACGGTGCAGGAACGGACGCCGGCGTCGTCAGCCGCATGACGGTTTGGGCTGGTCCCGCTCAGCTCTTCGGGCCGGTGTAGAATTCCGGCCAGCGCTTCTTGACGGCCTCGCCGTCGCTCGCCAGCGCGTGACAGGTGTCGATGCGCGCCGGCCGCTTGCCTTTTGCTTCTC
>CAZOBN010000220.1:0-3252 GCA_964577835.1 uncultured Rhizobiaceae bacterium
CCAGGCGATCGAATCGGGCAGCGACAGCACAGCCGCGTCGGTGCCCGCGGCGGCGAGCGCCGCGCCGAGAGCCGCGCGCTTCTCCGCCGCCGTGCGGCCGGTGAAGCCGGCGGCGAGCGGCACGACCGGCGCCAGCGGCGGCGGCGGCCGGCGCGTCCATACCTGGTCGATGGGGTTGGCGGCGAGCGCCAGCAGTTTGCCGCCGGCCTTCTCGGCCGCCTCGCGGAAGCGCGCGATCTCCTCCACCGCATGCAACCAGGGGTCGTAACCGATCGCCTGCCCCGGCTTGAGATTGGCCGCGAGCCAATCATGGGCCGGGCGCGCCGTCTGGTGGTGGATATGAAACAGGCCGGGATCGACCTCGGTCTTGGCCTGCAGGGTATAGCGGCCATCGACGAACAGCGCGGCGGTTTCCGGCAGCACGAGCGCCAAGCCCGCCGAGCCGGTGAAATTGCTGATCCAGGTCAGGCGGCGCGCCGCGAGCGGCACATATTCGCCATGATGCTCGTCGGCCCGCGGCACGATGAAGCCGTCCGCGCCGGCGGCCTTCAGGGCGGCCCGCAGGCTCGCCAGCCGTTGCGCCATGGGCGTCGGGTCGTCGGCGATGCCATCGCTGCCCGCATCGCTGGCGGCCATTTCGGCCTTGAGCGCGCGCAATTGCGCCGTCAGCGCCGGGCTGGGGTCGCTCGCCACGAGGGAAATCCAGCTCTCCGGGTCGAGCGATTCGGGCGCCGCAAGGACCCCGCGCAGCAGATCGCGCACGGCCGCGGCCGTCGGCTGGGCCAGACGCAGCCCGCGCGCTTTGGCCAACAGGCCGTCGAGCGGGGTGTCGCCCTGGTAGGTTTCGCGGCAGGCTTTGGCGGCTAGAGCCATGGAATCGGTCTCCTTTCCTTCAAGCTAGGCAGGATGGGCCGGGGGCACAAGCGCCGCGCATAGCACCTTGGTAAAATTGTGACCTCTGGATGACAAATTCTGTAAAAAGCCGCGGATCGCTTGGGTTTAAGCCATGCGCATGGCGCATGATTGGGGTGCAGAACGGGCGCTCCTTCTGCACTGCGAAAGGGACTAAATATCTCTTCGAACCCGAAGAGACACACAGATCGAAGCCCCGAAGGAGAATGATCATGACGACCCAGACGAATTTGAAGCTTGAACAATTGCCCTACGGCCAGGAAGCGGCGCTCGTGAGCGACCTGATGGCCCTCCCCGGCAAGCTCGTCGCCGGCCTCGGCAAGTTCTTCGCCGCTCTCGACGAGGCCATCGAGTTGCGCAACCGCTACCTCGAACTCAACGGCCTCAACGACGCGGCCTTGAGCCAGCTCGGCATCCGGCGCGAGACGATCCCTCAGGTCGTCGCCTTCGAGGCCGGCCTGATCGCCACCAAGGCCGCGCCGGCCGCGAACAACAACACCGTTCGCACGGTCCGTCCGGCCGCCTAAGGCGCGCCGCGAGGAACAACCTTCCGGGGCGTCGGCTTCAGATCCCCGAGGCGTCTTCTCCCCCCAGAGATGTCTCGGCCCGAACAGGGCGGCCGCAAGGTCGCCCTGTTCGTTTGTGCGATTGGCGACAGCCACCGTCGCGCACGTCTGTCACCCGAACGCCACTCAATACAAGTTTTACATCGCCAACGCATTTCCGTCTCGACCGCGAACCGCGCGGCGCAGTAGAAACTCGGCATCTCACCAGAGGGAGGCCTCGCAAAAGGGCGGCGATAACCGTCGCCCACGCTTGCGTCGTGTTGGTTGATGAAAGACCTGTTCGGTAATTTTTTCTTTTCGTATCTGCTTCTGGCCATCAACGTGGCCGCCGTCATCTATCTGATCACGAAGTCCTGGCTTCAGCCATAATCCGTAAGACACGACGCACCCGGCGCCGGCTTCACCGCGTCAGGATCAAAGTCGACCACAAGCCACCGTCGTCCGAGCGCCCTGTCAGGCGCTTGACCAGCCCGAGCCCTTGCCGGCGATAGGCGACGCGCACGCCCGGCTCCTGATAATCGAGCAGCCCCGATAGCACCACCACGCCATCGGGCGTCAGATGGTCGGCGATGGCCGGGGCCAGCCGCGTCAGCGGCCGGGCCAGGATATTGGCGCAGATCAGATCGAATTTGGCGGCCCGCGGCACCTGCTTGAGCCCATCGCAGAGCCGTGTCTCGACCCACCCCGCCAGCCGGTTGAGACGCGCATTGTCACGCGTCGTGCGCACCGCCCAGTCATCATTGTCGATGGCGAGGACATGTCCGCGCTGATACGCCGCCATGGCGAGCGCCAGGATGCCCGAACCACAGCCGAGATCGAGCGGCCGGTTGAAGCGGCGCCGACGCAGCAGACCATCCAGCGCCATCAGGCAACCGTGGGTGGTCGGATGCCGGCCCGAGCCGAAAGCCGGACCCGCGTCGATCCGAAGCGCCAGGCTGCCCGGCGGTGGCGGCGTGTCGTCGAACGTCGCCTTGACGAAGAACCGGCCGGCGCGCACCGGCTTGAACTGCGTGCGGTTCTGCGCCAGCCAGTCAACGGGCGGCACCTGTTCGAGATGGATATCCGGCATGTCGAGACCGAGCCTGCCCGCCGCGGCGGCCATGGCCAGGGTGACCGCCGAGATGTCCGGCTCCGACTCGCACAAGGTCTCGATGCGCCAGATTTCCGCCGGGCGGTCGTCTCCCGGATCGATCCGGGTGCCGTCGACGGCGGGAACGCCATAGGCCACCGCACTGCCGAATTCCCCGAGCACCGCCGTGAAGTCATCGAGCGCGGCGGCCGGGGCGGTCAGCCGGATGCACCACAAGTCCGCGATGTCAGGCCGGTTGGACAAAGCTGTCGAGGACCTTCTTCACACCCGCTTTGTCGAAAGCGATTTCGAGCTTGTTGAAATCGATGGCGACAACCCTGCCATAACCGAACTTCTGGTGGAACACCCGATCGCCGGGCTTGAGATCGGCGGCCCCCGCACTTCCATGGGCGGGCGGCGGCTCGGCGGTGTAGCGCCCGGGCGCCGCCCCCGGACTTCCATGGCGCGCCTCGAACGAGCGGCCGGACAAGCCGCCGCGCATGCGCTGCGGAATCGCCCACTGGCTCTCTTCCTCGGCCACGCCGCCCCAGCCCGCCCGGCCGGGCGCGGCGCCGTAAAGCCCGGTGGCGGCGCGCGTCTCGATATGGTCGCCCGGCAGTTCGTCGACGAAGCGCGACGGGATGTTGGAATGCCATTGGTTGAACAGCCGCCGGTTGGCGGCATAGAACACATAGGCGCGGCGCC
>CAZOBN010000221.1:0-3226 GCA_964577835.1 uncultured Rhizobiaceae bacterium
CCGACCCTCCCCCATCGAGGGGGAGGGAGATAAAGGTATTGACCGATGAATTCCATTCCTCCCCCCTTGTGGGGGAGGTCAGGTGGGGGGTAAGCACAACGAGCCTAGTGGATCGAATCTAACACTTGGTGCCCGCGCCGGAATAGATAACCCGTTGAACTGATTCAAAACCCGGCGGAGTCATTTGTTAGATTTGCACCACTAGCTCAATCGGTCGAGCCGTATTCACCTCGACAAGACGCTAGAAACGCCGCCGAAAAATCTGGTGGAGAAATGCCTGAAGGGACGATGACGACAAACGACATTCTGATGACCGACCGGCTGCTTGAGCGGGCGATCCATCAAGCTCTTCGTGCGCGAAAAGGTCCGCGCCGATGTCCGGGAGCCGGGCGGCTTGATGCAATCCGCCCTGGTCATGATCGGCGTCAACGATCGGCTGCGACCCTCGAACCGCGACCTGTTCGATCATCTCAAGTCCGACCGTAAGGTGGTGGTCGAGATCGCCTTCGCCTCGCATTTCGCCCAACGGGAAATGCAGCGCTATTTCCTGCACCGGCTGTCGTTCGAATGGCTGGAGCACGGCGCCGTGACTGGGCAGGCAAGCGCCCGGTTTCCTGCCGATTCGTCGGGGGCTTTGCCGCGCCGCTGAGTTGGGCTGCGGTGTGCTGCTCATCAATTTCACACGGCACCGACGACATAACATATTGATAATTCTATCAATTCCTACAAGCGTCGGGCAGGGTGAGGCTATTCCACGGAAGATCCGAGTTGTATAGTGAGCAATCGTGAAGCCCGAACGTTAGATTCGAGCGTCACCATTGGGGGATTCTCAGGGATGTCGAGCAACGTCATATCGCTAAGCCCGTTTGGATATTTCGAGGACCCCTCTCGCATCCTCGAAGCGCCGCCTCGACTGATCGAAATGCTTCCCCTGGCGATCTACGCCTGCGGTGTGGACGGCCGCATCCGTTGGTTCAACACGCGCGCAACCGAACTGTGGGGCCGTACACCCCGGCTCGACGATGGCGAAATGTTTTGCGGCTCGGACAAAATGTTCGACATCGATGGGCGGTACATCCGGCACGACCAATTGCCTATCGTGCAGGTGCTGAAAACTGGCCATCCGGTGGACGCCAGCGAAACCGTCATCGAGCGACCGGACGGGTCGCGCGTGACCGTCATGGTCCACATCGACGCGATCGAGGACGCCGACGGCGAAGTTATCGGCGCGATCAATTGCTTCCACGATGTGACTGAGTTGAAGCGCGCCCAGCAAGTCTTGCAGGAGCGCGAACAGTGGTTTCACGATTTGCTCGAGGCGTTGCCGGCAGCCATCTACACGACCGATGCCGACGGGCGGATCACCTTTTACAACCAGGCCGCCATCGACTTTTCGGGCCGCCGTCCGGAACTCGGCAGCGACGAGTGGTGCGTGACCTGGAAGCTCTATCAGCCTGACGGCACGCCGATGCCCCATGACGAATGTCCGATGGCGGTGGCGTTGAAGGAGGACCGCGTCATTCGTGGCGCCGAGGCGGTGGCCGAACGGCCGGACGGCACGTGTCTGTCCTTCGCGCCCTACCCGACGCCGTTGCATGACCGGACCGGGAAACTGGTGGGCGCGGTCAACATGCTGGTGGACGTGACGGAACGGAAGCAGGCCGAAAAGCGCCTGGCGCTGCTGGCGCGCGAGGTCGATCACCGTTCCAAGAATATGCTCGCGGTGATCCAGGCCATGGTGCGCTTCACGCGCGCCGATACCGCGCGGGAGTTCGCGGCGACCATTCTCGGACGCATCTCGGCGCTGGCCAATGCCCATACGCTGCTCTCCGAGAGCCGCTGGGAAGGCGCCGACCTGAAACGCCTGGCCGAGGAAGAGTTGGCTCCCTATCGCACCGAAGGTGAGGCGCGCGTGCGGATCGAGGGGCATACGCTCGCCCTCGTGCCGACCGTCGCCCAGTCGCTCGCTATCGTGCTGCACGAGCTGACGACGAATGCCGTCAAGCACGGCGCACTTTCCAAACCTGGTGGGCAGATTTCGGTTACTTGGTCGCAGGATGAGACGGGTGGCCTCGGCTTGCGCTGGATGGAGACGGGACCCGCAAGCGCAGTATGGACCCAGCGTCGAGAAGGGTTCGGCATGAGCGTCATCAAACGGACGATCGAGGATCAGCTCGAGGGCGGCCTGTGCCTCGAATGGACCGACACGGGCCTCGTCTGCACCCTGCAGGTCCCTGTGGCGACACTCGTCCGGGGGTGACGCGCCTCCTGCGCCCTCTCCAAAACCGGACGCAATAGATCTTGAAATCTCGCGTGGAAACGCCGCTTAACCGCTGGCGCGCTGGCCGGTGCGCAGGGGAACGACGTTGCCCACCTCGCCCTTGACCAGTTCGGCGATCGATTCGTCGCGCGCGATGTTTTCGGGCGGGCAATCGTCGATGACGAAATCGGCGAGCGACGGTTGCGATTGGCCGGATGCGCGAAGCCAAGTCTGGAACGGCGGCTGGCCGATCAGATCCTCGATGGCTTCCTGGTAGGTGCTGCCGTAACCCGCGGGACTCGCGGCGTTGCCGACGCAGGTAGGACCCGTCGCGATCCACCGATCGCCGTTCCGAACCAGGCGGTAACAGCCCGGGTTTTCCATGAGCTTCCTCCATGAACGACGAGCGGTCGATGGCCGCGTAACCTGGGCGCACGACGAGTTCGACGCCAGTCTATAAACGCTTGATCGGCCTTCGAGGTCCGCTCGGATGAGGCGCGTTCGGTTATGAGCGCGGGTGGGCAAAACCGGTGGCTTGTAGAAACAGCACACCGGGCGAGGTGAGTCGCCCGGTGTGCTGAGGGGAGGACCCGACGCCGTCGGGGTTTCCCTTACCGCAGTAGCGGTGGTCAGTCGCTCTGGCCGCGCGGCACGTCGCCGCCGCCGCCCGGGCTTTGGCCCGGGGCGGTGCCGGAGCTGTTACGGTTCGATGGAACCGTGCCGCTGCCGGCGGTGCCCGGCGCGCTTCGCACGGCGTTGCCCGGGCTATCCGGAACGGCGCCTTGCTGCATGTGCCGGTCATATTCCGCTTGAATGCGAGCGCGTTCTTCCGGTGTCTTCGCCGCGCGCAGGCGAGCCTGATACTCCTGATCGATCTGGCTGCGGTTCTGCATTTGAGCCTGTGCCGATTGCTGCGGTGCATCCGCGATGGCGGCGGTCGACACGCCGAGCAGAAGCGAACCCGCG
>CAZOBN010000222.1:0-3199 GCA_964577835.1 uncultured Rhizobiaceae bacterium
CTCGCGGTAATCGCCTTCGAGCGCGTCGATGACCTGCTCGTCCTGGCCGGTGCCGAGCGTGGCAACCACCATGGCCTGGGTCTCGCCGCGGGTGAACAGCGCCGAGCCATGGGCGCGGGGCAGGATGCCGACTTCGGACAGGATCGGACGGACGGTCTTGCCGTCGCGGCCGTCGATGCGCTTGCCGGTATCGAGGATGGCGTTGCGCACGATGTCCTTCTCGAGCTCCTTGAACAGCTTCTTGATCAGCTCGGGCTCGAACTCTTCCACGGTCATCTTCTCGACCGCCGCGGACTTCACGGTGTCGATCTTGTTGCGCCGTGTCTGCTTGTCCATTTCGGCATAGGCGGACCGCAGATCGGCCTCGGCAAGCTCGCGCAGGCGCTTCTCGGTGCGCTCGGCGGCTTCCGGTTTTGGCGGCAGAAGGCGCGGCTCCTTCGCCGCCTGCTCGGCCAGACCGATGATGGCGTCGATCACCGGCTGGAAGCCGCGATGGCCGAACATGACCGCGTCGAGCATCTGCTGCTCGGTCAGTTCCTTGGCTTCCGACTCGACCATCAGCACGCCTTCCTGGGTGCCGGCGACGACGAGGTCGAGGCTCGATTCCGCCAGCTTGTCGATCTGCGGATTGAGCACGTACTCCCCGTTGATGAAGCCGACGCGGGCGGCGGCGATCGGGCCCATGAAGGGAATGCCCGAGATCGTCAGCGCCGCGGAAGCGCCGACCATGGCGACGATGTCCGGATCGTTCTCCAGGTCATGGGAGATGACCGTGCAGATGACCTGGGTCTCGTTGCGGAACAAGGGGTGGAACAGCGGGCGGATCGGGCGGTCGATCAGGCGGGAGGAGAGAACCTCCTTCTCGGTCGGACGGCCTTCGCGCTTGAAGAAGCCACCGGGAATCTTGCCGGCGGCGAAACTCTTTTCCTGGTAGTTGACGGTGAGCGGGAAAAAATCGATTCCCGCCTTGGGCTCTTTGGCCGCGACCGCGGTGCACAGCACGACGGTTTCGCCATAGGTCGCGAGCACGGCCCCGTCCGCCTGGCGAGCGATATGGCCGGTTTCCAGGGTGAGCTTGCGCCCGCCCCAGATGACTTCCTTCTTAACGATGTTAAACATGATTCTTCCTTCCGACCTTCCACGACATCCCACCGCCCTCGGCGGGACGCCCCGCGGGTCAGGCCCGCGGCATCACAGCTGCGCTAGCGGCGCAAGCTAAGACGCTTGATGATCTCGGAATAGCGGGCTTCGCTCTTCTTTTTGAGATAATCAAGCAACCGGCGGCGCTTGCCGACCATCATGATCAGGCCGCGCCGCGAATGATAATCGTGGTTGTGTGTTTTGAGATGTTCCGTCAGGTTGTTGATCCGTTCACTGAGGATCGCGACCTGAACTTCAGGCGAACCGGTGTCGCCCTGATTGGTGGCATATTCTCCGATGAGCGCGGTCTTGCGCTCGGCAGCGATCGACATCGATCTCTCCTTCGATCATAGGTTTAAAACTCGCACCGGACGTAACAAGTCCCCGTCCAAACGGACCAATGCCACGGGCTTTCCGGCGGCGGTCGCGTAGGCGACGGAGCCATCGGGAAGTGGCCGGGACACGGGGGTTCCGGTGCGGAGCGCCTGCACGGGCTGGCCCAGCTTCAAGCGGGCAGCCTCGGATTCGGTCAGGGCCAGGGCCGGGATGTCGTCCAGCGCGGTCTCGACCGGGAGCAGGTGCTCCAGAAGCGCGGGACTATGCCCGAGGTCCTCCAGCTTATCCAGGGAAATCGCGGCTTCGACGCGGAAGGGACCGACCTTCGTGCGGCGCAGCGCGGCGACGGAGCCGACCGTGCCGAGCGCCTCGGCCAAGTCGCGGGCCAGCGAGCGGACATAGAGTCCCTTACCGCAGACGACCTCGAAGGCGGCGTGGTCCGAATCCAGAATATTCAACAATTCCAGACGATTAACCGTAACCTGACGGGATTTGAGCACGACCGCTTGAGCGGCGCGGGCGAGCTTGTAGGCGCGCACGCCGGCGACCTTGATGGCGGAGAAGGCGGGCGGCACCTGATCGATGATGCCGGTGAATTGCGGCAACGCCCGCCGGATATCCGCTTCGGACGGGCGATGAGTCGAGGTCGCCACGACCTCGCCTTCGGCGTCGTCGGTCGAGCGCCGTTCGCCCCAGCGCACGGTAAAGCGGTAGATCTTCTCGCCCGCCATGGCGTAGGCCACCGTCTTGGTCGCCTCGCCGACCGCGAGCGGCAGCACGCCGCTGGCCAGCGGATCGAGAGTGCCGCCATGACCGATCTTGCGGGTGCCGAGCGCGCGCCGCGCGACGCTGACCACCCGGGCCGATGAGATTCCAGTCGGTTTGTCGACCACCAGCCAGCCGCTGGGTCCAATGGGCGCGTGGGGCATGGGGGGACGGTCAGGCGCGACCGTCACCTCCATCGCGCGCTTCGCCGTCTCGCGGCTCGGCCTCGTCGGCCGTCTCCGGCTCGGGACCGAGATCGCGCGCGACCTCGGGCCGATGCAACAGCCCCGAGATCTTGGTGGCATATTCGAACGACGTATCGGCTTCGAAGGCGAGGCCCGGCACCGCGCGCAGTTTCACCGCGCGGGCAATCTGGCCGCGGAAGTAGGGCACCGCGCGCCGCAGCGCCGCCACCACATCCTCCGTATCGCCGCCACCGAGCGGCGTGACATACGCCGTCGCGTTCTTGAGATCGGGACTGACCCGCACCTCGGTGACCGTGATCGGGACGTCCTTCAACGCCGGATCGCGGAAATGCGCCCGTTCGATGATCTGGGCCATGGCATGGCGCAGCTCCTCGCCGACGCGCAATTGGCGCTGGCTCGGCCCGGCTGTCGGATCGCCATAGCCGGAATGAGCGGACGAACGGCGCTTCATGACGGGCTCCGTGGATGGATTGCGAGGCGGAAGGAAAGGATGCGGCCGCGGCTCGTGCTGCCGCGGCCGGGCATGACCTTTAAAGCGTCCGCGCGACTTCCTCGATCTCGAAGGCCTCGATCACGTCGCCGGGCTGGATGTCCTGATAGTTTTCGAAGGCCATGCCGCATTCGTAGCCCTCCTTCACCTCACGGACTTCATCCTTGAAGCGGCGCAGAGTTTTGAGCGTCCCTTCGTGGATGACGACGTTGTCGCGCAGCAGGCGGACCTTGGCGCCGCGCTTGACCATGCCTTCGCTCAC
>CAZOBN010000223.1:0-3128 GCA_964577835.1 uncultured Rhizobiaceae bacterium
GGCCAGATCGTCATGGATGACGTGTTCGTGCCGGCGGAAGCCATGTTTCCCGAGGTCGAAGGACTGAAAGGCCCGTTCGGCTGCCTGGGCCATGCGCGCCACAGCGTTGCCTGGGGCGCGCTCGGTGCCGCCGAATTCTGCTGGCATGCGGCGCGCGACTATACTATGGGGCGCAAGCAGTTCGGCCGGCCGCTCGCCGCCAACCAGCTCATCCAGAAGAAGCTCGCCGACATGCAGACGGAGATCGCGCTTGGGCTGCAGGCCTGCCTGCGGCTGTCGCGCCTGATGGACGAGGGGCGCGCCACGCCCGAGATGATCTCCATGCTCAAGCGCAATTCCTGCGGCAAGGCGCTCGACATCGCGCGCACCTCGCGCGACATGCACGGCGCCAACGGCATCGCCGACGAGTATCACGTGATCCGTCACATGATGAACCTCGAGGCGATCAACACCTACGAGGGTACCCACGACATCCACGCCCTTATCCTCGGCCGGGCGCAGACCGGCATTTCCGCCTTCACATCCTGAGTCGTTATCCATGAAGATCTGTATCTACGGCGCCGGCGCGATCGGCGGATTCCTCGGCGCGGAACTGGCGCTGGCCGGCGAGGACGTGACACTGATCGCGCGCGGTCCCCATCTCGCAGCGATGAAGCAGAACGGGCTGACGCTGATCCGCGACGGCGAACGGCGCGTGGCCAAGGTGCGCTGCTGCGAGAACCCGGCCGAGGCCGGCCCGCAGGACTACGTGGTGATTACGCTCAAGACGCATTCCGTGCCGCCCATCGTGCCTCATCTGAAGCCGTTGCTCGGGCCGGAAACGGCGGTGGTGTGGGGCGTCAACGGCGTGCCCTGGTGGTATTTCCACCGGCTCGACGGCCCGTGGCGCGACCGTCGGCTGGCGAGCGTCGATCCGGGCGACGTGCAATGGAACGGCATCGGGCCGCAACGCATGATCGGCTGTGTCGTCTATCCCGCCTGCGAGGTGACCGAGCCGGGAGTCGTGCAGCATGTCGAGGGCGACCGCTTCACCCTGGGCGAGCCGACCGGCGAGAAGAGCGAGCGCGCGACGAAATTCAGCGAGGCGTTGATTCGCGCCGGCCTCAAGGCGCCGGTGCGGCCGCGCATCCGCGACGAGATCTGGATCAAGCTGTGGGGCAACCTCTGCTTCAACCCGATCAGCGCGCTGACTCACGCGACACTCGACGTCATCGCCACCGATCCCGGAACGCGCGCGGTGGCGCGCGCCATGATGCTGGAGGCCCAGGCGATCGGCGAGACGCTCGGCGTCAAGTTCGCCATCGACGTGGATAAGCGCATCGCGGGTGCCGCGGCCGTGGGCGGCCACAAGACCTCCATGCTGCAGGACCTCGAACGTGGCCGGCCGATGGAAATCGACGCCCTGGTCGCCGCCGTGCAGGAGATGGGCGCTTTGGTCGGCGTGCCGACGCCGACTATCGACACGGTGCTCGCGCTCATCCGCCAACGGGCGCGCACGGCGGGGCTGGGGTAGGGGCTTCAGCATTCCCTCCCCCCGAGGTGGGGGAGGGCTAGGGTGGGGGGTATCATCGCTTGCGCGTCACCCCCACCCGTCCTCCCCCATCGAGGGGGAGGTGAAGAAAATCCGAATGGCGCGCTGGTGTCCGTGCGACGAGATGTTTTTTGTCATCGACCGGCTCGACTGGCCATGAAGCGCCGTACCGCGCCTGCATTGACAATCGTCACCCTCGGGCTTCTGTGATCGGGCCATCTCGGTCCGGCGCGCGCGATTCACTCGCGGCTCTCTTTTCCTTGTCACATCCGCGAAAGATGGCCCGGTCGAGCCGGGGCCATGACGATTAAGGAAAGTCGTGCGCGGCGCTGTCGCAACCGCTCAAGCCGTCAGCACTTCCAGCAGATGCCCGTTGGGATCGCGGAAGTAGAAACCGCGGCCGCCGTGGCGGCGGTTGATCTTCATGTCGTCGGGCGACATCGGCCCGCTGCCGTAGGCAATCTTCTCGGCCTTGATCCGCGTGAAGATTTCGTCGAACTCGCTCTCGCTGATTCTGAAGGCGTAATGGTGATGGTCGAACTTGGTCTCGTTGTCGAAATCGAGCGTCAGCGTGTCGTTCACCTTCACCGGCGCGAAATGGGAATGGGGGCCTTCGTATGTCAGCCCGAAGATGCGGGCGAAGAAGCGCGCCGATTCTTCCTTGTCGTGGGCGGGGACGATGGTGTGGTCGAGTGCGATGCTCATGGCGGCTCTCCCAGCGCAGTGGAGCTTTACGGCATGTAGTCATTCGGCCGTGCCGGTCAATCCCGCAGGCCGGGCACGGTCCCCAGGTCAGCCGCCCTCGGCCACCACCTTCTCGTAGGCGGGCAGGGTGAGGAAATCCGGGCAGTCTTCGGCCAGCACCATGTCCTTGAACAGGGTGGCGGCATCGTCCAGCCGGGTCAGCCTCTCGGCGCCGGGCATGGCGCGAATCTTGTCGAGTTCCTCGGCGAGAATGGTCTCGATCAGCGCGGCGTGGACCGTGCGGCCATCGTTGAGCTTGGCCAAGTGGCGCACCCATTGCCAGAGCTGGGTGCGCGAGATTTCCGCGGTCGCCGCGTCCTCCATGAGGTTATAGAGCGGCACGCAGCCGATGCCGCGCAGCCAGGCTTCCAGGTAGAGCGTGCCGACATTGAGATTCTGGCGCACGCCGGCCTCGGTGATCTCGCCCGGCGGGACGGCGAGCAGGTCGGCGGCGGTGACATTCACGTCCTGGCGCTGGCGCGCGATCTGGTTCGGCCCGGGCATGTGGGCGTCGAACACCTCCTTGGCGACGGCGACGAGGCCAGGATGGGCGACCCAGGTGCCGTCGTGGCCGTCGCCGGCCTCGCGCTCCTTGTCGGCGCGCACCTTGGCGAGTGCCGCGGCATTGGCCGCCTCGTCGTTGCGGATCGGAATCTGCGCCGCCATGCCGCCCATGGCATGCACGTTGCGCCGGTGGCAGGTCTTGATGACGAGCTGGCTGTAGGAGCGCAGGAAGTGGGTCGTCATCGTCACCTGGGCGCGGTCGGGCAGGATGCAGGCGGGATCGTTGCGGAATTTCTTGATGAAGCTGAAGATGTAATCCCAGCGGCCGCAATTGAGCCCGGCCGAATGT
>CAZOBN010000224.1:0-3106 GCA_964577835.1 uncultured Rhizobiaceae bacterium
ATCGCCTTGTCGGGCAGGAAACGGTCGGCGATGTAGCGGTTCGACAACGTCGCGGCGGCCACCAGCGCGCTGTCGGTGATGCGCACGCCGTGGTGCAGCTCGTACTTCTCCTTGAGGCCGCGCAGGATCGAGATGGTGTCCTCGACGGTCGGCTCGCCGACGAACACCGGCTGGAAGCGCCTAGCCAGGGCGGCGTCCTTCTCGATGTGTTTGCGATATTCGTCGAGCGTGGTGGCGCCGACGCAATGCAGCTCGCCGCGCGCCAGGGCGGGTTTCAGCATGTTGGAAGCGTCCATCGCGCCTTCCGCCTTGCCGGCGCCGACCAGGGTATGGATTTCATCGATGAACAGGATGATCTCGCCTTCGGCGGATTGGATTTCCTGCAGCACGGCCTTGAGACGTTCCTCGAACTCGCCACGGAATTTCGCGCCGGCGATCAGCGAGCCGAGGTCGAGCGCCAGCAGGCGCTTGGACTTCAGGCCTTCGGGCACGTCGCCCTTGACGATGCGATTGGCCAGGCCCTCGACGATCGCGGTCTTGCCGACGCCGGGTTCGCCGATCAGCACCGGATTGTTCTTGGTGCGGCGCGACAGCACTTGGATGGTACGGCGGATCTCCTCGTCGCGGCCGATGACCGGGTCTAGCTTGCCTTCGCGCGCCGCTTCCGTCAGGTCGCGCGCGTATTTCTTGAGCGAGTCGTAGCCTTCCTCGGCGGAAGCGGTATCGGCCTTGCGGCCCTTGCGCATCTCCTCGATCGCCTTGTTGAGCGCCACCGGATTGACAGCGGCCTTGGTCAGGATTTCGGCGGCCTTGGTGCCGCTGGTGGTGGCCAGCGCCAGCAGGATGCGCTCGACGGTGACGAAACTGTCGCCCGCTTTCTTCGCCATCTGTTCCGCCGCATCGAGCACGCGCACGGTTTCGGATGCGAGATAGACCTGACCCGCGCCCGAGCCTTCGACTTTGGGGATGCGGTCGAGCTCGGCGGCGAGCTCCTGACGCGCCTTCTCCGGATTGCCGCCGGCGGCGGAAATCAGGTTGGCGGCGAGGCCCTCCTGGTCGTCGAGCAGGACCTTGAGCAGATGCTCGGGCCGAAGCTGCTGGTGCTTCAGGTTGGCGGCCGCGGTTTGCGCCGCCTGGATGAAGCCCCGCGAACGTTCGGTGAATGTCTCGATGTCCATGACGTAACGCTCCTTGATCAAGCAAGCGACCGCGCGGGACCCTCCCACGGAGCAATCCCGATATCCATGAAATCCCTGTAGATTTCATGGATAAATATTGGCGCGCAGCAAGACGCCTGCAAGCCCTGCGTAACGCAAAGCCGCTGAAAAGGAGATGACCTATGTCAAGGATGGCTCCGGCGGCCGGCATTGGAGGCCGGACGCCGACAGCAAACGTGTAAAAAGCGGATCTAGACGGCCGGAGAACCTTCCGGGTCGGCCGGCGCGGCGTTCCCGCCCTCGCCATCCTCCGGCGCGAAATCCGGGTGCGCTGGGGTCGGGCGATTCTGGGGCGTGCCCTGGTTGTTGAAGCCGTTCTGCTGCGGATTCTGCTGCGGCCGGCCGAACTGCGCATTCTGGGCCGCATTGGCGCTCAGAATTCGGTAGTAGTGCTCGGCATGCTGGAAATAGTTTTCCGCCGCGATACGGTCGCCCGCCGCGGTGGCGTCACGCGCCATGGCGAGATATTTCTCCAAGACCTGGCTCGCCGAACCCCGCACTTTCACGTCGGGCCCGGAGCTATCGAAGGTCTGGGATCTGGAAGGTTGATGCGGTTTTCTGCCGTTGCGGCCCCGCGACCGCTTGGAATTGGGAACTTGTCTCATACCGTTATGTTTCGCTGTTTGCTTATAGCCATCCTACCCATTTCGCTGCCGTCCATTGGACCGCATGTTCCTGCGTCCTGGCCTGCGGCCCTGGATGGCTTGTCCTTTCGGGCCTGCCGAGAGATGGACGACTTTGTTGGGGTGGCGGGGTATCGGCGTTCCACGTCGAAAACCCATACCAAACCTAGTCGGCTTTGACCCGCTTTCCAACTCTTTTTTTCACCATTAATTCCTTGACGTTACCGGATTTTTTCAGCCTCGGCGGCGGCTTATGGCCAGACAACGGACGATTCCGGCAAGGTCGCTGAATTCGGCCAGGACCGCGGTTTCCGCGCTCGTCATGATCCGTGCCACCGCCCGATCCTGCCCCTGCCCGATTTCCACGAAGGCGGCGCCGGACGGCGCGAGCAAGCGCGGCAGGCGCGCCGCCAGCACGCGATAGGCCGCGAGCCCATCGGGCCCGCCCGCGAGTGCCAACCGGGGCTCGAAGCGCGCCACTTCGCGCGACAGACCGGCGATGTCGCCATCCGGGATGTAGGGCGGGTTGCTCACGACGATGTGGAACTGCTGGTCGGCCTCGGGGGTCGCCGCGAAATCGCCGCAAGCGAAGGTGGCGCGGCCGGCGAGCCCGAGCGTCGCGGCATTGCGCTGGGCGACGGCCACGGCACCCGGATTGAGATCGACGCCGAGGCCGCGCGCGTTCGGCAGCTCCGACAGCAGTGCCAGGAGCAGGCAACCCGTGCCGGTGCCGAGGTCGAGCAGCGAAAGCGCCGCGCCGCGCTCGGTCACGCTGGCCAGTGCCGCCTCGACCAGCGTCTCGGTCTCCGGCCGCGGCACCAGGGTATCCGCCGTGACCTCGAACTCCAGGCTCCAGAATTCCTTGCGGCCGAGAATGCGCGCCGTCGGCTCTCCCGCCGCCCTGCGGGTGACGTAGCCGGCGAGCCGCGCCGCGGCTGTCGCTTCCACGGCAGCGTCGCCATGGGCCAGCATCGCCTCGCGCGTCAGGCCGAGCGCGGCGGCGGCCAGCACGCGGGCTTCGAGCCGGGACTCCGGCACGCCGGTGGCGTTCAGGCGTGCGGCGGCCGTTGCCAGGGCCTGGTCCACCGTGATCATGGCGGCCACTCCGCCGACGATTTACTGCAATTCCGCAAGGCGCTCCGCCTGATCCTCGGCGATCAGCGCTTCGACCACTTCGTCAAGCGCGCTGCCGTTCATCACCTTGTCGATGTTGTAGAGCGTCAGGTTGATGCGGTGGTCGGTGACGCGGCCCTGCGGAAAGTTGTA
>CAZOBN010000225.1:0-3008 GCA_964577835.1 uncultured Rhizobiaceae bacterium
CGACGTCCAGCTCAAGAACTTCACGCTCAATTTCGGGCCGCAGCACCCGGCGGCGCACGGCGTGCTGCGCCTGGTGCTGGAGATGGACGGCGAGGTGGTCGAGCGCGCCGACCCGCATATCGGCCTGCTCCACCGCGGCACCGAGAAGCTGATCGAGTACAAGACGTACCTGCAGGCGGTGCCGTATTTCGACCGCCTCGACTACGTCTCGCCGATGTGCCAGGAGCACGCCTTCGCGCTTGCGGTCGAGAAGCTGCTCGGGCTCGAGGTGCCGCCGCGCGGCCAGTACATCCGCGTGTTGTTCTCCGAGATCACGCGCATCTTGAACCACATCCTCAACATCACGACCTTCGCGCTCGACGTCGGCGCGGTGACGCCGCTGCTATGGGGTTTCGAGGAGCGCGAGAAGCTGATGGAGTTCTACGAGCGCGTCTCGGGCGCGCGGCTCCATGCGGCCTATTTCCGGCCCGGCGGGGTGACGCAGGACATGCCGGTCGGCCTCGCCGACGACATCGCGCTGTTCTGCGAGAAGTTCCCGAAGATCATCGACGACATCGACCGGCTGCTGACCAACAACCGCATCTTCCGCCAGCGCACCGTCGACATCGGCAAGATCACCGCCGCCGAGGCGATGGACTGGGGCTTCTCGGGCCCGTGCATCCGTGGCTCGGGCATGGCATGGGATCTGCGCAAGTCGCAGCCCTACGACGTCTACGACCGGATGGATTTCGACATCCCGATCGGCAAGAACGGCGACTGCTTCGACCGCTACATGGTGCGGATGGAGGAGATGCGCCAGAGCCTGCGCATCATGCGGCAGTGCCTGCAGCAGATGCCGCCCGGGCCGGTCAAGGTCAACGACAACAAGGTCGCGCCGCCCAAGCGCGCCGAGATGAAGCGCTCGATGGAGGCGCTGATCCATCACTTCAAGCTCTATACCGAGGGCTACCACGTGCCGGCCGGCGAGGTCTATGCCGCCGTCGAGGCGCCCAAGGGCGAGTTCGGCGTCTATCTCGTCGCCGACGGCACCAACAAGCCGTACCGCTGCAAGATCCGCGCGCCCGGCTTCGCCCACCTGCAGGCTTTGGATTTTCTGTCGAAGGGGCACATGCTCGCCGACGTGGTGGCGATCATCGGCTCGCTCGACATCGTTTTCGGCGAGATCGATCGATGAGCATCGCACCCCTGGGCGGCCGGCCCGTTGCCGCCGGCAAGCCGTTCGCCTTCACCGCGGAGAACCGCGCGCTGGCCGAGAAGATCATGGCCAAATATCCAGCCGGCCGGCAACAGAGCGCGGTCATGCCGCTGCTCGACCTCGCCCAGCGCCAGAACGACGGCTGGCTCAGCCGCGAGGCGCTCGCCCATGTCGCCGATGTCCTGGACATGCCGCTGATCCGCGTTTATGAGGTCGCCACGTTCTACACCATGTACAACTTGGCGCCGGTCGGCCGCCATCTCGTGCAGGTCTGCACCACGACGCCGTGCTGGCTGCGCGGCTCCGACGAGGTGGTCGACGCCTGCCAGAAGGCGCTCGGCGTCGAGCTCGGCGGCACCACGCCGGACGGCCAATTCACCCTACGCGAGGTCGAATGCCTCGGCGCCTGCGTGAATGCCCCGATGGCGCAGATCGGCGACGATTATTACGAAGACCTGGACGCGAAGAGCATGACGGCACTGATCGAGGCCCTGAAGCGCGGCGAGACGCCGAAGCCCGGGCCGCAGACCGCGCGCCAGACTTCGGCGCCCATCGGCGGCGCGACCACCCTCAAAACCGTGCCCGCGAAGCAGGGGACCTGATCGGATGCTGAGCGACAAGGACCGCATCTTCACCAATCTCTACGGCGAGCACGATTGGCGTCTCGCCGGCGCCCGCGCGCGCGGCGATTGGGACGGCACCAAGGAGCTTCTGGCCAAGGGCCGCGACGCCATCATCGACGAAGTCAAGAAGTCGGGCCTGCGCGGCCGCGGCGGCGCCGGATTCCCAACGGGCTTGAAGTGGTCGTTCATGCCCAAGCAGTCGGACGGCCGCCCGAGCTACCTGGTGGTCAATGCCGACGAGGGCGAGCCCGGCACCTGCAAGGACCGCGACATGATGCGCCACGACCCGCACAAGCTGGTCGAGGGCTGCCTGATCGCCGGCTTCGCCATGGGCGCCAACACCGGCTACATCTATATCCGCGGCGAATTCTTCCGCGAGGCCGAGCATCTCCAGGCCGCCATCGACGAGGCCTACGAGGCCGGCCTGATCGGCAAGGACGCCTGCGGCTCGGGCTTCGCCTTCGACCTCTATATCCATCGCGGCGCCGGCGCCTACATCTGCGGCGAAGAGACCGCGCTGATCGAAAGCCTCGAAGGCAAGAAGGGCCAGCCGCGCCTCAAGCCGCCGTTCCCGGCGGGCGCCGGTCTCTATGGCTGCCCGACGACGGTCAACAACGTCGAGACGATCGCCGTGGTGCCAACCATCCTGCGCCGCGGCTCCTCCTGGTTCGCCGGCCTCGGCCGGCCGAACAATACCGGCACCAAGGTTTTCTGTATCTCCGGCCACGTCAACAAACCGTGCAACGTGGAAGAGGAAATGGGCATTCCGCTCAAGGAAATTATCGAGAATCATGCGGGCGGCGTGCGCGGCGGTTGGAACAATCTGCGGGCGGTGATCCCCGGCGGCTCGTCGGTGCCGATCCTGCCCAAATCGATCTGCGATACCGTGCTGATGGATTTCGATTCGCTGCGCGAGGTCAAGTCCGGCCTCGGTACCGCCGCGGTCATCGTCATGGATAAGTCGACCGACGTGGTGAAGTCGATCGCGCGCCTGTCGAAGTTCTACATGCATGAGAGCTGCGGCCAGTGCACGCCGTGCCGCGAGGGCACCGGCTGGCTGTGGCGCGTCATGGAACGCATGGTCAAGGGCAACGCCGAGGTCGCCGAGATCGACATGCTCGAGGACGTCACCCGCGAGATCGAAGGCCATACCATCTGCGCGCTGGGCGACGCGGCGGCCTGGCCGGTGC
>CAZOBN010000226.1:0-3007 GCA_964577835.1 uncultured Rhizobiaceae bacterium
CGGATTATGATTCCGCTGCTCTAACCACCTGAGCTACTCCGCCCCAAAGTCCTCACGCCCGTTTCGGGGCCCGGTCCGCGCCGAACCCAGGCGGGCTCGGCTGTCCCCTATCCGGTATCATATGGCGGCGGCCAGGCTTGCTTGAAGGGCCACCGCGCGGGGAGACAGGCGTATAGGGCCGCCCCTGCCCCTCTGTCAAGCTATACAGGCACTTATGACGGCTGGCCGGGCGACTCGCGGGCGATGAATCCGCCACCGAGCACGCGCGAGCCGGCGTAGAACACGCAGGCCTGGCCCGGCGCCACGGCGCGCTCGGACGTATCGAACAGCACTTCGGCGCCGCCCTCGGGCTTGCCGAACAGCGTGGCCGGGACCGGGCCGTGGGCCGAGCGGATCTTCACCGCCACGGCCATGCCCGCATCGGACAGCGGGCGATCGCCGAGCCAATTGACGTCGCGCAGCGCAATACGGCGCTTGCCCAGCGCCTCCTCCGGACCGACGACGACGCGCCGGGTCGCAGGATCGAGCTTCACCACATAGAGCGGCCGCTCGCTGGCGACGCCGAGGCCGCGGCGCTGGCCGATGGTATAATGGATGATGCCCTCATGCTTGCCCAGCACCGTGCCGTCGACGTGCACGATCTCGCCAGGCTCCGCCGCGTCGGGGCGCAGCTTTTCGACCACGCGGGCATAGCTGCCGTTGGGCACGAAGCAGATGTCCTGGCTGTCCGGCTTGTCGGCGATGGCGAGGCCGAAGCGGGCCGCCAACGCGCGGGTCTCCGCCTTGCTCGCCAGATCGCCGAGCGGGAAGCGCAGCAGGTCGAGCTGCTCAGGCGTGGTGCCGAACAGGAAATAGCTCTGGTCGCGCGACGGATCGGCGGCCTGGTGCAGCTCGGACCCGTGCGCGCCCGCGACGCGGCGGGCGTAGTGGCCGGTGGCCAGCGCGTCGGCGCCGAGGTCGCGCGCGGCGGCCAGCAGGTCGCGGAACTTGACCGTGCGGTTGCACGCGACGCAGGGAATCGGCGTCTCGCCCGCGGCATAGGCGGCGGCGAACGGCGCGATCACGTCGCGCCGGAAGCGTTCTTCGTAATCCAGCACGTAATGCGGAATGGCGAGCCGCTCGGCGACCTGGCGCGCGTCATGAATGTCCTCGCCGGCGCAACAGGCGCCCTTGCGGTTGACCGCCGCGCCATGGTCATAGAGCTGCAGGGTGATGCCGATGACCTCGAATCCGTCATCCGCCAGCAGCGCCGCCACGGTCGAGGAATCGACGCCGCCCGACATGGCGACGACCACGCGCGTCGCGGCCGCCGGCTTGGCGAAGCCGAGCCGGTTCACGGCACCCGCGCGGGGCGCAACCGTCTGCAAGGTGGCGGTGGCGGCGGTCATGGCTGGAACGGGCGTCGGCCCTTCCTCACTTCTGCATGTTGCGGGTTTCGGTCGGCAGCGTGACGGTGAGGCCGTCGAGCTCATCGCTCATGATGATCTGACAGCCAAGCCGCGAGGTGCGCGTCAGGCCGAAGGCCAGGTCGAGCATGTCCTCTTCGTCCTCGGTCGGCTCGGCCAGCCGCTCGAAATCTTCGCCATCGACGATGACGTGGCAGGTCGAACAGGCGAGCGAGCCTTCGCAGGCGCCTTCCAGGTCGATGTTGTTGCCATGGGCAATTTCGAGGACCGAAAGGCCAACGGGCGCGTCCACTTCGTGGCGGGTGCCGTTGGGGTCGACGAACGTCATCTTGGGCATCGGTCCTCTCTCAACACGAACGGAACAGGGTCAGGCAGAACGGAATCAAAGTGTAACGAGACAATCGAGGGGGACGCGGTTCACTCGGCGGCCCGGGAACTCGCGGCTCCCTGGCGGCGCAATTCGGTCACCGCGGCGACGACCGCCTCGATCACGCTGTCGATTTCGGCCACCGTGTTAAAGCGCCCGATGCCGAAACGCAAGGACGCCCGCGCCGCCTCGTCCGACAGGCCGATGGCGCGCAACACGTGGGACGGCTCGATCACCGCGGACGTGCAGGCCGAGCCGGAGGACAGGGCCACGCCCTTCAAGGCGGCGATCAGCGCGGCGGCATCGACCGTTTCGAAGCTCATGTTCAGATTGCCGGGCACCCGGGCCACCGGATCGCCGTTGAGCCGCACCCCATCGAGGCGGCCGAGAATGCCGTCGCGCAGCCGGTTGGTCAGCTCGGTCAGGCGCGCGGATTCGGCTGCCATCTCCTGGCGGGCGATTTCGGCCGCCTTGCCGAGCCCGACGCAGAGCGGCGCCGGCAAGGTGCCGGAACGATGACCGCGCTCCTGCCCGCCGCCGTCGAACAGCGGCGCCAGGCGCACGCGCGGCCGACGTCGCACGTAGAGCGCGCCGACACCCTTCGGCCCATAGATCTTATGGCCCGAGATGCTCATCAGGTCGATGTTCATCGACGAAACGTCGAGCGGGATCTTGCCGAAGGCCTGTGCCGCGTCGGTGTGGAACCAGGCGCCCTTGGCGCGGCACAGCGCGCCGATCGCGGCCAGCGGCTCGACGGTGCCGATCTCGTTGTTCACCGCCATGATCGAAACCAGCAGCGTCTCCTCCGTGATCGCGGCGGCGAGTTCGTCGAGATCGACGTGGCCCTTGGCATCGACCGGCAGCCAGGTGACGCGGCGGCCTTCGCGCTCGAGCCGGCGCACGGATTCGAGGACGCATTTGTGCTCGGTGACGGCGGTGACGATATGATGCCGGCGCTGTCCCGGGAATGTCGCCGCGCCGCGGATCGCCAGATTGTTCGATTCGGTGGCGCCGGACGTGAAGACGATTTCGCGCGGCTCGGCGCCGATCAGCGCCGCGATCTGCTCGCGCGCCAGCTCGACTCCCTCCTCCGCCTCGTAGCCGTAAAGATGGCTGACCGAATGGGGATTGCCGAATTTCTCGGTGAAATAGGGCAGCATGGCGTCGAGCACGCGCGGATCGACCGGCGTGGTCGCGTGGTTGTCCGGGTAGATCGGCCGGGCTGGGCGGTGGT
>CAZOBN010000227.1:0-2888 GCA_964577835.1 uncultured Rhizobiaceae bacterium
GGAAGACGCCGTCGCCGGCGATCTTGCCCATGACTTGGCGGTCGGCCGAGCAGGACACGCCGATGCCGACCGGGCAGGAGGCGCCGTGGCGCGGCAGGCGGACGACGCGCACGTCGTGGCAGAAATACTTGCCGCCGAACTGGGCGCCGATGCCGGTCATCTGGGTCAGCTTGTGGATTTCTTTTTCCAGCTCGACGTCGCGGAAGGCCTGGCCGAACTTGTTGCCGCTGGTCGGCAGCCCGTCGAGATAGCGGCAGCTTGCCAGCTTCACGGTCTTCAGGGTCAGCTCGGCCGATGTGCCGCCGATGACGATGGCCAAGTGGTAGGGCGGGCAGGCGGCGGTGCCGAGCGTCTTGATCTTCTCGCCGACGAACTTGAGCAGCGAGGCCGGATTGAGCAGCGCCTTGGTCTCCTGGTAGAGATAAGTCTTGTTGGCCGAGCCGCCGCCCTTGGCGATGAACAGGAATTCGTATTCCTCGCCGGGCGTCGCGAAGATGTCGAACTGGGCCGGCAGGTTGGTGCCGGTGTTGACCTCGTCGTACATGGTGAGCGGTGCCATCTGGGAATAGCGCAGGTTGCACTCGGCATAGGTGCGCTGGATGCCCTCGGCCAGCGCGGCCTCGTCGTTGAAGCCGGTCCAGATGCGCTGGCCCTTCTTCGCCATGACGATGGCGGTGCCGGTGTCCTGGCACATGGGCAGCACGCCGCCCGCCGCGATATTGGCGTTCTTCAGCAGCTCGAAGGCGACGAAGCGGTCGTTGTCCGATGCTTCCGGGTCGTCGAGGATGGCGCGCAATTGCTTGAGATGCCCGGTGCGCAGCAGGTGGGAAACGTCGCGGAAGGCGGTCTTGGCGAGCAGGGTGAGCGCCTCGGGCCGCACCTTGACCACCGGCTGGCCGGCGAAGCTCGCGGTTTCGACGAAATCGGCGGTCAGCTTGCGATAGGGCGTCGCGTCGTGCGCCAGCGGGAACATCTTGTGGAATTCGAAGTCGGACATTTCGGCTCCGGTCAATGGCGTCGCCGGACAGCGCGGGCGGCGGCCTCGGGCGGACATGAGGGCAGGACTGCCGTCCATGCGCAGCGTGGCAGCGACGGCGGGCTCAGAGACTATTTTTTACGGAAGGCGTCAAGCGAGACGACCTTCTCGGGGGCGTCCTTGTCGGCCTCCGCGGTCGCGTCCGCGGCCGTCGGCTTGGCCGCTTCGTCCTTGGCCGGCCCATTCTTGGGGGTATCGGCCTTGACGCTGTCGCCCTTGGCGGTGTCGGCCTTGGGTTTGGGTTCGGTCTGGCCACCGACGCTGGCCAGGGCCAAGGCGGGGGATTCCTTGGTCGGAGCGGCGGGTTTCTGGCTCGGTCCGTCCTTGGCCTCGGCCTCGCCGGGCACCTGGAACTGCAGGCCGAACTTGACCGAGGGATCGACGAAGGAAACCAGCGCCGCATAGGGCACCTTGAGCCGTTCGGGGATGTTGCTGAAGCTGAGGTTGACGACGAAATACTCGTCGTTGACCTCGAGACCCCAGAACTGATGCTGCAGGACGATGGTCATGTCCTGCGGATATTGGGCGTGCAGCCGCTCGGCGATCTCGACGCCGGGATGGGTGGTGCGGAAGGTCAGGTAGAAATGATGACTGCCCGGCAGGCCTTGTTCGATGACCGAGGCGAGGGCCTGGCGCACGACGCCGCGCAGGGCATTCTCGACCATCTTATCGTAATGCAGGGAATCGCGAGCCATAGCGCCGAGGAGCCCCACCTGTGGGCCAAAGCCCGGATTGATACCCGGAGTCCGCTCCATCTTACCGCGGAATGGACCCCAAAACAGGCGGGTGGCGTTCTGGGCCAACCCGCGTAAGCGGTGGGGGGCTTCTGTTGCCCGGCGCCCCCCGAGCCGCGCTTACCTAATTAGGCAGCGAGGGCCATACGGTTGTCGTTGGCACCTGTAGAATGACCCGATAACGGCGGTATCATGCCGAGCGAAAAATTTGCCTTTACCACGCGCGTCGATCCTGTTTCGCCCCCATGGACCGCCGGCCAAGCGGGATAGTCCCTTGGGCCGGCTGAAACTTTGGTGGAGGCGCCGGGTACTGCCCCCGGGTCCGCAACGTTTATTCCACAAACCGTTTATCGCCATAGTCGGTTGCCCGACGAGATAAATATAGGCCTTCTTTCAGCCATTTGAAAGGGTAGCCGGAGGGAACCGGGACAGCTTCTCATCGGCCGGCCGAGTGGCTAAAGTGCCGCCCCTGGCGTAACTTTTCGTTACGTCTCCGGCGCAACGCCGGCAATCGGATTTGCCATCACGATGAATGCGCCATTCCCACCCCCACCCCAACCCTCCCCCATCGAGGGGGAGGGAGACGATTGGGGTTCCCCTATCGAGGGAGATCACGGCCGGGGTTCGATTCACTCTCCCATCGAGGGGGCGAGATGATGACTGGGGTTCGATTCCCTCCTCCCTTTGCAGGGCCGCGGCCTCATTGCATGGTGATTCCCTCCCCCCTTCGTGGGGGAGGGTCGGGGTGGGGGGACGGTCCCTCCTCGGCGCGCCTTTTGGTCCAGTATCCGTCCATCAAAACGAAGCGGGGTCTTTCATGCCTTTGAGTCCGGAACAGGCGGCCGAAATCGCGGCCGCCCGGGCGCAGTCCAACACCACCAGGCGACCCACCGTGCCGGCGCTCGAGGAGATCCTCTACGAACCGCTGCCGGTGCTCGATCACGGCTTCGTCCGGGTAGTCGATTATATGGGCGACGATGCCGCCGTGGTGCAGGCGGCGCGCGTGTCCTATGGCAAGGGCACCAAGCGGGTGAGCGAGGACGCCGGGCTGATCAACTACCTGATGCGCCACCGGCACACCACGCCGTTCGAGATGTGCGAGATCAAGTACCACGTCA
>CAZOBN010000228.1:0-2883 GCA_964577835.1 uncultured Rhizobiaceae bacterium
GCGACATCGTCAAGCCGACCGAAACCCTGCTCGTCGCCGACGCCATGACCGGCCAGGACGCGGTCACCGTGGCGAAGGCCTTCGCCGAGCGCATCGGCATCACCGGCATCGTGCTGACCCGCGTCGATGGCGACGCGCGCGGCGGTGCCGCGCTCTCGGCGCGCGCCGTCACCGGCCGGCCGATCAAGCTGATGGGCGTCGGCGAAAAGCTCGACGCGCTCGAGGATTTCCATCCCGACCGCGTCGCCTCGCGCATCCTCGGCATGGGCGACGTGGTCACCCTGGTCGAAAGGGCGGCGGAAGTCAGCGACCAGGACGAGGCGGAGAAGCTCGCCGCCAAGATGAAGAAGGGCGGCTTCGATCTCGACGACATGCGCGATCAGTTGCGCAAGCTGAAGAAGATGGGCGGGCTCGGCAGCATGATGGGCATGCTGCCCGGCGCCGGAAAGATCAAGGCCCAGATGGCCGCCGCCAACATCGATGAAAAGATTCTGTCCCGCCAGGAGGCGATCATCAGCTCGATGACCGCGGCCGAGCGGCGCAACGTCAAGCTGCTGAATGCGTCGCGCAAGCGCCGCATCGCGGCGGGATCCGGCACCAAGGTCGAGGAGGTGAACCGGCTGGTGAAGCAGTTCCTCGACATGAGCACCATGATGCGCAAGGCCAGCAAGATGGGCCAGAAGGGCTTCCAGCGTCACGGCCTGCGCGGACTCATGCCGCACTGAATTCGACGACACACGACACAACGAACCGAACATCCACATCAACCGACGAATCAAAACCAGGAGCACAGCAACTCATGTCACTGAGCATTCGACTGACCCGCGGCGGCGCCAAGAAGCGCCCCTTCTATCGCATCGTCGTCGCCGATTCGCGCAGCCCGCGCGACGGCCGCTTCATCGAGAGGCTCGGCCATTATGATCCGATGGTGGAAAAGGGCGATCCGAAGCGCGTCGTCATGGACGTGGAGCGCATGAAGCATTGGCTGTCGGTCGGCGCCCAGCCGAGCGAGCGCGTCGCCCGTTTCCTCGGCGAAGCCCAGCTGATCCCGATGCCGAAGTGGAACGAGACGCCGAAGCAGAGCGCGCCGAAGGCGAAGGCGCAGGAGCGCGCCAAGGCGACCGCTGCTGCCGCGGAAGCGCCGGCCGCCGAAGCTGCCGCCGAAGCGCCGGCTTCCTAAACGACGACGACCCAGGCACCGCAAGGACGTCCGACATCATGGCCGCGCAACTGCGCAACGCTTCGACCGAAGGGTCGAACAAGACCGCTGCCTCACCCGCCCGGAAGGCTGCTTCCGGCGCGGCCGAGGCGCGCGTCTGCGTCGGCGCGATCGCCGCGGCCCATGGCATCAAGGGCGAGGTGAAGATCAAGGCCTTCACCGCCGATCCGCTCGGCGTCGGCGCCTATGGTCCGGTATCGGACGAAACGGGCGCGCGCCAGTTCCGGCTGTCCCATCTGCGCGCGCCCGGCGGGGCGGCCGGCGAGTCGGTGGTCATCGCCCGCATCGAGGGCGTGACCGACCGCAATGCGGCCGAAGCACTGCGCGGCTTGCGGTTCTATGTGCCGCGCGCGGCGCTGCCGGCGGCCGAACCGGACGAGTACTACCATCACGATCTGATCGGCCTGACAGCCGTGCTGGTCTCGGGTGAGCGGCTGGGGACGGTCCGCGCCGTGGACAATTTCGGCGCCGGCGATCTGCTCGATATCGCGCGCGACGATGGCGGTTCGGTGGTGGTGCCGTTCACCCATGCGGTGGTGCCGACGGTCGATATCGCGGCCGGCAAGGTCGTCATCGATCCGCCCGAGGGCCTGCTCGACGAGCCGGCCAATGGAGAACTGGGCGGCGAAGCGGGCGGCGAACAGGAGGCGGGCAAGCCATGAGCACGCGCACCGCGCCCTGGACCGCCGACGTGCTGACCCTGTTCCCGGAGATGTTCCCCGGGCCGCTCGGCCATTCGCTCGCGGGCCGTGCGCTCGCCGACGGTATCTGGGCGCTGAACACGGTCGACATCCGCGGCTTCGCCACCGACAAGCACCGCACGGTGGACGACACGCCGTTCGGCGGCGGCGCCAGCATGGTGCTGCGCCCCGACGTGGTCGCCGCCGCGCTCGATTCGGTGAGCGCCAGCGAAGGTCCCAAGATCTTTCTCACGCCGCGCGGCAGGCTGCTCGACCAGGCGACCGCGCGGCGGTTGGCCGCGGCGCCGTCGATCACGCTCTTGTGCGGCCGCTTCGAGGGTGTCGATCATCGGGTCATCGAGGCGCGCCAGATGGAAGAGATCAGCATCGGCGATTTCATCCTGTCGGGCGGCGAGCCGGCGGCCATAACCCTGATCGACGCCTGCGTGCGGCTCTTGCCCGGCGTCATCGGCAACACCGAATCGCTGACCGAGGAAAGCTTCGAGCAGGGTCTGCTGGAATATCCCCATTACACCCGGCCGCAGAGCTGGTGCGGCCGCGCCGTGCCGGAGGTCCTGCTGTCCGGCCATCACGAGAAGATCCGCGCCTGGCGTCTCGCCCAGGCCGAGCAAGTCACGCGCGACCGGCGGCCCGACCTGTGGGACCGCTACGTCGCGCGCAACCATCAACCGCCCACACGTCCGTAATTCTGCGGCAGGGCATAGGTAAAAAAAGGTAGCTGCCATGAACCTCATCGATCAGCTGGCACAAGAACAGATTGCCAAGCTCACGGCCGATCGGGCCGTGCCGGACTTCGCCCCGGGCGATACCCTGCGCGTCAACGTGAAGGTGGTCGAAGGCGACCGCTCGCGCGTCCAGGCCTTCGAAGGCGTGTGCATCGCGCGCTCCAACGCCGGCCTCAATTCCTCCTTCACCGTGCGCAAGATTTCCTACGGCGAAGGCGTCGAGCGCGTGTTCCCGCTC
>CAZOBN010000229.1:0-2877 GCA_964577835.1 uncultured Rhizobiaceae bacterium
CGGGCACCGGCGACGCCCAGCTCACCATGGCGCAGCGCGTGCCGCTGGCCGGCGCCGTGATCGTCTCGACGCCTCAGGACATCGCCCTGCTCGACGCGCGCAAAGGCCTCGCCATGTTCCGCAAGGTCGAGGTGCCGGTGCTCGGCATCGTCGAGAACATGAGCCTGTTCATCTGCCCGAACTGCGGCCACGAAAGCCACATCTTCGGCCACGGCGGCGCCAAGCGGGAAGCCGAGCGCCTGGGCACCGACTTCCTCGGCGAGGTGCCGCTGCACATCGCCATCCGCGAGACCTCGGACGCCGGCACGCCGATCGTGGTCGAGCAGCCGGACAGCCCGCAGGCGCAAGCCTTCAAACAGATCGCCGCCAAGGTGTGGGAAAAGCTGAACACCGGCGACACCGGCGCGAAGAAAGCGCCGCGGATCGTGGTGCAGTAGCGGCAAGCGATAGCATTGGCTATCGGAATGTTCGGATTACGTCCGTACTAATCTCGATAAAGATCCGCCGATCATTGCTGCTCAATCCAAACTGCCACTCATGCTCAATAAGTGAAATTGCTGCTTTCACCCGCTCTGCGGCTCTTGTTTCGCGACAAGACAGCTTGATTAGACTCAGTTTGCGAAATCTACGTTGCCCGATACCACGACGCTTTACGATTTCGCGCATATCGCCATCAAGCGCTACAAGGATCGCATCGTTTGCTTCGGATACAGCGCAGACCAACTGGTCGGGGGAACCAGGAGCAATGGCGTCCCTCAGATAAATGACCTTGTGACCAGCACTTGAAAAACATCGTCCGACCGAATCAGGCACGCCCTCGTCCAGGAAGAGCATGAGAACAGGCCGTTTTTTCACGCGGCCAGACCACCACTTCCATGCTCAATGGCGGCCTTGATGTCGGCCTCGGTGAGCGTCGGATATTCCTGCATTATCTGCTGGATAGAAAAGCCATCCTCGGCAAACCGTTTGATGGTCGCAACCGGAATTCTAGTTCCAGCAACCACCCATGAATTATGGCTGATGTACCGAGCACGATCAATTTTTCCAATGCTCTCGCCATCGCGTACATTAAGGCGCTTAATATCGCGCCTCGTATCCGACAGAATCACGTTTAGGGGTATCCCGATGACATACTGGCCACCCACAATCTCCCTGTGTTGTTTAGTGCCTGGCTCCACAAACACGACCCGTTTATTCAGGACAAAGAGTTCGGTAGCGGTCCACTTATCGTCGGATAGATGAGAAAGTTCCTGCGCCACCTTCCGGAGATGCTGGAGAGGGATACTATATTGGTTCCTTAGCACGTTCAGGACGCGCAGCGATGCAACATCTCTGAACGAGTAGATTCGACTGTAGGCTACACGTCGATCCTCATTCGCATATGCAGGTTTAAAAAAGCCCGTCCGGTCCCAGTACCGAAGTTGCTGCTTCGATACGCCCGTCAGCCGTTCAACTTGATCTTCGCTGAACGCCGAAATGACCACTTGTGTGCCGCGTCTAGCCATAACTTATTCTATACCCTTAGAATCCGGCAGAAAAGTGGGGCTTTTTGCCGAATGAGCTCCCCTTGGACGCACTCAAGCTGAGTTTTGGTCAGTTTTGAGACATTCCGACGCTGGAAAGAGTATCAGCCAAGACACCTACTTGCTCCGCCCGTCAAACGGCCGGAGCTTCAGCGCGCCGATATCCACATCGTCGAGGCAGCGCACGTTGATGGCGATCATCTCCTGGCCATCGGGGCGTCTGCCGCGCGCGAAGGATTCGGTGCCGCATTTCGGGCAGAACAGGTGATGGATGACGTGCTTGTTGAACTGGTAGTCGACCAGTTCGTCGCCGCCTGACAGCAGGGTGAACTTGTCCGGCGTGGTGAAGGACAGGAGCGAGCCGCGCTTGGTGCAGATCGAGCAGTTGCACGAGATCACCGGGTCGAGCGCCAGCGTCGCCTCGTAGCGCACCGCGCCGCAATGGCAGCCGCCAGTGTAGGTTTGCGTATCGGCCATGGACCACTCCTCGACTGATTGTCGGTTTCGGCTCGTCCGCGAAAGATGGCCCGGTCGAGCCGTGCCATGACGATAATGAGTCGGGCAGGCGCTCCCTTGCCCGAAGCGCGCCTCTACTTCCCCTCCAGCCCCAGCACGTCCATGGTCTCGCGCCATTCGCGCGCCGAGAGGCCGCTGTCCTTCTGCTCGACCTTTTCGCCGACGAGCATGCGCTTGATCGCGCTCGCCGCCTTGGCCGAGAGGTGCACGCCACCCATGCGGTATTGCAGGAAGGCGTCGTGGACCAGCGGCACCCAGCGCTTCACCGTCTCCAGCATGGCGTCGGCGAAGACGCGGATTTCGTACTGCGCGTGCGGATCGGCGCGGAGCGAGAGGAAGTGGAGCAGGTTGTGCAGGTCCACCTTCCAATACCATTGGGTATAGAAGTTGAGCGTCAGGTTCATGCGCGCGAGCTCGCGCGCCAGGCCCGAGCGTTCCGGATCGACCACCTCGCCCTTCTCGTTCTCGTTCAGCATCTCGGCGTAATGGTCGTAGGCCTGCTGGGAATCCTCGCGCAGCAGCGTGAGCACGCGCTCGGCCTCCTTGCCGGTGAGCGCGTCGCCGCGGCCCTGGCGGTTCGACGACGACTGCACGCCGAGATGCTCGGGCTTCGGGATGTAGAACTCGTTGTCGAGGATCGAGTAGCGCGCCGAGTATTCGTTGACGTTGGCGGTGCGGTGGCGGATCCACTGGCGCGCGACGAAGATCGGCAGCTTGACGTGGTACTTGATCTCGCACATCTCGAACGGCGTCGTGTGGCGATGGCGCATCAGGTAGTTGATCAGCCCGCGATCCTCGCTGACCTTCTTGGTGCCGCGGCCGTAGCTGACGCGTGCGG
>CAZOBN010000230.1:0-2806 GCA_964577835.1 uncultured Rhizobiaceae bacterium
GACGTCCCGGGTGTCGACCTCGAGATCGATCGAATCGACATCGGCGAAGCGCTTGAACAACACCGCCTTGCCTTCCATCACGGGCTTGGCGGCGAGCGCGCCGAGATCGCCCAGGCCCAGGATGGCGGTGCCGTTGGTGATGACGGCGACCAGGTTCCCCTTGATCGTGTAGTCGTAGGCTTTCGTCGGGTCCGCGGCGATGCGCAGCACCGGCGCGGCGACGCCCGGCGAATAGGCGAGCGACAGGTCGCGCTGGGTGGTCAGCGGCTTGGTCGGCGCGATCTCCAGCTTGCCGGGGCGCCCCATGGCATGAAGCTCGAGGGCTTCCTCGTCGGTCACGTGGTCGCTCGAATTCGCCATAACGGTTCCTGGGGGGTGATAACTGCAGGGCTTTCGGCGGGGTTCGCGCAGACTGCGCGGCCGGCAGTTCGTGGGCTCGAGGCACCCGACGGCTCCCTGACTGTCGCAACTTGCCAACACGCCGCCCCCCTGTCACGGGGAAATTTTAACGATCTCTGTCGCATTGCCCGCCCGGCGCGCCGCCGGTATGGTAGCGGCTCCAGCCACCACCCATGCGTCATCGACGGCGATGGCCCACACCCTGAAGGCCGATACCCTGAAGGACAGCGTGACCGATCCGGCGCCTCTCTCCATGGCTGCGACGTTCGCGCCCGACGCTCGCGCGGGCGATTCGGCGCAATCCGCTGCGGAATCCGCCTCAAACGGGTCGAACGAGGCTATTTCGCCGCTCATGGCGCAGTATCTCGCGGTCAAGCGCGCCCATCCCGGCTCGCTGCTGTTCTACCGCATGGGCGATTTCTACGAATTGTTCTTCGAGGATGCGGTGCAGGCCGCGCGCGCGCTGGATATCGCGCTGACCAAGCGCGGCAAGCATCAGGGCGAGGATATCCCGATGTGCGGCGTGCCGGTGCATGCCGCCGAGGCCTATCTCGCGCGCTTGATCAAGCGCGGCTTCCGCGTTGCCGTTTGCGAGCAGATCGAAGATCCGGCACTGGCGAAAAAACGCGGCGGCAAATCCATCGTCAGGCGCGACGTGGTGCGCCTGGTGACGCCGGGCACGCTGACCGAGGACTCGCTGCTGGATGCGCGGCGCAACAACTTCCTGGGTGCCTTGGCCGAGACGGGCGGCGAATTCGGCCTGGCCTGGCTAGACCTGTCGACCGGCGAGTTTCAGGCCCAGCCGGTGACCCAGGCCGCGCTCGGCGCCGCATTGGCGCGCATCCAGGCCGGCGAGCTGCTGGTCGCCGACAAGCTGTTCGGCCGCAACGAGGTGGCCGCCCTGCTCGACGACAGCGGTTGCGCGCTGACGCCCCAGCCGGCCTCCCTGTTCGACAGCGAGAACGCGCGCCGGCGGCTGCAGACGTTCTATGGCGTGGCGGCGCTCGACGCCTTCGGGAGCTTCGGCCGCGCCGAGCTGGCGGCTGCCGGCGCGCTGCTCGACTATGTGGAATTGACCCAGAAGGGCCGCATGCCTGCGCTACAGCCGCTGCGCCGCGTGGCGGCGGGCGCGGTCATCGAGATCGACGCGGCGACCCGGCGCAACCTGGAGCTGGCCCAGGGCCCGGACGGCACGCGCGAGGGCAGCCTGCTCGCCACCATCGACCGCACCCTGACCGGGGCCGGCGCCAGGCTGCTCGCCGCGCGCCTCGCGGCGCCGCTGACCGAGGTGGCGCGCATCAACCGCCGGCTCGAGGCCGTCGCGTATCTGCTGGACCGCGGCGATCTGCGCGTGCAGTTGCGCACGCTGCTCGATGCCATGCCCGATATGGCGCGTGCCCTGTCGCGGCTCGGGCTCGGACGCGGCGGTCCGCGCGATCTCGCCGCCCTGCGCGACGGCCTGTCCTGCGGCGCCGCCTTGCGCGCCACCTTGGCGCAGAGCGAACGGCAGGCCCGGCTCGCGGCTTTCCCGGCGGCGCTCGAAAGCGCTTGCCGCGCGCTCGGCACCGAAAGCGACTTGGTCGAGCGCCTGACCCTGGCCCTGGCCGCGGAATTACCCGCCTTCACGCGGGACGGCGGCTTCGTCGCGCCGGGCTTCAAGCCCGAGCTCGACGAGGCGCGGACCCTGCGTGACGACAGCCGCAAATTGATCGCCGGGCTCGAAGCGCGCTATGCGACGGCCTGCGGCATTCCGATCAGAATCCGCCACAACAACATCCTGGGCTATTTCATCGAGGTGCGGCCCAACCAGGCCGACAAGCTGACCGGCGCCCAAGGGCCGGAAGGCCAGGATCGCTTCTTCATCCACCGCCAGAGCATCGCCACCGCGGTGCGCTTCACCACCATCGAGCTCGCCGAACTCGAAACCAAGATCAGCCGGGCCGCCGATCATGCGCGGGCGCTCGAGCTGCAGGTGTTCGATGAATTGTCCGCCGCGGTCATGACGCGCGCGGCGGCAATTTCCGGCGCGGCCCGGGCGGCTGCGGCGATCGACGTCACGGCGGGGCTGGCGGCGCTCGCCGAAGAGCAGAACTGGGCGCGGCCAATGGTCGACGACAGCCTCGCGTTCCGCATCGATGCCGGGCGCCATCCGGTGGTCGAGGCCGCGCTCAAGCGCGCCCAATCGGGCGCCTTCGTCGCCAACGATTGCGATCTCACGCCGGGCGACGACCCAAGCGCCGCCAAAGCCAGCCGCTTGTGGCTGCTCACCGGCCCCAACATGGCGGGCAAGAGCACGTTTTTGCGCCAAAACGCCGTGATCGCCGTGCTCGCCCAGATGGGCAGTTTCGTGCCCGCCGAGTCCGCCCATATCGGCATCGTCGATCGCCTGTTCAGCCGGGTGGGCGCT
>CAZOBN010000231.1:0-2754 GCA_964577835.1 uncultured Rhizobiaceae bacterium
GACGGTCCCCTACATGTTCACCGGGCTGAAGGTCGGCGTCGGCCTGTCGTGGCTCGCCATCGTCGCCGCCGAGATGCTGATCGGCGGCGTCGGCATCGGCTTCTTCATCTGGGACGCATGGAACAGCTCGCTGATCAGCGACATCATCGTCGCGCTGATCTATGTCGGCCTGGTCGGCTTCCTGCTCGATCGCCTGATCACCCTGGCGGGCTATTTCATCGCCCGCGGGACGCTCGCGAACTAAGGGCCGGGAAAGGACAACACCATGACCGCTTATCTCAGCATCGAAAATCTCGGCATGACGTTCCGCACCAAGGGCGCGCCCTTTGTCGCCCTGCAGAACATCGATCTCAAGATCGACAAGGGCGAGTATGTGGCGCTCATCGGCCACTCCGGCTGCGGCAAGTCGACCCTGCTCAACATCGTCGCCGGCTTGCTCAGCCCGACGAGCGGCGCCGTGCTGCTCGACGGCAAGGAAGTGTCGTCACCCGGCCCCGACCGCGCCGTGGTGTTCCAGAACCATTCCCTGCTGCCTTGGCTGACCGTCTACGAGAACGTGCGGCTGGCGGTCGACAAGACCATGCGCTCGATAAGCAGGGCCGAGCGCCACGATTGGACCCTGTCCCAGCTCGAGCTGGTCCATATGGCGGATGCGCGGCAGAAGCGTCCGGCGGAGATCTCCGGCGGTATGAAGCAGCGCGTCGGCATCGCCCGCGCGCTGGCCATGGAGCCCAAGGTGCTGTTGCTCGATGAGCCGTTCGGCGCGCTCGATGCGCTCACCCGGGCCCATCTCCAGGATTCGGTGATGGATATCCACGCCCAGCTCGGCAACACCATCCTGATGATCACCCACGACGTGGACGAGGCCGTGCTGCTGTCGGATCGGGTCGTGATGATGACCAACGGGCCCGAGGCCGCCATCGGCGAGGTGCTCGACGTCGGCCTGGCACGGCCGCGCAACCGGCTCGATCTGGTCAATGACGCCCGCTACATCCACTGCCGCGCCGAGGTTCTGCGCTTCCTCTACGAGCGGCAGAAGGTGCGCGCGGTACGGGCGGCCTGAGTAATGATTTACGAGGTGCGTTCATGACAAAAAAACTGGTCGTTATCGGCAATGGCATGGCGGCGGGGCGCGCCGTCGAGGATTTGCTCGCCAAAGCCCCCGGCGCTTACGAGATCGCCATCTTCGGCGCCGAGCCGCGGGTCAATTACAACCGCATCCTGCTCTCGCCGGTCCTCTCGGGCGAGAAGACCTATGAAGATATCCTGATCCACGACGACGGCTGGTACGCGGAGCACGGCGTCACTCTGCACAAGGGGAGGGCGATCGCGGCGATCGACCGCGAGCGCAAGTGCGTCATCTCGGCGGATGGCGCTTATGTCCCCTACGACAAGCTGCTGATCGCGACCGGTTCGCTGCCCATCGTCATCCCCGTGCCGGGCGCCCATCTGCCGGGCGTGTTGAGCTACCGCGACCTCGACGACGTCAACGCCATGCTCGACGCGGCGAAAGCGGGCGGCCGGGCCGTGGTCATCGGCGGCGGCCTGCTCGGGCTGGAGGCGGCGGCCGGGCTCACGGCGCGCGGCATGGACGTGACCGTGCTCCATCTCATGCCGAGCCTGATGGAGCGGCAGTTGGATTCGGCGGCGGGATATCTGCTGGAAAAGGCGATGACCGACCGCGGCATTACGGTGATCACGCGGGCCAATACCCATGCGATCATCGGCGAAGCCAGATTGGGAGAAGAGCGCGTGCACGCCGTGCGCCTCGATGACGGCACGGAAATTCCGGCCGACGTCGTGATCATGGCGGTCGGCATCCGGCCCAACCTGGCTCTCGCCAAGGCGGCTGGGCTGCAGACCGGGCGCGGCGTGATCGTCGACGATCGCATGGTGACCAGCGATCCCGACATTTTGGCCGTCGGAGAATGCGTCGAGCACCGCAACATCTGCTACGGGCTGGTGGCGCCGCTCTACGACATGGCCAAGGTGGTGGCGGCGCAGTTGGCCGGCGAGGCGGCGAGCGCCTATGAGGGCTCGGTCGCCGCCACCAAGCTCAAGGTCACCGGCGTCGATCTGTTCTCGGCCGGCGATTTCGCCGAGGCGCTCGACCGCGAGGACATCATCCTGCGCGACGCCGCGCGCCGCATCTACAAGCGGCTGGTCATCAAGGACAACCGCATCGTCGGCCTCGTGCTCTACGGCGATACCAGCGACAGCGCCTGGTTCCTGCAACTGCTGCAGGAGAAAACCGATATCTCGGATCTGCGCGAGACCCTGATCTTCGGCCAGAGCTACGCGGGGGGCGCCTCCCTGGACCCTACGGCGGCCGTTGCAGCCTTGTCGGATAAGGCGGAGATCTGCGGCTGCAACGGCGTGTGCAAGGGCAAGATCACCGCCGCCATCACCGGCCAGGGGCTGAGCACGCTGGAGGCGGTGCGCGCCCATACCAAGGCATCCTCGTCCTGCGGGTCTTGCACCGGACTGGTCGAGCAATTGCTCACCCTCTCGCTCGGCGATGGATACAAGCCCGCCGATACCACGCCGATGTGCGGCTGCACCGACCTCGGCCATGACGAGGTGCGGCGCCTGATTGTCGCCCAGGAGCTCAAGTCGATTCCGGCGGTCATGCAGGACCTCGCCTGGAAAACCTCATGCGGCTGCGCCAAATGCCGCCCGGCGCTGAACTACTATCTGGTCGCCACCTGGCCCGGCGAATACCGCGACGATTACCAGTCGCGCTTCATCAACGAG
>CAZOBN010000232.1:0-2725 GCA_964577835.1 uncultured Rhizobiaceae bacterium
GGGGCGATTCTGGGTCGCCGGCACATAGCCCTTGCCGGTCTCGACCGTCAGCTCCATGGTGATCTTGGCGCCATTGTCGAGCGTGCAGATCACCAGGTCCGGATTGAGGATCTCGATATCCGACACGGTCTCGATCATGCCGGCGGTCACTTCGCCCGGGCCGGTGGCCTTGAGCGAAATGCGCTTCGGGCCTTCGCCCTGCATGCGGATGGCGAGCGCCTTGATGTTGAGGATGATGTCGGTGACATCCTCGCGCACGCCCGGAATCGAGGAGAATTCATGGAGAATCCCTTCGATCTGCACCGACGTGATGGCGGCGCCCTGCAGCGACGACAACAGCACGCGACGCAGCGCGTTGCCGAGCGTCAGGCCGAAACCCCGTTCAAGCGGCTCGGCGACAACGGTGGCGAAACGCTGCGGTTCGGCCCCCGGCGTGACTTGCAGCTTGGTGGGCTTAATCAGTTCCGTCCAATTCTTCTGAATCACGAATAAGACCTCTCAGTGAGGCGGAGCGGTCCGCCTGAAATCGTACTGCCAGATCCTGTCCGGCTTGCCTGCGGCCCCGAGCGGGCTCAGGCAGTGGGCCCTGTGCCGCGGGGCCCGATCGACACGACCGCGGCGAGGGCTGAATAAACCCTGCGCCGCGGGAACAACTCAAACGCGGCGACGCTTCGGCGGACGGCAGCCGTTGTGCGGGATCGGCGTCACGTCGCGGATCGACATGATGGTGAAACCGACGGTCTGCAGCGCGCGCAGCGCGGATTCGCGGCCGGCGCCAGGTCCCTTGACCTCGACCTCGAGCGTGCGCATGCCATGTTCCATGGCCTTGCGGCCGGCGTCTTCGGCGGCCATCTGCGCCGCATACGGCGTCGATTTGCGCGAGCCCTTGAAGCCCTGCATGCCCGACGACGACCAGGCGATGGTATTGCCCTGCGCGTCGGTGATGGTGATCATCGTATTGTTGAAGCTCGCGTTCACATGGGCGACGCCCGACGTGATGTTCTTACGCTCGCGACGACGCGGCCGTCCGGCCGCTGCGGTGGTCTGTGCTGGCTTTGCCATGATAATCCCGCTGGTTAGACGGCCTTCTTCTTACCGGCGATAGGCCGTGCAGGTCCCTTGCGGGTCCGTGCGTTGGTGTGAGTGCGCTGGCCACGGACGGGCAGGCCCTTGCGGTGACGCAGGCCACGGTAGCAACCGAGGTCCATGAGCCGCTTGATGTTCATCGCGGTCTCGCGCCGCAGGTCGCCCTCGACCTGATAGTCGCGATCGATGATTTCGCGGATCCGGATCACGTCGTCGTCGGACAACTGGTTGACGCGGGTCGCTTCAGCGATCCCCGCCTTCGTGCAGATGTCCTTCGCCCGTGCTGGCCCGATCCCAAAAATATAGGTGAGGCCAACCTGCACCTTTTTTTCCGTAGGGATGTTAACGCCCGCAATGCGCGCCAAGCCGCGTACTCCTGATCAGAATGTGGATTGAACCGGACCGCCTTAGAGGCAGAAGGCCCGGGATTATAGGAAAATCCAGTATCAAGTCAACTTGTTAGACCCTTGGCCAGAACTTTTTCGATTTGGCCGGTCACATCTTTGATCGGGGCCATGCCGTCGATGGATTTTAACACATTCCGGGCCTTGTAATAGGGCAGCAAAGGCGCCGTCTGACGGTGGTAGGCATCGAGCCGCGCCTTCACCGTCTCGGCGTTGTCGTCCTCGCGGCGTATGAAGGTCGTTCCGCCGCAAACGTCGCAAACCCCTGGGTTCTTTGGCTTTTTATGGCTATCGTGATAGCCGGCCCCGCACGAACCGCAGCTAAACCGCCCACTGATCCGGTCGACCAGGGCCGCGTCGTCCACCTTGAGCTCGATCACCGCGTCGAGCCCCAAGCCCTTTTCCGCCAGCATGCTGTCCAAGGCCTCGGCCTGACGGGTGGTGCGGGGAAAACCATCCAGAATGAACCCATTGGCACAGTCCGGCTTGGCGATCCGGTCGGCAATCATGGCGATGATGATGTCGTCCGGCACCAACGCGCCCGAAGCCATGATTTCCTTGACCTTCCGGCCCAACTCACCGCCCGAGGCCGCGGTGGCGCGCAACATGTCGCCGGTCGACAGTTGAACCAAGCCATGGCGGTCCTTGAGCAACTGCGCCTGTGTCCCTTTGCCCGCCCCAGGCGGACCCAGCAAAATCAGGTTCATCCACGCCGCCCGCGCAGCTTCGACTTCTTGATCAGGCCCTCGTACTGGTGGGCGAGCAAGTGCGACTGGATCTGCGCCACGGTATCCATCGTCACGGTGACGACGATCAGCAGGCTGGTGCCGCCGAAGTAGAACGGCACGGAGAACTTGGTGATCAGGAACTCCGGCAACAGGCTGATGGCGACCAGGTAGGCGGCGCCGACCACGGTCAGCCGGGTCAGGATGTAATCGAGATAGTCGGCGGTATTCTTGCCCGGACGGATACCGGGAATGAAGCCGCCGTATTTCTTCAGGTTCTCGGCCGTGTCGTTCGGGTTGAACACGACGGCGGTATAGAAGAACGAGAAGAAGACGATCAGCGCCGCGTAGAGCACCATATAGAGCGGCTGCCCGTGGCCAAGGGTCGCCGTGATCAGGGTGAGCCACTCCGGCCCTTGCCCCGCGCTGAAGCTGGCGACCGTGGTCGGCATCAGCAGCAGCGACGAGGCGAAGATCGGCGGGATGACGCCCGAGGTGTTGATCTTGAGC
>CAZOBN010000233.1:0-2717 GCA_964577835.1 uncultured Rhizobiaceae bacterium
CGCCCCCGTTATCGAAACCGATTAGCGCGAGAATGCCGATCAGCAGAAAGACGCGGGCATTGATGTAACGGCCAACAAAGCGAATACGCGCGGGCATGTGCCACCTGTTCGCGGGCGATCGAACCACCACACGACAGAATGTCGACACGCCGTTAAAAATTGGTTAATGCGTTCAGAGGCCGTGATGGCGAACGACGGTTTCCGGCGTTTCGCCGGCGAGCCCGCCGAGCTTGCGGCGCAATTCCGCTTTGCGCAGTTCGGCCTTGAGCCATTCTTCCTCCGCGGTCAAGGCAGCGGCTTTTTCGGTGATATAGACGTTGAAGCCGGCGAGACAGCTCACCAGCAGCGCGAAGAATGCAAAGCCGAGTTCGCCGCGCGTGAGCGCGAACACAAAAATGATGCCGAACAAGGCAGCGGCAACACCATTGCCATAACGACCGAGCAGTCTGATGCGAACGGGCATGGGCTCCACCTGCAATGGGCACTCTTTTGGGACTGCATGAGAATGGACCATTGAGTGCAAAGAAAGGCTTAACGGGGCCAAGCGCCGTTTACATGGCTTGCGGCCGCCTGAGCCGGACCCGAATGCGGGGAGGCGCCGGGCTGGACGCCGGCGTCAGGTCGGTTATGGGCGGCGCGGCCTGGGGTGGCTATTTCGTGCGAGGCTTGCGCCCGCTATTTCGCACAGGGCTTGCGCCGGTTATTTCGCACGGGGCTTGCGCCGGCTATTTCTTGCGGGGCTTGCGCCAGCTATTTCTTGCGGGGCTTGCGCCCCAGGGGCCGGGTCGCCTGATCGCCGCGCGCCCTCGGCTCGACCAGGGCCTTGATGGCGCCGCGCAGGGTGCGGACCTCCTGCTCGGTCATATGAGCGCGCAAGAACATGGTGCGGATATTGCGCAGCATGCGGGGACGCTTGTCGGGCGGGTAGAAGAAGCCGGCGCGGTCGAGCTCTTGTTCGAGATGGTCGAACAAGGCCATCATCGTCTTGCGGTCGGCCGGCGGCGAACGCCGTAATCCGTCTCCCGCATCCACCTCGGCGCCGCCCAGCAGAAACCATTCGTAGGCAAGAATGAGCACGGCCTGGCCGAGATTGAGCGAGGAGAATTCCGGATTGAGCGGCACTTGAACGGCGATCTCGGCGAGCGCCACGTCGTCGTTCTCGAGCCCGGTGCGCTCCGGCCCGAACAGCAGGCCGCACGACCGCCCCTCGCCGTTGAACTCGCGCATCATGGCGGCGGCCTCGCGCGGCGAGACCACGTGTTTGGCCATGCCGCGCGGCCGGGCGGTGGTGGCAAAGACATGCTGAAGATCGGCGACGGCCTCGGCCGTGGTGCCGAACAGCCGCGCATAATCGAGCACGATGTCGGCGCCGGACGACGAGCGGCGCGCCTTTTCGTTGGGCCAGGGTTCGCGCGGCCGCACGAGGCGCATCTCCGTCAGGCCGCAATTGAGCATGGCGCGCGCGCAGGCACCGATATTCTCGCCGAGCTGGGGCTCGACCAGGATGACGACGGGCTTCAGCGCGCCGTCGTCGGACGACGCGGTCTTGCCCGCGGGCTTGCGGCGCGACGAATCGGTGCCGGCCATCGCGACAGCCCTCAGGCCCCAGAGCGAGATCGCATGACATGAAAGCAGGTGTGCTTCATGTCATGCATGATCTCGCTCTTCCTTAACATGGAGAGCAGGCTTCACGAGCTCAATGAATCGCTACGCGATTGCATCTAGCTCGATCCTGCTTGTGCGCCGTTGCGCAGCAGCTTGTAGGTGATGGCGTCGAACAGCGCGTTGTAGGATGCGTCGATGACGTTGGTCGAGACTCCGACCGTCGACCAGCGGTCGTTGTGGGCGTCCGCGCTTTCGATGATGACGCGCGTCACCGCCTTGGTGCCCTCCGATGGCGTCAGGATACGCACCTTGTAGTCGACCAGCCGCATGTCGGCGAGCGTCGGATAGGACGGCAGCAGCGCCTTGCGGATCGCGTTGTCGAGCGCGTTCACCGGGCCGTTGCCCTCGGACACCGTCATCGTGCGCTCGCCCTTGACGTCGATCTTGATGGTCGCTTCCGACAGCGTGATGAGCTGGCCGCGCGCGTTCCAGCGCCGCTCGTCGAGCACGCGGAAGCTGACCAGCTTGAAGTATTCCGGCACGTTCTCGATGGCGCGGCGCGCCAGCAGCTCGAAGCTCGCCTCGGCGCCGTCATAGGAATAGCCCTCGTATTCGCGGGTCTTCACCATGTCGAGCAACTCGCGGATCTTCGGGCTGTCGCCTTCCACGTTGATGCCGGCATCCCGCAGGCGCGACAGCACGTTGGAGCGGCCCGCCTGATCGGACATGACGATCTGGCGCTCGTTGCCGACCAGGCCCGGCTCGATATGCTCGTAGGTGCGCGGGTCCTTCGCCACCGCCGAGACATGCAGCCCGCCCTTGTGGGCGAAGGCCGATTCGCCGACGTAGGCGGCATGCCTGTTGGGCGCGCGGTTGAGCCGTTCGTCGAGCAGATGCGACACGTGGGTCAGGCGCTTGAGGCTTTCGGCCGAGACGCCGGTCTCGAAGCCCATCTTCAAAGCGAGGTTGGGAATGATCGAGATCAGGTTGGCATTGCCGCAGCGCTCGCCCAACCCGTTCAGCGTGCCCTGCACCTGGCGCACGCCGGCGCGCACGGCGGCGAGCGAATTGGCCACCGCGTTCTCGGTGTCGTTGTGGCAATGGATGCCGAG
>CAZOBN010000234.1:0-2666 GCA_964577835.1 uncultured Rhizobiaceae bacterium
ACAAGATCCATCCGGGCGACCCGATGGACAAGAACCTCTACGACCTGCCGCCGGAAGAGCTCAAGAACGTGCCGACCGTCTGCGGCAGCTTGCGCGAAGCGCTGCAGAGCCTCGACGCCGACCGCGAGTTCCTGAAGAAGGGCGACGTGTTCACCGACGACCAGATCGACGCCTACATCGCGCTCAAGTGGGAAGAGGTCTACAACTTCGAGCACACGCCGCATCCGGTGGAATACGCGATGTACTACAGCCAATAGTGGAATATCAACGACTTAGGACCAAAACGTTAGACTCTCGCACCCCATGAAAGCCCAACGATTCCAAGGGGTGCGAATCGGGAGTCTAACGTGCCTTTTGGGGGAGTGAGTGAGAAAGGGCCGCCTTCGGGTGGCCCTTTTTTCTTTGCCGCATCTTGTCATGCTTGACGTGACACGCGCCGCATGACATACTTCCCGCCTTGATCAAGACCTGGAAGAACAGCGCCACGCGCCAGTTCGCGGAAACCGGCAAAAGCAGGTTTCCTGGGCTTGACATTGAAAAGGCCATGGTCCGTCTCACGACGTTGAACCGGGCCAGAAGCTTGGACGCTTTTGCGGATTTGAGCAGCATCGGACTTCATAAATTGTCCGGTGACCGCAAGGGTCAGTGGGCCGTGAAGATCAACGGCCCATGGCGTCTCGTTTTCGAGTTCGAGGATGGCCACGCCTATAGCGTGGAGATCGTGGATTACCACTGACGGCCATGACCAAGGAGGGTTTTGCCATGATGATGATGAACAGCGTTCACCCCGGCCGGCTTTTGGCCGAAGAAATGGAGGCTCGTGGACTGACTGCCAACGCCCTGGCGATCAAGCTGCGCACCAACCGCCAAGCCATTTCCGATATTATGGCTGGTAAACGGGCAATTACACCAGTTATGGCACTGCGGTTAGGCCACTACTTCAATACTGGGCCTGAATTGTGGCTCGATATTCAGTCCAGCCACGATCTGTGGGTGGCCGAACGGACTTACGGCAAGCAGATCCGCCGCGAAGTCGGGAAAGCGGCGTAATCCTGCTAGCGAACTGTCTTTCTATTCGCCTGCGGTGCGCGCAACTCTCACTATATCTAGTGGATTCTTATTGTAGTCCCACAGCATCTTCTTGCACAGGGACCGCGCCCGCCCTTATATAAGCACCCGTAAAGGCCCCTTCGGCTTCGTGGAAGCCGCCGCCCGATGGGTCGGGGCCAACGCTTCCTTTTTCGTCGCCTCAGGTGCGCATGGCCGATCTGTTCAGTAAGTCGAAAGAATCCAGCTACTCCGCCAAGGACATCGAGGTTCTCGAGGGGCTCGAGCCGGTGCGCCGGCGGCCCGGCATGTATATCGGCGGCACCGACGCCGGCGCCATGCACCACCTGGCGGCGGAGATCCTCGACAATTCCATGGACGAAGTGGTGGCCGGCCACGCCGACCGCATCGAGGTCGAGCTGCACGAGGATAACGTGGTCACCATCCGCGACAACGGCCGCGGCATTCCGGTCGACCCGCATCCCAAGTTCAAGAAGAAGTCGGCGCTCGAGGTCATCCTCACCACGCTCCATTCGGGCGGCAAGTTCGGCGGCAAGGTCTACGACACCTCCGGTGGCCTGCACGGTGTCGGCTCCTCGGTGGTCAACGCGCTGTCCGACAGCCTGCTGGTCGAGGTGGCGCGCGAACGCAAGCTGTGGACCCAGAGCTATGTGCGCGGCGTGCCCAAGGGCCCGCTCAAGGACGCGGGCGCCGCACCCAACCGGCGCGGCACCACGATCACCTTCCATCCCGATCCGCAGATCTTCGGCGACAAGGCCGATGTCAGCCCGGCCCAGCGCGAGCGCATGGCGCGCTCCCCGGCCTGCCGGTTCCGCGGCGTCGACATCCGCTGGAAGGTCGACAAGTCGCTGCTGCACGGCACCACGGTGCCCGAGGAAGACACGCTGCACTTCCCGGGCGGCCTCGCCGACTTCTTGGCCAGCAACCTTGAAGGCCGTGAGACGCTGATCCCGGCGCCGTTCGAAGGCACCGTGAATCTGAACGGTGACGATGCCAAAAACGGCGGCGGCAAGGTCGAGTGGGCGGTCAATTGGGTCGCCGAGGGCGAAGGCCTGATCTCGTCCTACTGCAACACCATTCCGACGCCGCAGGGCGGCACTCATGAGGCGGGCCTGCGCGGCGGCCTGTCGCGCGCGCTCAAGGCCTACGGCGATCTCGCCGGCAACCGGCGCGCGGCGCAGATCACCGCCGATGACGTGATGGACGGCGCCTGCTGCATGCTGTCGCTGTTCATGCGCGATCCGCAGTTCCAGGGCCAGACCAAGGAGAAACTCGCCAGCGTCGAAGCGGCCAAGATGGTCGAGAGCACCATCAAGGACCACTTCGACCATTGGCTGTCGGGCGACCCGACGACGGCGAATCAATTGCTCGAAAGCATCATCGCGCGCGCCGAGGAGCGGCTGCGCGAGAAGAAGGCGAAGGAGTTCAACCGCAAGACCGCGACGCGCAAGCTGCGCCTGCCGGGCAAGCTCGCCGACTGCGCGCGTAGCGCCTCCGACGGCACCGAGATATTCCTGGTCGAGGGCGATTCCGCCGGCGGCTCCGCCTAGTCGGCGCGCAACCGCGATACCCAGGCTATCCTGCCGCTGCGCGGCAAG
>CAZOBN010000235.1:0-2665 GCA_964577835.1 uncultured Rhizobiaceae bacterium
AACTGATAGACGAACCCGAGATGGTCACGGCGTAACCGGGTACGTTCCGCGTCGCTCAAGCCGACGCAGGGCGTGCCGCCAAGATAAACTTGGCCGCCGTCCGGCTGTTCGAGCAACCCCGCGATGTGCAGCAGCGTCGATTTGCCGGCGCCGCTCGGGCCGACCAGGGCGATGAGCTGACCCGGCCAGATGTCGAGATCGACGCCGCGCAGCACTTCCAGCTTCCCGGTGCCTTCCTTGAAGCTGCGCGTGATCTTTTCCAGACGCAGCGCCGGCGCTTCGCCGCCCGCCCGATTCGCCGCCGTCTCACTCATAGCGCAGGGCCTCGACCGGATCGAGACGCGCGGCGCGCCACGATGGGTAGAGCGTCGCCAGCAGCGAGAGCGACAGCGACATGATGACGACGGTCGCCACCTCGTTGGGATCGACCACGGCGGGGAGCTGCGACAGGAAGTAGATCTCCGGCGAGAACAGGTCGGTGCCGGTGAGATATTGGATCCATTGCCGGATGGTTTCGATGTTGGCGCAGAACACCAGGCCAAGGATGAAGCCGAACAGAGTGCCGAACACACCGACCGACGCGCCGGCGAGCAGGAAGATGCGCATGATCATGGCGCGCGTGGCACCCATGGTGCGCAGGATGGCGATGTCCCTGCCCTTGTCCTTGACCAGCATGATCATGCCGGAAATCACGTTGAACGCCGCGACCAGGATGATCAGGGTCAGGATCAAGAACATGACGTTACGTTCGACCTGGATGGCGGTGAAGAAGCTCGAATTCATCTGCTGCCAGTCGACCAACCGCACGCCCGGCCCGATCGCGCGGGCGACCTCGTTGCGCACGGCGCGCACGTTGTCCGGATTGTCGGTGGTCACCTCCAGCATGCTGACCGCACCGTCGAGCTGGAAGAAGGTCTGGGCCGCCTCGAGCGGCATATAGATGAAATTGTTGTCGTGCTCGTACATGCCGACCTCGAAGATGCCGGCGATGCGGTAGGCGCGCAGCCGCGGCACGGTGCCGAAGGCCGTCACGTTGCCGCGCGGCGAGATCAGGGTCAGCGGATCGCCAACGCGCAGTCCCATGCGCGCCGCCATGCGGCTGCCCACCAGCAGGGCGTCGTCGCCCTGGAAACCCTCGAGCGAGCCCATGACGATGTTGTCGGAAATGATGCGCTTGCCGGCGAGGTCCTCGGCGCGCAGCCCGCGCACCACGGCGCCCGACGCCACGTTGTTGGCCGAAGCCATGACCTGGCCGTCGACCACCGGCCGCACACTGACGACGGACGGCAGCTTGCGGATGCGTTCGGCCAGATCGTCGTAATTGGCGAGCGCCACGCCCTGGCTATAGACGTTGAGGTGGCCGCCGACGCCGAGGATGCGGCCGAGCAGTTCCTGGCGGAAGCCGTTCATCACCGACATGACGATGATCAGCGTGGCGACTCCGAGCCCGATGCCGAGCAGCGAAAAACCGGCGATCACCGATATGAACCCCTCGCGCCGCCGCGCCCGCAGATAGCGCAGCGCCACCATGCGCTCGAACGGCGAGAACATCAGGCGTGCCTCCAGGTGAATGCTCGCAAGAGAGCCACCTTTCTTTTTCCGTCATGGCCGGGCGTCGTGCCTCGCACGCATTCGCGTGATGCCCGGCCATCCACGCGTTTTTCGCTGGGTCTGCCAACAACAAAGTCGTGGATGGCCCGACCAAGTCGGGCCATGACGACCGATAAATGAGGCGCAAATAAGTACGATGCCCGCCGCACAACCATCGTCATGGCCCGACGTCGTGCATCGCACGCATTCGCATGACTTACGGCCATGGCCCCTCGGATCAAGTCCGAGGGTGACGGCCTTTTATGAAGTGACGGCCTTTTATTATTCGTCATGCTCGGGCTTGACCCGGCCATCCACGTGTCGGCAACAGATAAAAAGTCGTGGATGGCCCGAACGAGTCGGGCCATGACGACATGGGGGGCGTAGGCGCGCGCTACCAGGTAGCTGTGCATGGGCGGCATTAGTATCACGCCGCGCCGCCTTTGCCGATGCGCGCCAGCGACGTCTTGAGCGACAGTTCGGCGCGCTCGCCATCCCACACCCGTCATGCCCCGGCTTGACCGGGGCATCCACGTGTTGGCGACAGAAAAGAGTCGTGGATGGCCCGAAGTCATGCGAATGCGTGCGAGGCACGACGTCGGGCCATGACGAAAGAGGATAGGCTCGAGAGACACCGGCGTCACGCCGCGCCACCCTTGCCGATGCGCGCGAGCGCCGCTTCGAGCGAGAGTTCGGCGCGCTCGCCTGTCCTGCGGTTCTTGATTTCGACCTGGCCCTTCTCCAATCCGCGCGGGCCGACGATGAGCTGCCACGGCAGGCCGAGCAGATCCATGCGGGCGAACTTCGGACCCGGCCGCTCGTCGCGGTCGTCGTAGAGAGTCTCGATGCCGGCATTCCGCAGCTTGGCATAGATGTCGGCGCAGGCGGCGTCGACGGCCGCGTCGCCGGCGCGCAGATTGATCAACCCGACATGGAACGGCGCCACCGGCTCGGGCCAGATGATGCCGGCATCGTCGTGGCTCGCCTCGATGATGGCGCCCACCAGCCGCGACACGCCGATGCCGTAGGAGCCCATCTCGACGGTGATCGAATTGCCGTCCGGCCCCGCCACCAC
>CAZOBN010000236.1:0-2662 GCA_964577835.1 uncultured Rhizobiaceae bacterium
TGAGCTGGCCGTTCTCGGCGCCCGCCTGGCCGCCCGACACCGGCGCGTCGAGGAAACCGAGCCGGCGGCGGTCGGCCTCCTGCTCCAGCTCGCGCGCGAGATCGGCCGAGGCCGGGGTGTGGTCGACGAGGATGGCGCCGGACGACATGCCGGCGAAGGCGCCGTCCGGACCGAGGGTCACCGCGCGCACGTCACCGTCATTGCCGACGCAGGTGAAGACGAAGGCGGCGTCCTTGGCGGCGGCGGCCGGCGTGCGGGCGGCGCGACCGGGATATTTGGCGCTCCACTCGTCCGCCCGCGCCGCCGTGCGGTTGTAGACCGTGACGTCATAGCCGGCGCGCGCCAGATGGCCGGCCATGGGGAAGCCCATGACGCCCATGCCGATGAAAGCCACCTTCTCGCCCGCCATGTCCGCTCCCCCTTGCCCTCGGCCGCGCACATGGTAACAACGAGGTGCGCGCACGATGTCAGAAACAACACGCGCCACTATAGCGACGGTGAAAACCCGAAGTCGATGTCCGAGCCGCAGACCCTAGTCATCCGCCCCGCGACCGACGCCGACGAGGCGGCGCTGTGGCGCATCCTGGAGCCGGTGATCCGCGCCGGCGAGACCTATCCGCTGCCGCGCGACATGAGCCGCGAGGCCGCGCTCGCCTACTGGCGCGCCCCGGCTCATGCCGCGTTCGTCGCCGAACAAGACGGCGCGGTCGTCGGCACCTATTACCTGCGCGCCAACCAGGCGGGCGGCGGCGGCCATGTGGCGAACTGCGGCTACATGACGGCCCCGGACGCCACCGGGCGCGGCGTGGCAACCGCGATGTGCCGCCATTCCCTGATGGAAGCCAAGGCGCGCGGCTTCCGCGCCATGCAGTTCAATCTGGTGATCAGCAGCAACGCGCGGGCGGTGCGCCTGTGGCAGCACTGCGGATTCGAGATCGTCGGGCGGCTGCCGGAGGTCTTCCGGCACCCGCGGCTCGGCTACGTCGATGCCTTCGTGATGCTGCGCCGCCTCTAGAACGTCGGGGACGCGGCGGCCTCGCCGTCGAACGCGAAGCGGCGCAGGGCCTCCCAGCTGTCGCGGTCGGGTGCCACCAGCAGGGGCCCGCCGGTGCGCGTCAGGCGATAGGGCTGGCCGTCGTCGGCGAAGGCCGAATAGCCGCCCGCCTCGCGGTGGATCAGCACGCCCGGCGCGTGATCCCACGGCATCAGGCCCCAGAAGTTGGTGAAGTGGCGCCGGCCGCGGGCGAGCTCCGCATATTCGCGCCCGGCACAGCGCAAGTCGCCAGGGTCGCCATGAAACAGATGATGACGCTTGAGCTGGCGGCGCTTGTCCTTGTCCTGGATGCTCTTGTAGCTCCACGCGCCGGTCATCTGCTGCGGAAACGCCGGCCGTGCTACGTGGACGCGCGCGCCGTCGAGCCAAGCCCCCTCGCCTTTGAGCGCCGACAGCATCTCGTTGGCAATCGGATCGTAGATCCAGGCCGCCAGCGTTTCGCCCTTCGAGGCGAGCGCGACCATGACGGCGAAGATCTCCTTGCCGGCGCAGTAATTGGCGGTGCCGTCGATCGGATCGACGATCCACACCGCGGACTCGCCTTCGACGTGGCGCAGCATCTCGGGATCGGCCGCGACGCCCTCCTCGCCGACGATTTCGGAGCCCGGCATGAGCGTGAGCAGCCCCGCGGAAAGACGCTCCTCGGCCGCCTCGTCGGCGACGGTGACGAAGTTGCCCGGCTTCTTCTCGCGGATATGGCAGGCCTCGAGCTTGCGGAAGCGCGGCAAGATCTCCTCGGCGGCCACCTCGCGCATCAGCGCGGCGACCTTGTCGGGATCGGGCATGGCTCTGATCATGGCATCCATCATGGATAGATGTGGGCTGGGCGGCAAAAGGAAAAGATGCGGACGGGGAACAAGGATCTGGAACCAGCGACAGCACCGGATCACCTGTCGACCGCACCTGCCCCCATCGTCATGCTCGGGCTTGACCCACGGCTGTCCGGTTGAGGCCGAGGCCGTTGGCATGCGCCGGTTCGTGGATGCCCCGAACGAGTCGGGGCAAGACGGTTTTTATTGGATTTCCGCCCATTTCCGTCATGGCCCGATTTATTCGGGCCATCCACGTCAAGCCGTCGCTTATGACTGTGACGATCGGTGTCCATCCTCCGCGAACCCACCATCGAATGTCGTGCTGTCGGCGGTTTCCTGGGAAACTCGGATGCTCAACCGGACAGCCGTGGGCTTGACCCGAGCACCCACTGCGAGCGTCCGAATACCGACGAGCGGCCAATCGACCCTCGGGTCAAGCCCGAGGGTGACGGTGAAGAACGGCGTGGCGCGGAAACTGATGTCGGCCGCGAGAACGGGCAAAAAGAAAGGGGCCGCGGTTGCGGCCCCTTCCCTCATTCGGATCGAACGGACTGGGTTTAGAAGTCCATGCCGCCCATGCCGCCCGGCGGCATGCCCATGGGGGCTTCCTTCTTCTCCGGCTTGTCGGCGACCATCGCCTCGGTGGTGATCAGCAGGCCGGCGACGGACGCCGCGTCCTGCAGGGCCGTGCGCACGACCTTGGTCGGATCGATGATGCCGGCCTTGACGAGATCCTCGAAGCGGCCCGCCTGGGCGTTGTAGCCCCAGTTGACGTCCTTGCTCTCGAGCAGCTTGC
>CAZOBN010000237.1:0-2617 GCA_964577835.1 uncultured Rhizobiaceae bacterium
TCTCGAGCGTGCCGTCGTCGACCACGGTGACTCCCGGGGCGGCAACGCGCTGTCCCATCAGGCCGGCGAAGGCCGAGGTCTGCTTGCGGTTGAAGTCGCCTTCGAGCCCGTGGCCGATGGCCTCATGCAGCAGAATGCCGGGCCAACCCGGGCCGAGCACCACATCCATCTCGCCGGCCGGGGCGGGGATCGAGCCCAGATTGACCAGGGCTTGGCGCAACGCCTCGTCGACCTGAGCCTGCCAGCGCTCCGGCTGGATGAAGACGTCGTAGCGCTCGCGGCCGCCGACCCCCGAACTGCCGGTTTCCTGCCGGTCGCCGTCGCCGACCACCACCGAGACATTGAGCCGCACCAGGGGCCGCACATCGGCGATGCGCTCGCCGCCGGCCCGGACGATCTCGACGACGCGCCACTCGCCGGTCAGCGACACCGAGACCTGGCGGACGCGCGGGTCCTTGGCCCGGGCATAGGCATCGATTTCGGCCAGCAGCTTGACCTTATCCGCGAAATCCTGGCCGGAGAGGGGATTGGCATCGGTATAGAGCATCCGGTTCGTGCCCTGGGGTGGCGCGGCGATGGTGCCGCCATGGCCGCGCGTCACGGATTTGACGGTTTCCGCGGCCCGCGCGATGGCCGCTTCGCTGAGCTCGCTGGCATGGGCATAGCCGGTAGCCTCCCCCGCGATGGCGCGCAGGCCGAAGCCCTGGGCGGTATCGAAATTGGCGGTCTTGAGGCGGCCGTCATCGAAGCCGAAGGCCTCCGATACGCTATATTCGAGGAACAGCTCGCCATCGTCGGCGCCCTTCAGCGCCGCGTTGGTCAGGGATTCGACGCGGGGACGCGACAGTCCGGCGCGGTTGAAAAACAGATCGTCGGCGGTGATCAGCGCGGACATGGCGGCTCCCGATTCAAAAAAATACGCCCTTAAAAGATAGGGGGCGGGCGGCCCGCAATCCAGTCAGGATCGCGAATGGGTTGCAAATGCCCACCGACCGCGCGCGGTCCGGTGGGCAGCGCGTGATCGGCGCGCGCACGGGGCTGCGAGCCAGTCGCATGAGATCTATGCATTTTTGCGTTCCGGGCGGGGCCGAAAACGCTTCACAAGAACAAAGCTCGGCATTAGATAGAGGGGCTGGGCTTCCGGCACCCTTCCCATTGCGGACTCAGGTTTTCTACAAGTTTTCCCCGAGTGGGGCCTCCCTGCATACCCATGCAGCGTCGCCTCTGCAGCGATGGTCAGGCGCCCCCGCCGGGGTCCTGATATCGCTGCCCTTTGGCAAAGGTTTAAATCTGGCGCAAGGCCCCAGCGTGGTCTATAAGGCCGCGCGGATGGCCCTGTGAAACGACTGTAGGATCATGAGGATGAGGTTGAGTCACGTTCCCGCCTTGGTTCTCGCCGGATTGCGCTTTGCGATCGGCTTCATTGTATCGATTGCCGCGCTCACGGGTGCCGCCCACGCCGCCGAACCGGAGCCTTGGCAGCTTGGCTTGCAGCCGGCCGTGACACCGGTCGCCCACCTGCAGCACCAATTGCACGATCTGCTGATGATCATCATCACCTCCATCACGCTCTTGGTGCTGGTGCTGCTGCTCTACGTCTCGGTGCGGTTCAGCGCCAAACGCAACCCCAATCCGACGCGGACCTCGCACAATACGGTCATCGAAGTGTTGTGGACGGTGCTGCCGGTCATGATCCTGGTGGTCATCGCCATCCCGTCGTTCAAGCTGCTCTATTTCATGGACAAGACCGAGAACCCGGAACTGACCCTCAAGGTTACCGGTCACCAGTGGTATTGGAGCTACACCTATCAGGACAACGGCAATTTCACCTTCGACAGCCTGATCGTGCCGTCCGACCAGATCCAGCCCGGCCAGAAACGCCTGCTCGAGACCGACAACCGCGTCGTGCTGCCGGTCGACACCAACATCCGCGTCCTGCTCGCCTCGGACGACGTCATTCATGCCTGGGCCGTGCCGGCCTTCGGCGTCAAGATGGACACGGTGCCCGGCAAGTTGAACGAAACCTGGATGCGCATCGAGAAGGAAGGCGTCTATTACGGCCAGTGCTCCGAGCTGTGCGGCATCAACCACGCCTTCATGCCGATTGCGGTTCAGGCGGTCTCCAAGGCCGAATTCGCCAAATGGGTCGCCGAGGCCCAGAAGAAATTCGCGGCCGTCGATACCCCGGCGCCGTCCCAAGATCTTCGCGTCGCCGCGTCGGCTCAGTAAGCCGCGCGCCAGCGGAAAAGCGTTAGCAAGAGGTTGGTCATGAGTCACGATACGCACACTCACGCTCAGGGGCACGCTCACGGCGAGGCTCATGGCGACCACGGATACGTCGGCGGCTGGAAGCGGTGGTTGTATTCGACCAACCACAAGGATATCGGCACCATGTACATCATCCTCGCGATCGTCGCGGGGCTGATCGGCGGTGCCTTCTCGGTCGTGATGCGCATGGAGTTGCAGAATCCGGGCGACCAGATCTTCCAAGACCATCAGTTCTTCAACGTCATCGTCACCGCCCACGCGCTGCTCATGATCTTCTTCATGGTCATGCCGGCGATGATCGGCGGCTTCGGCAACTGGTTCGTGCCGCTGATGATCGGGGCGCCCGATA
>CAZOBN010000238.1:0-2584 GCA_964577835.1 uncultured Rhizobiaceae bacterium
ACCTCGCGCGAGACGAGCGAGGACGGCATGCCGTCGTGGCCCATGGCGATGCCGTCGGTCACGGTGATGGTGGTGAATTCGCGCGGCGTGCCGCCGCTGACCTTGACGCCGCGCTTCACCGCCTGGGCCTGGCGGCTGAGCGTGATGTTGCACGGCGCGGCCTCGTTCCAGCAGGTCGCGACGCCGACGAACGGAAGATGGATATCCTCCTCGCTCAATCCCATGGCGTAATAATAGGAGCGGTGCGGCGCGCGCTCGGGCCCTTCCGTGGTGTGGCGGCTGGGCAGCTTCGACTTGTCGAACACGGGACGCGGCTTCATATCGTCGGGCATCGGAACCTCGGAACTCGGGTCACTCGGACGGAAAAGGCTGGGAGGCGCAGCATAAGGAACCGGGGAGCGGCTGCCTAGGGCTTCAATTCACGCAGAGTCTGCCTAATCTTGCCAGTTTTTCCAGAAATTCACGGCTGCAGTAACGGCCGGGAGGAAGGCTTGTTGAGAAACCGCCACGACAAGCTCGTCGTCTCGCGTGGTATATGCGGCAGTGGCGGACCTCACTATCCGCGGGATGCCCGGCCGGGTAAGAAATCGATGTTTAATAGCATCGCCGAGATCCCACATCAGTCGAAGCTCCGGGCACCTTGCAAAAATCGACTGGCGAAAGTCCTTTAAGTTAGTGGCCCCTGAAAGACGGGATTGATCCTCGGCTTTATAATATTTGAAAGTCCATTCGACGTTATCGCTAACTTCCCGAGCAACGATTGAGGCATGACGTTCACTCAATGGATTTGCGCGATAGTCTTCGTACGCTGGTAAGATTTTCTGGCGGAATACCTCAGAAGGTTTAGTCAGTGAAGGCATGATCTTGGGTCCTTCATTTTTCCGAAACGCCAGGGGGCATGACGGTGGAAATACCTCGTATATTGCCAGAAGACCCGGAAAGAGCTGCTCACATTTACCGGTTAGCTGTCCTTCACAAACATTGGCTTCATGCGGACAGTATTAGAGAACGACGGCGCTTGCCTGTCCGTGATGCCAATGACGCACGTTTGCCACCTGAATTGTTGGCCCCAGGTGAAATTCACTCGTCCTTCATGATGGTGTCGATCTGGTATGCGCTTCTGTACGTTGTGGTGGAAGGATACCGGGCAATGAATCTCAACGATATTGAGATCGACCGACTTTTGTCCCAGGCCGATCACGTTGAACGACTTCGGCGCTTTCGGAACGCCATCTTCCATTATCAAGAAGATCCGATTTCTGAAAAACTCATGGCATTTTTGCTTGCGGACAACAGCGAAAATTGGATCCACGAGCTAAACCGAGCGTTCAAAAAGTTCTTTGAACGTGAGTTGCCGCTGGCGGAATGGCTCGACAAAGTTCGTCAGCGAAGGCCCGGGTTCTGGGAGAAGATTCTAACCGCTATTAAGCCGCGCTGATCCGCTTCAGCGCGTCCGCCAGCTTGGCCTTGGCGGCCTCGAATTCGGCGAGGCGCTCGCGGTTTTCCTCGACCACTTCGGGCGGCGCCTTGGCGACGAAGGCCTCGTTGCCGAGCTTGCCTACCACCTTGCAGATCTCGCCCTCGACCTTGCCGATTTCCTTCTGCAGCCGCGTGCGCTCCTGGCCGATGTCGATGACGCCGGCGAGCGGCAGGATCAGGGTCGCTTCCTCCACCACGATCTGCACGGCGTCCTTCGCCACCTCGCCGGTCTGCGGCGTGATGGAGTCGAGCCGCGCCAGCGTCAGGACCAGGCTGCGATGGGTGTCGATCCGGCGTTGCGCCTCCGGGCTCGCATCCTTCATGGTGAGCGGAATCTTGGCGCCAGCCGGCACGTTCATCTCCGAGCGGACGGCGCGGACGGCCTCGATCAGCTTGACCACCCAATCCATTTCACCCGCCGCGTCGGGCGCGCGCCAGGAGGCTTGCGGCTGCGGCCATTCGGCCTTGATCAGCATGCCGGTTTTGCCCTCGGTCAGGTTCTCCCACAGCTCCTCGGTGATGAAGGGCATCATGGGGTGGAGCAGGTGCAGCAGGCGGCCGAGCACCCAGGCGGAGGTCGCGCGCGTCTCGGCGGCGGCCGCGGCGTCATTGCCCTGGAACGGCGGCTTGGCGAATTCGAGATACCAGTCGCAATAGGTGCCCCAGGCGAACTGGTAGAGCGCGCCCGCCGCTTCGTTGAAGCGGTAGGATTCGATGGCGCTTTCGACCTCGGCCACCGCACCGGCCAGCCGGCTGACGATCCAGCGGTTGACGATGTTCTTGTTCTTGGCCGGGTCGAAGCCTTCGACCAATTTGCAGCCGTTCATCTCGTTGAAGCGGGCCGCGTTCCAGATTTTGGTGGCGAAGTTGCGGTAGCCCTCGACGCGGGCTTCCGCGAGCTTGATGTCGCGGCCCTGGGCGGCCATGGCGGTGAGCGTGAAGCGCAGGGCGTCGGCGCCGTATTTGTCGATCAGCTCCAGCGGGTCGATGACGTTGCCCTTGGACTTCGACATCTTCTGGCCCTTCTCGTCGCGGACGAGGGCGTGGATGTAGACGGTGCGGAACGGCACATCCTTCATGAAATGCAGGCTCATCATCATCATCC
>CAZOBN010000239.1:0-2568 GCA_964577835.1 uncultured Rhizobiaceae bacterium
GCCCGGGCCGCCGCCGCCGTGCGGCGTCGAGAAAGTCTTGTGCAGGTTGATGTGCATCGCGTCGATGCCGAGATCGGCGGGGCGCACCTTGCCGACGATGGCGTTGAAGTTGGCGCCGTCGCAATAGAAATAAGCGCCGACATCGTGCGCCGCCTTGGCGATCTCGATCACCTCGCTCTCGAACAGCCCGCAGGTGTTGGGGTTGGTCACCATGATGGCGGCGACGTCGGGCCCGAGCCTTTCTTTCAGCACCGTCAGGCTGACGCGGCCGTTGCCGTCGCCCGGAATGCTTTCGACCTCGTAGCCGCAGGCCGCCGCCGTCGCCGGATTGGTGCCGTGCGCCGACTCCGGCACCAGCACGCGCTTGCGCGCGTCGCCCTTGGCTTCCTGGGCGGCGCGGATGGCGAGCAGCCCGCAGAATTCGCCGTGCGCGCCGGCGGCGGGCGTCAGCGCCACGGCCGGCATGCCGGTCAGCGTCTTGAGCCAATGGGCGAGCTTGTCGATCAGTTCGAGCGCGCCCTGCACGGTCGAGACCGGCTGCAGCGGATGGATGTCGGCGAAGCCCGGCAGGCGCGCCAGCTTCTCGTTCAGCCGCGGGTTGTGCTTCATGGTGCAGGAGCCGAGCGGGAACAGGCCGGTGTCGATCGAATAGTTCTTCTGCGACAGGCGGGTGAAATGGCGGACCACCTGGGGCTCCGACAGGCCCGGCAGGCCGAGGTCGCTGGTGCGCGCGAGGCCGCCCAGCCGGTCGGCGATCTTCGGCACGTCGGGCAGGTCGACGCCCGAGCGCGACGCCTCGCCCTGCTCGAACAGCAAGGGTTCCTCGATCATCAGGCCACGGTTGCCGGTGATGGTGCCGGCTTCGACGGACGCGGAAGCGAGCGACTCACTATGCTTGTTGCGCGCGTCCATGCTTACAAAACCTCTTTCAGGCCGCCGACGAGCGCGGCCATGTGATCCTCGGTCGTGGTCTCGGTCGCCGCCACGAGCAACAGGTTCGCCATGGCCGGATCCTCGGGATAGAGCCGCGAGGCCGGCACGCCGGCGAGAATCTGCTTTGCCGCCAGCGCTTCGACCACCTCGGCGGCGGGGCGCGGCAGGCGCAGGGTGAATTCGTTGAAGAAGCTGTCGTTGAGCAGGGCGACGCCCTTCACACCCGCCAAGCGATCGGCGAGCTGCACCGCGTGCGCATGATTGAGGCGCGCCAGCTTGCGGAAACCGTCCGAGCCGAGCAGCGCCATATGGATGGTGAAGGCGAGCGCGCACAGGCCGGAGTTGGTGCAGATGTTGCTGGTCGCCTTCTCGCGCCGGATATGCTGCTCGCGGGTCGACAGGGTCAGCACGAAGCCGCGCTTGCCGTCCGCGTCCACCGTCTGGCCGGCGAGCCGGCCCGGCATCTGGCGCACGTATTTCTCGTTTGCTGCGAACAGGCCGACATAGGGCCCGCCGAAATTGAGCCCGTTGCCGATCGACTGGCCTTCGGCGGCGACGATGTCGGCGCCCATTTCGCCCGGCGGCGTCACCGCGCCGAGCGACACGGTTTCCGTCACCACGGCGACGAGCAGCGCGCCCTTGGCGCGGCAGGCGGCGGCGAGCGGCGTCAGGTCGCGCAGCCGGCCGAACACGTCGGGGTTCTGCACCACCAGGCAGGCGGTCGCCTCATCCACCAGGGAGGCCAGATCGCCCTGCTTGTCCGGATCGGGCTTGTTGCTCACCACCTCGGCGCCGGTATAGCGGGTGAAGGTGCGCACCGTGTCGCGGTAGTGCGGATGCAGCGAGCCCGACATCACCACCTTGTCGCGCTTGGTGACGCGGCGCGCCATGGCCACCGCCTCGGCCGTGGCCGTGGCGCCGTCGTACATCGAGGCGTTGGCCACATCCATGCCAGTGATCAGCGCCACCTGGGTCTGGAATTCGAACAGATACTGCAGCGTGCCCTGGGAGATTTCCGGCTGGTAGGGCGTGTAGGCGGTCAGGAACTCGCCGCGCTGGATCAGATGATCGACCGCGGCCGGCACATGATGGCGATAGGCGCCGGCACCGATGAAGCTCGCGCGGGCCTGGCCCGCCGGCAGATTCTTCGCCGCGAGCGCCGCCAGTTCGCGCTCGACCTCAAGCTCGCCCGCGTGCGGCGGCAGGTCGAGCGGCTTGGTCAGGCGCGCCGATTGCGGCACGTCGCGGAACAGTTCGTCCACATTCGCGGCACCGATGGTGCGCAGCATATCGCGGCGGTCGTCGGCGGTGAGCGGCAGGTAACGCATCAGGCGAGACTCGCGAGGAATGTCTTGTACTGGCCTTCGTCCATCAGCTTGGCGAGCTCGCCCTTGTCCTTGAGTCGGAGCTTGACGAACCAGCCGGCGCCCATGGGATCGCCGTTGATGCATTCCGGCTTGTCGGCCAGCGTGTCGTTGGCCTCGACCACCTCGCCCGAGACCGGCGCGTAGACCTCGCTCGCCGCCTTCACGGATTCGACCACGGCCATGTCGCCGCCCTGGCTCACCGCCTTGCCCTTGGGCGGCAGCTCGACATAGACCACGTCGCCGAGCTGGCCCTGGGCGTAGTCGGTGA
>CAZOBN010000240.1:0-2552 GCA_964577835.1 uncultured Rhizobiaceae bacterium
AGACCCTGGACATCACCTTCCGCGGCAAGACCATCGCCGACGTGCTCGACATGACCGTGGACGAAGCGGCCGAATTCTTCCGTGCCGTGCCGGCGATCCGCGACAAGATGCAGACGCTGCAGAAGGTCGGCCTCGGCTATATCCATGTCGGCCAGGCCGCCACGACCTTGTCGGGCGGCGAGGCCCAGCGCGTCAAGCTGTCCAAGGAACTGGCGCGCCGGTCCACCGGCCGCACCCTCTATATCCTCGACGAGCCGACCACCGGCCTGCATTTCGAGGATGTGAAGAAGCTGCTCGAGGTGCTGCACGCCCTGGTCGAGGCGGGCAACACGGTGGTGGTGATCGAGCACAATCTGGAGGTCATCAAGACCGCCGACTGGATCATCGACCTCGGTCCCGAGGGTGGCGCCAAGGGTGGCCGCGTCGTCGCGCAAGGCACGCCCGAGGATGTCGCCCAGGTGCCGGAAAGCTACACCGGCCGTTACCTGAAGCCTTACCTCAAGTCAGCGCGAGAAAAGAAACGGGCTTGACTGACCAGGGGGATGAATTGACGCCGGACGAACATTGGGACATTCCAGAAGACGCCCGTCGATTCGACGTCAGTCTGTCCCTCGTCCGCCCGGCACTCACACCCGCCGAAATCAGCGCCGCGCTCGGCCTTGAGGCGAAGTTTGCCCGTCGCCCGACGGAATTCCCCGCCGGTGCTTGATCAGGCCAATCGGATCCGCATCGTGCAAACCACGCCGGTCGGTTCGTAGCGCACGTTGATATCGCCGCCGTCCTTCCTGAAGACGAAGCGGAACAGCGCCGTGCCGAAGCCGCCGATCACCGGCGGCACCACGCGCGGGCCATTCTCCTCGACCCAGGACATTTCCAGCATGCGCATGTCGTCGCGCGGCAGAAGACGCCAAGCGATCTTCACATGGCCGTCGGCGGCGCACAGCGCGCCGTATGTGCGCGCGTTGGTGCCGAGTTCGTGCAGCACCAGCCCGAGATCGAAGGTCTCGTGCGCGGCGAGATGCACATCGGGACCGTCGCACAGGATGCGCTCGTCGCCCTCGCCCGTGAACAATTGGTCGCGGATCAGCGCGCGCAAGTCGGCGCCGGGTTTGCCGTCCTGGTGCAGCAGCGTCTGCGCCCGGCCGAGCGCGCCGAGCCGCCTGGAGAAGGCATGGCTGAATTCATCCGGGCTGTTGGTCGAGCGCAGCGTCTGGCGCGACATGGCATCGACCACCGAGAGCATGTTGACCAGCCGGTGGCTGAGGCCGGCCTGCACCGCCTCGGATTTGTCGCGCGCCTGCTCGAGTTCGACCTTGGCGAGCGCCAGGGCGGCCGAGTTGGCGACCGTCTGCAGCAGCTCGACCTCGTCCGCCGATATGCTCCTCACCTTGGCCCAATAGGCGCCGATGGCCGCCATCGGTTCGTCCTGGCGTACCGGCACCATGGCGAGGCTTTTGACGAAGGTCGGACGATAGGCATCGTGCGGAATGCGCGGATCCTCATAGATGTCGGGAATGACCGCGGCCTTGCCCTCGAGCATGCACCATCCGGAAATGCAGGCGCTCATCGGAAACCGCTTGCCCTTCCACAGCGGCGAGATCGCGTCTTCCTCGGCGTAGTGGCAGAGATCGCCGTCGCGCAGCACGAAGGTGATGCCGTCGGCGCCGAGCAGCGTGCGCGCCGCATGGGTGACGACATCCATGACCTCCGGCAGGGAGTGGGCGATCGACAGGCGGCGAATGACGGAAACAAGCGCGGCCACATCCGGCGTGGTCGGGCGGACCAAGGGGAACCGAGTGATATCTTTCCTGGTCTGATCCGACTCGGTCATGCGGTACTCCTCCGGTGGCGAGGCACTGGGCGCGCTCCAGGGCTCTCTTCGCTCTGTTGTTCGATAAAATTGCCCGGATTCCGTATCGCGGGCAAGGCTCGACTGGCCTGACGCGGCCATGCGTCGGGCAGGCAGCGCCGCCCGAAAGCGAGGGCTACGCAATGGCAGTTCCAGCGCGCCAGACATGGGCCATGCGGCGCGACCGCTCGGGCCAAGGCGGCCGCACATTCCCCGGTAGCGATCTCCTTATCCTATGGGATAGGATGTCCGCCAAGGCGCCCGCATGGGGGGCACCGAGAGACCAGTTGAGTAACGATCGCGGACGGGGATCATCATGCAGAAGGATTTGCTTGGGCCGGAGCTCAATCCGGCCATGGTGAAGGCTATCGCCAAGGTGGCGGAGGAATATCTCGGCGTCGCGCACGCCGTGACCAAGGCGTTCGGCGCCGCGCTGACCTCATCGGACAATCGGAAGATGATCGAGATGGCGCGCGCGCTGTTCGGAACCCTGCCGGCCGGCCAGCAGAACAGCATCTGGCTTACCGCGAAGAGCCGCTTGGCCAGCGCCAGCAGGAGCAGCATCCCCGTGAGGAAGAGCGGCCTGTCCGCGAAGCCGAGCGACACCCCCTACACCGCCGCCGACCTGTCGCCCAACCGGGTGCTGCACTAGTACTGGCTATCATTGAAGCAAGAGTCACCCCCACCCCGGCCCTCCCCCATC
>CAZOBN010000241.1:0-2546 GCA_964577835.1 uncultured Rhizobiaceae bacterium
ATCAACACGCTGCGCGGCAACGTCAACTGGATGAAGAGCCACGAGCCGCGCATGGTCGCCGGCGCGTTTGGCGAGTTCAGCGAGGATCTCAAGCCGGTGGTGCAGCCGGGCGGCTCGGATTCGGCCGCGCTCGATAACGTGTTCGAGGTGATGGCGCGCGGCGGACGCTCCGCGCCGATGGCCAAGAGCATGCTGATTCCCGACTCGTGGTCCAACAAGCCCGAGATGCCCCAGTCGCACCGCGATTTCTTCAGCTACTGCAACTGCGTGATGGAGCCGTGGGACGGCCCGGCCGCGATCGCCGCGACCGACGGCCGCTGGGTCATCGCCGGCATGGACCGCAACGGCTTGCGTCCGCTGCGCTACACCCTGACCAACGACGGCCTGCTCATCGTCGGCTCCGAATCCGGCATGGTGTCCGTGGCCGAGACCAACGTCGTCGAGAAGGGCCGCGTCGGTCCCGGCCAGATGATCGGCGTCGACCTCGCCGAAGGCCGCTTCTACGACGACCGCGAGCTCAAGGACATGCTGTCCGGCACCCACCCCTACGGCGACTGGGTCAGCAACATCACCGAGCTCGACAGCCTGATCAAGGGCGGCCGCGAGGCCAAGGCCGAGTTCGACCGCGAGGAGCTGCGCCGCCGCCAGCGCGCCGTCGGCTACACCATGGAAGAGCTCGAGCTCATCCTCCATCCGATGGCCGAGGACGGCAAGGAAGCCGTCGGCTCGATGGGCGACGACACGCCGCTGGCGGTGCTGTCGCAGCGCTACCGCGGACTGCATCACTATTTCCGCCAGAACTTCAGCCAGGTCACCAATCCGCCGATCGACAGCCTGCGCGAGCAGTATCAGATGAGCCTGAAGACCCGGCTCGGCAACCTCGGCAACATCCTCGACGAGGATTCGAGCCAGACCCGTCTGCTGCAGCTCGAATCGCCGATCCTGTCGAACGCCGAGTTCGCCGCGATGCGCGCCTATATGGGCAAGGACGCGGTCGAGATCGACTGCACCTTCCCGACCGCCGGCGGCGAGCACGCCCTGCGCGACGCCATCCTGCGCATCCAGCGCGAGGCCGAAGACGCCATCCGCGGCGGCTGCGTCCATGTCGTGCTGACCGATTACGCCATGGACGATATGCGCGCGGCGATCCCGATGATCCTGGCGGCCGGCGGCGTGCACACGCACCTCGTGCGCCAGCAGTTGCGCACCTTCACCTCGCTCAATATCCGCTCGGCGGAATGCATGGACGTGCATTACGCCGCGGTGCTGATCGGCGTCGGCGCCACCACGGTGAACGCCTATCTCGCCGAGGAGAGCGTCGCCGACCGCCATCGCCGCGGCCTGTTCGGCGCCATGAGCTTCGACGAGTGCGTGCGCCACTATAAGAAGGCGATGGATCAGGGCCTGCTCAAGATCATGTCCAAGATGGGCATCTCGGTCCTGTCGTCCTACCGCGGCGGCTACAATTTCGAGGCGATCGGCTTGTCCCGTTCGCTGGTCGCCGACTTCTTCCCCGGCATGACGTCGCGCATCTCCGGCATCGGCCTGTCGGGCATCCAGCGCAAGGTGCTGGCGATCCATGGCGAGGCATTCCGCGAGGATGCGGTGGCGCTGCCCGTCGGCGGATTCTACGGCTACCGCAAGTCGGGTGAGAACCACGCGCTCGAAGGCGCGATGATCCACACCCTGCAGCAGGCGGTCGCCACCGACTCCTATGCCACCTACCGCAAGTTCGCCGAGTCCTGCCACGCCACGGACCGCGCGATCACGCTGCGCGACCTGCTCGACTTCAAGAAGGGTGTCGCGCCCGTCGCGCTCGAAGAAGTGCAGTCGATCACCGAGATCCGCAAGCGCCTGGTGGCGCCCGGCATCTCGCTCGGCGCGCTCAGCCCCGAAGCGCACGAGACCCTGTCGATCGCCATGAACCGCATCGGCGCCAAGTCGGACTCCGGCGAGGGCGGCGAGGATCCCGCGCGCTACACGCTGAAGCCGAACGGCGACAACGCTTCCTCGGCGATCAAGCAGGTCGCCTCGGGCCGCTTCGGCGTCACCGCGGAATATCTGACCAATTGCCGCGAGCTCGAGATCAAGATCGCCCAGGGCGCCAAGCCCGGCGAGGGCGGTCAATTGCCCGGCATCAAGGTCAGCTCGATGATCGCCAAGCTGCGCCACGCGACGCCGGGCATCACGCTGATCTCGCCGCCGCCGCATCACGACATCTATTCGATCGAGGATCTGGCGCAGCTCATCTACGACCTGAAGCAGATCAACCCGAACTGCATGGTCTGCGTGAAGCTGGTCGCCCGCTCCGGCATCGGTACGATTGCGGCAGGTGTGGCGAAGGCGAAGGCCGATATCATCCTGATCTCGGGCCAGGTCGGCGGGACGGGTGCCAGCCCGCAAACCTCGATTAAATTCGCGGGCGCCCCGTGGGAAATGGGCCTCTCCGAAGTCCATCAGGTGCTGACCCTCAACCGGCTGCGCCATCGCATCCGCCTGCGCACCGATGGCGGCATCAAGACCGGGCGCGATGTGGTCATCGCGGC
>CAZOBN010000242.1:0-2517 GCA_964577835.1 uncultured Rhizobiaceae bacterium
TGGGTATGACCGCATGACGAGAGGAGCCGTCCACACCATCAAGTCGGGGGTGACGGTTTGTTTGTGGTTGGTCCCCGGCACCCTTGGCGAGAGATGCCCCGGCTTGACCCACTACTGTCCGGTAGGCGCACCTAAGTGATTCATTTGATTCAAAATATCAGTCTCATGTCTCGAGTGCCAGGAATCGTGCGATTCGTGAAGCAAACTAACGCATTGCCGCGATTCAGAAAAATCTCTACCGGACAGTAGTGGGCTCGACCGGGCCATGACGACGAGAAAGTGGCTGTGGAAATGGACGCTGCGGGAGGCCGCAGGCGCTGTCACGACTCCGCCGGGCGCCAGGCCCAGGTGCCGCTCTTGATGTTCTCGTCGACCACCGCATGCATGATCTCGCGGATGGCGGCGGTGGCGTTGGAGGTGGGCCGCTTGGCCGAATAGACCAGATACATCTCGCGCGACAGCGTCGGATCGGTGAAACGGCGCGCGACGATGCGTCCATCCTCCACTTCGCGCTTGACCGCGCCGAGGGGAAGAATGCCGTGGCCGATTCCTTTGGTCACCAGTTCCTTGGTCGCGGTCACCGAATCGATTTCGAGCAGCGTGTTGATCTTCAGCCCGCGCTCGTTGGCGGCTTCCTCGACCAGAGTGCGCAGGCCCGATGCCATGCTCGGCAGGATGAGAGGCAGGGCGGCCGCTTCCTCGAGGGTCGCCGTTGTCGTGTTGCTGCCGTCGGATGCCGGGCCGATCAGGCATAAATCCTCGATGAGCAGCGGTTCGCAGACCAGGCCCTGCACGGCGGAAGGATTGTAGGAGAAGGCGAGGTCGAGGCGGTCGCTCTCCACCCATTTCATCAGGTCCTCGCTCATGCCACCGACGATCGACAGCGACACGCTGGGATAGTCGCGGATGCAGCGCTCCACCAGTTGCGCGGCGAGGATGAGATTGAGGGTCGGCGTCACGCCGACCGCGATCTTGCCGCGCGGCGGGCCGGAGAGATCGGTCAGCGACAGCTTGGCCCGCTCGATTTGGCGGAGAATGATATTGGCATGCTCGCGCAGCAGCAGGCCGGCTTCGGTGGGCGTGATGCCGCGCGAGTGACGGTTGAGCAGCTTGACGCCGAGTTCTTCCTCGAGCTTGCGAATCTGCAGGCCGAGAGCGGGCTGGGCGACGTGCAGATAAGCCGCAGCCTTACTGAAACTCTTCAGTTCGATAATACGCAGGAAGTAGCGGAGCTGCCTGATAGTCATAACGGTGATAATAATGCCAGATTTATAACGTTTATGTCTATGAGATTCTGCGAGTCGTTCTTAACCGAGCGCGGTTGACGAAAGTTGTCCAGGAGCCGGATAATTCGCCATCCTCAGACGCAGTTCAGCCGCTACGATCACGCTCGCAATCAAGAAGATGAACAGGGAGCCCATGCCGTGAATCTGCCTCTGGCAATCAGAAGGGGGGCCTTGGCGCTCGCCGGCGTCACGGTCGGTGCCACCGCAAGTCTCGGCCAATCCGTCGAGGATTTCTACAAGGACCGGAAGATCAAATACATCCTCGGATCCGCAGGCGGCGGCGGGTATGACGTTTATAGCCGCACAGTGACCCGCACCATGGGTAAACATCTGCCGGGGAATCCCACGTTCATTATCCAGAATATGCCGGGTGCCGGCGGTGTCGTGGCCGCCAACTATCTGTATAACGTCTCGCCCCGCGATGGTTCCGAACTGGGCATGACCGGCCGCGCATCGGCCATCGAGCCGCTCATCAACCCGGCCGACAAAAGCGCCAAATTCGTCGCCACGAAATTCAATTGGATCGGCACGCCGCAGCAGGAAATCGGCCTGATGGTGATCTGGCAGCCGTCGCCCGTGCAGACCCTGGCCGACCTCAAGAAGCACGAGGTCACCGTGAGCAGCACGGGCCGCGCCGCCGCGACGTCCGTCTATCCACGGCTGATGAACAAAATGTTCGGCACCAAGTTCAAGGTCATCGAGGGCTACAAGAGCTCTCAAGAGGCGCTGTTCGCCATGGAGAAAGGCGAAGTCGCCGGCCATTCCTCGGGCGGCTCGTCCGCGGCGTTCCGGGCGCGGGTCGTCCCGTGGGTCAAGGAAGGCAAGGCCAAGATCCTCATGCAGATCAGCCTGGAGAAGGACCCGACCTTACCGGACGTGCCGCTGATCACCGAGATGGCGAGCAACGCGGCCGAGCGGCAGATCCTCGAGCTCGTGCTGGTTCAGCAGGTCATGGGCCGGCCCATCCTGGCCCCGCCGGGCATTCCGGCCGAGCGCGTGACGGCGTTGCGCGATGCCTTCGACGCCACCATGAAGGATCCCGAGTTCCTCGCCGAATCCGACAAGCAGAAGCTCGAGGTCAACCCCGTCGGCGGGGCGCACATCAACGAATTGCTCGAGCGTGTCTATGCCACGCCGAAGGACGTGACGGACCGGGTCGCAGAGTTGCTGAATCAAGACTAGGGTCGAAACCCAATAAATGTGTTGAGCGGCGAATCGGTTAGTGATTCTT
>CAZOBN010000243.1:0-2392 GCA_964577835.1 uncultured Rhizobiaceae bacterium
GCTGCCGGCGCCGTCGACGAGTTTGTCGTTACCGTTTCCGCCGTAGAGGTATGAGTTACCGGATCCCGCGGCGATGGTATCGTTGCCGTTCATGCCGAAGAGGATGGCGATTCCGCTGCCGCCGACGATGGTGTCGTTGCCGGCATTGCCGATGAGCATGGTGTCGCCGTTGGCGGTGGTGAGGGTCGCGGCATCGGTGCCGGTGTGGACGAAGATCTTGTCGTTGGTGAGGTACTGACCGTCGGCGAGGCGGGGTGCGATGTTCCAGGTCGGGTCGGTCCGGTAGCTCGTCACCATGGCGGTGGTCTGGCTCTGCAGCCAGCCGTAGGCTTCGATGGCGTCGGGCGATTGTGTGCTCGAGATCACGCCGGCCAAGGAGGCTTTGGCATTGGCGGCATAGCCGCCGGCCCAGTTGAAGTATGCGCCTCCGCCTTGTGGTGTCTGTGCCGGCGCTTCGCCGAATGTCTGGGTGAACATCTCGGCCCAGGTCTGATAAGGCGTGCCCTTTACCGGAGCCATCTCGAAGGTATAGGTCGGGCCGTAGAGAGGGTTGAAGCCGGCGGCTTCGTTGAGGAAGCGGCCGGACAGGAAGTTGTCCATCCAGCCCAGCATGGTGTCGGCCTGGGCGAAGCCCTTCTGGGAGACGTATTCCATGGCCGTGGCGAGATAATCCTGCTGCCACGGGCGGATCCAGCCGACCGAGGCGAAGCCGCCTTCGATCCATCCTTCGAGCTGGCCCTGAGCGTCGCCCTTGGTGCCGTTCACGTAGTTGGCGACCAGGCTGTCGAGGCTGTTGTTGACGACTTTGGTGAAGTAGCTCTTCAAGGCTTCGCCGTTGGGGGTGATATAGGCGGCATCGGAGATGTCGCGCAGAGCCCATGCCAGGGCGCGGGCCTGGAGGAAATCGGGGATGACGCCGGCGCCATAGGCACGGTATTCGGGGGCGAAGGAGGCGATCGTGAAGGCGGCCTGCGCCTGCAACTCGTCGAGGTAGTAATGGTCGCCCGACAGCAAATACGGGACGTAGGACAGGTTCGGCTGGTGCGCCCTATCAGGCGTCCAGCCGGTCGCGCTGGGATCGTAGGCGACGGGCAAGGCATCGGAGCCCCGGCCGAAGCCGCGCGCGTCGATCCATAGCTTCGGATGCTGATCGACCCGGACGGCCTCTCCCGTGGCGCTGTCGACGAAGTGCCATGGCACGCTGCCCGCGGCGTCGGCGTTGGCATACATGACCTTGGCGGCGTCCGCGTTCTGGCTCGTCAGATAGGTGGCGGTCCACCCGGTCTCGGGACCGATGTCGTCGCGGCCGCCGGTCATCGGCATGTATTTTTGAACGAGCGCGCTGCCCATCGGCCCGGTATCGGCCTGCGCCAAGTGCTGGGTATAGGTCGCGATCAGAGACTGCGAAACCGGCGTGTCGAGATCGTAGGCGGGCAGGGCGCCGGTGTTGATCAGATACTGCATGTCGTAGACGACATGGGGATCGATCGCGCCCGGGCTGCCGACCGCCTTGTGCCAGGTCGAGTAGGCATAGTGCTGGATATTGGCCTGGCTGTAGGCGGTGGCGCCGTCCTGGGTGATCCTGACGTCGTAGGCGAGCGTGCCGGTGTCGGTCGTATAGGCTTCGTCGCGCGCGAAGATGACGTCGGTGCGCATCTGGCCCAGGGCGTCCATGCGGATGTCGAGCTTGACGTCGAGATTGGGCGCGATGTTGGCTTCGACGCGGTATTCGCTGGCCTGGGCGCCCTTCATCCAGGTCTCGACGGTGCCGGCATCGATCGCCTGCTGCAGCACGGTGGCGGCGTCGACGGTCTTGACCGTGGTCGAGCCGTCCGGATTGTGCAGGGTGACCTGGACTTTGACGTCGAGGCCGTGGCCGACGATGTCCTGGGCCTGGATGGCGGCGGCGGCCGGCGCCGCGGCGGCCTTGGCGAGGATGCCGCCGACGCTGCCGTCGGCGGCCATGGCCGGCGCCTTCAGGGTCAGAAGGGCATGGCCGACGGAGCCGTCGGCGTTGGTCGTCTTGACGTCCATCTGGACGGCGACGGTCTGGCCGTCGATCTTGGCGACCAGGGCGGTGCCGGGCATCACGGCGCCCTTGGCGAAGACCTGGCCGAAGGTCACGTAGCCGGTGCCTTCCGCGGCGCCCGCGGCGTTCTGCAGGCTGAAGCCGACGACGTCGCCTGGCGCCGAGGGCGCCGGCGTGAACGGCGGCGGCGGCGACTGCGGAACGGACGGCGCCGGCGCGCTCTGGGTCGGCGCCGACGGCTGGGCTACCGGCGGCGGCGCGCCCGGCGCGGGATCGACAGGAACGGGCGCGCTCGGCGCCGTGGTCGTCGGAGGAAGACTGTCGACCCGCGGCGGCTCCACAATGGGCGCGGGGCTCGGCGCC
>CAZOBN010000244.1:0-2344 GCA_964577835.1 uncultured Rhizobiaceae bacterium
ATGCGCTGGTCGAGCTCAAGGGCGAGCCGAGCGTGCTGGTGATCACGCGCGGCTTCCGCGACGCCGGGCGCATCGCCTACCAGTACCGGCCGCGCCTGTTCGATCTTCATGTGGTCCTGCCGGAACTGCTCCATGTGCGTACCATCGAGGCGGACGAGCGCATCACCGCCGAGGGCGACGTGTCGCGGCCGCTCGACGGCGAAGCGCTCCGAGTTCAGCTTCAGCAGGCCTACGAGGACGGCTTGCGCGCCGCGGCGATCGTCTTCATGCACGCCTGGCGCGATGGCGCCCATGAGGAGGCGGCGGCGAGAATCGCGCGCGACATCGGCTTCACCCAGGTCTCGGTGTCGCACCAGGTCTCGCCGCTGATGAAGCTGGTCGGGCGCGGCGACACCACCGTCGCCGACGCCTACCTCTCGCCCATTCTGCGCCGTTATGTCGACCGGGTGGCGGCCGAGCTCGGCGACGTGGCGTTGATGTTCATGCGCTCGAGCGGCGGTTTGGCCGAGGCGCGCGCGTTTGCGGGCAAGGACAGCATCCTGTCGGGTCCCGCCGGCGGCATCGTCGGCGCCGTCAAGACGGCGAGGCGCGCCGGCTTCGAGCGACTCGTCACGTTCGACATGGGCGGCACCTCGACCGACGTGGCGCACCACGACGGCGAATTCGAGCGCAGCTTCGATTCCACGGTGGCCGGCGTGCGGATGCGCGCGCCCATGCTCGCCATCAACACGGTGGCGGCCGGCGGCGGCTCGATCCTCGCCTTCGACGGATCGCGCCTGCGCGTCGGGCCGCAGTCGGCGGGCGCCGATCCCGGGCCCGCCTGCTACCGGCGCGGCGGGCCGCTCACCGTCACCGACGCCAATGTGATGACCGGCAAGATCCGCCCCGAGCATTTCCCGCGCATCTTCGGGCCGAACGGCGATCTGCCGCTCGACAGCGACGTGGTGCGCGACAAATTCGCGAAGCTGGCGATGGAGGTCGCGCGGGCGACCGGCTTGGCGCGGACGCCGCAGGAGCTGGCCGACGGCTTCCTGCGCATCGCCAACGAGAACATGGCCCATGCCATCAAGCAGATCTCGATCCAGAAGGGGCGCGACGTGAGCCGCTATACGCTGGTCTGCTTCGGCGGCGCCGGCGGCCAGCATGTCTGCAAGGTGGCGGACTCGCTCGGCATGACCACGGTCTTCATTCATCCGCTGGCGGGCGTGCTCTCGGCCCTCGGCATGGGGCTCGCCGACATGGTCGAACTGCGCGAGCAGGCCGTCGAGCGCCGGTTGTCGCGGGACATGATCGGCGGTCTCACCGGTCGTCTCGACCTGCTGGCCAGACATGCGATGGATGCCTTGCTGGCCGAAGGCGTCGATGCTTCGCGTGTCGTCGTGCATCGTCGCGCGCATCTGCGCTATGAGGGCACCGACAAGGCCGAGCCGGTGGCTTTCGCCGGCGCCGCCACCATGCGCGCCGCGTTCGAGGATGCCTATCGCCGCGCCTATGGCTTCCTCATGGCGGACAAACCGCTGGTGGTCGAGGCCGTGTCGGTCGAAGCCGTCGCGAGCATGGCGGACGCGGAGTCTGCGATTGCCGGGGACTCGCCGCCTTCTGCCGCCGGAGCGAAGCCCGTGGGGAGCGCTCGGGTCTATACCGACGGCGCGCTCCACGAGGCGCCGGTCCATGACCGCGCGCACCTCGCCGCGGGTGCCATGATCGACGGCCCGGCGATCCTCATCGACGAGAACAGCACCACGGTGGTCGAACCGGGCTGGCGGGCCCGCGTCACCGAACGCGCCGAGCTGGTGCTGACCCGCACCCGGCCGCTCGGCCGCGCGCCGGCCATGGGCACCGACGTCGATCCGGTGATGCTCGAGGTGTTCAACAATCTGTTCATGGCGATCGCCGAGCAGATGGGCGTGGCGCTCGCCGCCACCGCGACCTCGGTCAACATCAAGGAGCGGCTCGATTTCTCCTGCGCGGTGTTCGACGGCGCCGGCAACCTGATCGCCAACGCGCCGCACATGCCGGTCCATCTCGGCTCGATGGGCGAGTCGGTTGCCGCCATCATCGCCGGGCGGCGCGGCGCCGACGGCCGGACCACGATGCGGCCGGGCGATGTCTTCGTGCACAACGCGCCCTACAACGGCGGCACTCACTTGCCCGACATCACCGTGGTGATGCCGGTCTTCGGCGAGATGACGGATACCGCCCGCGAAGCCCTCCCCCTGGATGGGGGAGGGTTGGGTGGGGGTGGCTTGGCGAAAACGCCTGGGGTCGTCCCCCCACCCCGACCCTCCCCCACAAGGGGGGAGGGAGGAGTTCCGGACAGGGCCGCGCCGTTGTTCTTCGCCGC
>CAZOBN010000245.1:0-2312 GCA_964577835.1 uncultured Rhizobiaceae bacterium
GCAAGACGACCCTGTCGGCCGACGCCAGCCGCACGCTGATCGGCGATGACGAGCACGGCTGGTCCGACACGGGCGTGTTCAACTTCGAGGGCGGCTGCTACGCCAAGGTGATCCGGCTGTCGCCGGAAGCCGAGCCGGAGATCTTTGCCGCGTCGCACCGCTTCGGCACCGTGCTCGAGAACGTCGTCATCGATCCGAGCACCCGCAAGCTCGACCTCGACTCCGAGGAGCTGACCGAGAACACCCGCAGCTCCTACCCGCTCGACTACATCCCGAACGTCAGCGAAGCCGGCATGGGCGGCCATCCGAAGAACATCATCATGCTGACCGCGGACGCCTTCGGCGTGCTGCCGCCGATCAGCCAGATGACCCCCGACCAGGCGATGTATCACTTCCTGTCCGGCTACACGGCGCGCGTCGCCGGCACCGAGAAGGGCGTGACCGAGCCGGAAGCGACCTTCTCGACCTGCTTCGGCGCGCCGTTCATGCCGCGCCATCCGACCGTCTACGCCCAGTTGCTCGGCGAGAAGATCGCCAAGCACCAGACCAAGTGCTGGCTGGTCAACACGGGCTGGACCGGTGGCGTCTACGGCGTCGGCCACCGCATGAAGATCGCGCACACCCGCGCCATGGTGCGCGCGGCGCTCGACGGCCGACTGGCCCAGGTGGCGACAACGCCCGATCCGAACTTCGGCGTGCTCGTGCCGCAGAACTGCCCGGACGTGCCGGCCGACGTGCTCAATCCGAAGAACACCTGGAAGGACAAGACGGCCTACGACCAGACCGCCCGTCAGGTCGCCCAGATGTTCGAGAAGAACTTCAAGCAGTTCGAGGCTCAGGTCGACGACAAGGTGAAAAAGGCGGCCATCCGCGCCGCCGCCTGATCGCCCGCTTCATTTCTGCTCTATCTCGCCGGCCCCCTTCGCGGGGGGCCGGCATTTTTTTGCGCGCCGATTTTGCGCGTCCTCACTTTTTGCACGATAGCGTACAGCGAATTCTTCGCCCCCGGCACGCCGGCGACACCGTTTCTTAACCAATATCCGTCAAGATCCGCCATGGCCGTCGGGGGACCGCCACGCAGAGTTGCGAGTGGTTGGGAAATCGTGGCAATGAAACATTTGCTGAAATTCGAGCCGGACAAGGTCATCAGGTGGGCCGTCATGGTCCTCTGCGCCGGTTGGGTGGTGGGCGCCGCCTGGTTCGCCTTCGTACAACCGGCTCCGGCGCCCCATCCTTATATGTCCCAACAAACGCAGATCGCGAAGTGCCGCGCGCTGACATCGTCGGAGGCACGCTACAACTGCACCTCGCAGATCATGCTGGCGCAGGACAATGCGACCTTCAACAAGACGCTGATCGTCATTCTGCCGCCGCTCGCGGTGCTGTTCGCGTATTTCGGCGTCACCAGGGCGATCGCCGCGCACCGCGAACGGATCAAGAGCCAGCTCGCGCTCGCCGCGTCGCGCCGGCGGCTGGATGAATGGCGCGCCTACCTGCGCGATATCAAGTCGGGTGCCGCGACACGCCGCACCGAAGAGGTGTTCCTGCACGCGACCGAGCGCCCTAGCGGGACACCGACACACCGCGCCAAAAGGCGATAAAGCCCTTCACCTGGGCGGCCGCGGGCTTGACGTCGGGATAGTACCAGGCGGCATCCCTGTTCACCTGCCCGTCCACCACCACGTCGTAGTAGCTGGCGGTGCCTTTCCAGCCGCATATCGTATGCGTGCCGCTGCCGCACAGATATTCGCGGTTCACCGTCTCGGGCGGGAAATACACATTGCCCTCGACGATCTCATAACGATCGCTTTCCGCAAGCACGGCGCCGTTCCAGATGGCTTTGGCCATCAGTGGATTGCCGCCCAGTTGTCGCCGATGCCGGTTTCGACCACCAGGGGCACGTTGAGCGTGAGCACCGGCAGGGCGGCCTGTTCCATGACCCGCCGCACCACCTCGGCGGTCTTGGCGGCTTCCTTCTCCGGCGCCTCGAACACCAATTCGTCATGGACCTGGAGCAGCATGCGGGCCTTGAGATTCGCCTCATCGAGCGCTTCGGCGATGCGGATCATGGCGCGCTTGATGATGTCGGCGGCGGCGCCCTGCAGCGGCGCGTTGATCGCCGCGCGCTCGGCGAAGCTGCGCCGCGCGCCGTTCTTCTCGTTGATCCACGGCACATGCACCTTGCGCCCGAAGATCGTGCGCACGAAGCCGTTGGTCCGCGCGAACACCTTGGTCGCTTCCATATAGTCGCGGATGCCGGGGTAGCGCTCGAAATAGGTCTTGATGTAGGCGGCGGCCTCGCCTTGTGGAAT
>CAZOBN010000246.1:0-2301 GCA_964577835.1 uncultured Rhizobiaceae bacterium
CGGGCCGGGCGAAGTAGATATATTCGAAGATGCAGGAGCGGCGCGGGCTGGAGACGAAGGGCTTCAGGCTTTCGATGCCCTTGTCGTTGATCAGGACCATCTCGCCGGGTTCGATGTCGCGTATGTAGTGGGCGCCGATGATGTCGAGAGCGCAGGTTTCCGACGCGAGAATATAGGCGTCGTCGAGCTTGCCGAGAACCAGAGGACGCACGCCCAGCGAGTCGCGTACGCCGATCAGCCCGTCGCGCGACAGCGCGACCAGGGAATAGGCGCCTTCCACCTGGCGCAACGCGTCGATCATACGGTCGGTCACCGTGGAATATGTGCTCGTCGACATCAGGTGGACGATGGTCTCGGTGTCCGTGGTGGACTGGAACAGGCTGCCCTTGCGCACCAGTTCCTGGCGTAGCGAAATGGCGTTGGTCAGGTTGCCGTTGTGGCCGATGGCGAAGCCGCCGAATTCGAAATCGGCGAACAGCGGCTGGATGTTCCGCTCCACCGTCTCGCCGGTGGTCGAATAGCGATTGTGGCCGATGGCGGAGCGTCCGGGCAGGCGGCGAATGATGGCTTCGCCGGAAAAATTGTCGGCGACATGGCCGAGGCCGCGATGGCTGTGGAATCGCTGGCCGTCGTAGGTGACCATGCCGGTCGCCTCCTGGCCGCGATGCTGCAAGGCGTGGAGCCCGAGCGCGGTGAGCGCCGCGGCGTCGTCGTGGCCAAGAACGCCGAAGATGCCGCATTCCTCATGCAGCTTGTCGTCGTCGAAGGGATTCGTGGTCCGTATGTCGAACCCCGAATCGAAGCCGCTGGACGGAGGCGTATCGGCCTTGCTCATCTACTGAGTTCCTTGAATCAAGCGGTCCATTTCCTTGCGCTCGTCCACCTTATAGCCGGGACCACCGTCCGGCGTTAAGGGTTTCGCGGCAGGTCTGTCTTGCATCGAACGCACGGGTCGATCGGACCTTGGCGCGGGGCGGGCCGGCGTGCTGCCGCGCATCTCCGAGGGAGCGGCTGCGGAAAGCAGCGCCGCACCTCGTTCCATCAAGGGCATGGTCTTCGCCGCGCGCACCCATTTGGGCTGCTCCTCGGGTGGCAATGCCCAACTCAGCGCCAGATAGGCGATACTGACCAGCACGAAGCCGCGCACCAGGCCAAAGACGAAGCCGAGCGAGCGATCCACCGAGCCGACCACGCTGCCGCGCACTCGGTTGGCGGCCAGGCCGCTGATGAACGACAGCGTGAACAAGGTTACCAGGAACAGGCCGCCACCGGCGATCGCCATGGCGATCATCGGCGAATCGATGAACTGGCGAACGAAGGCATTCGCCGCGTTGTAGCCATGCAGCGTCGCGAACACAGCGCCGACCCAGCTGACGATCGACATGATCTCCTTCACGAACCCGCGCGCCAACGCGAAGATTCCAGAGAGCAGGATCACCGCCACGACGATGAGATCGATGACATTGAAACCGGCGACGTCCATCGCGATCAGAGCTCCTCGTCGCGCGCCGCGCCGCTGAGGGCCCGCGGGCGGCCGCCACCTTGACGAGAGCCCTGTCCGGACTGGCCCCGCGGTGCCCGGGCCTCGCCCGACAGGCCGAATAGGCGCAACAGATCATCCAAATGGCCGATTTCCAAAACCTTCAATCCGTCCGCGTCGTCCGCCGCCGTACGCCCACTCTTCGGGCCGGTGCTGCCGCGCGCGGGGCCACGGGTCGGCGTAATGGCCTGGGCAAAGCCGAGCTTGGCCGCTTCCTTCAAGCGGCCGTCGCGCTGGCCGACGGGCCTGACTTCGCCCGATAGCCCGATTTCGCCGAAAAAGACCGTTTCCGCCGGTGCGGGCGCATCCGCCAGCGAGGAGATGAGCGCGGCCGCCACCGCGAGGTCCGCGGCCGGTTCGGCGATACGCAACCCTCCCGCCACATTCAGATAGATATCGAGCCCTCCTAAAGCAAGGCCGCAACGGGCGTCGAGAACCGCCGTGATCATGGCCAGACGCCCGCCGTCCCAGCCCACCACGGCGCGGCGCGGCGAGGCGAGGGACGAGGCCGCCACCCGGGCCTGGATTTCGCCCAGCAGCGGGCGCGTGCCTTCCATGCCGGCGAACACGCAACTGCCGGACACCCGGCCGTCGCGCTCGCCCAGGAACAGGGCGGAGGGGTTCGGCACCTCGCGCAGGCCGGCGTCGGTCATCTCGAACACGCCGATCTCGTCGGTCGGACCGAAGCGGTTCTTGACGGCGCGCAGGATGCGGAACTGATGGCCGCGCTCGCCTTCGAAATAGAGCACCGTGTCGACCAT
>CAZOBN010000247.1:0-2260 GCA_964577835.1 uncultured Rhizobiaceae bacterium
GGCGAAATTGATCATGCCGATGATGCCGTAGACCATCGTGTAGCCGATGGCGATCAGGCCGTAGATCGCCCCGAGGGTCACGCCATTGATGAACTGCTGCAGGAAATACGCCATCAGGCAGACATGCTCTGCGCGTTTATCTGGATCGCGCTCCGCGCGTTTGTCTGGATCGTGCTCCGTGCGGTCGTCTTCATCGCGTCAGTGCCCGGGCTTCCGACGGCCGAGCATATACCGCAGCTTCCGCATCACCGCGTCGGTCATCTGTTGTTCCGTGCTGGAAGCGGGCGCGATGATCGATACCTCGACATGGCTGACGGTGTCGACGGCGGAGACCTTCACGGCGTTGCCGATGCGGCGGAATTCGATGATCGCTTCGGCGGCGCTTTTCTGGTCCGGCACCGATCCCCCCTTTCTCCACCCTCGCGGCTGCCCGCTTTCGGGCCGTTCTTCATGACGCTTATCCTGCACATACGATAACGCCCGGCCGCTGGCAACAAACCAGCGGTCGGGCGATGACGTTAGCACATAAATCGGCGGCTGAGGCTAGGCCGCTGCGCGGGTCGCCATCTCCGTCGTGGAGACCGCGATGAGAATCTAGGCAGCCGTGACGCTGAGGCTCGGCGTGCGACGAACGCCGACGGTCATCTGGCGAGTCCAGAACTGTTCGAGCGATTGCAACTGCTTCACGACGCTCTTCAAATCGGCCTCGGCGATCGGGCTATCGCCCAGCGCTTCGATCTGGCGGGCGAACATCGCGCTCATCTTCGTGTAGAGCTCGAGTCCCTTGGTGCTCAGGCGAAGGCGCACGGAACGACGGTCATGCGTGGACCGCTCGTTCTCGAGATAGCCGTTCTCGATCATCTTTTTGACGTTATAGGAGACGTTGGAGCCGAGATAGTAGCCGCGGTGAGTCAATTCGCCGACGGTCAGCTCCTCGCTGCTGATATTGAAAAGAATGAGGGCCTGAACGTTGTTGATGTCCTCGATGCCCAAGCGATCGAGTTCCAGCTTGACCACTTCGAGGAAATGGCGGTGAAGCCGCTCGATCAGGAAAATGGTGTCATGATAAGGATGGGTCACGGGCGTCCTCGATTGCTGCGCTAACAAAATTTCTGGCGACGGGCAGGTTCAGGGAGCAGTATCGGCGGATACACCTTAATTTTTTCCTAAACGCGGCACATTCCGCCCTTGCGGAGCCGAGGGCAAGAGCCTGATTGTCAATAGTTTCCCCGAGTTCTAAGATTTCCCCATGAATATCCGCGCCATTCTGCAGGGCCTTCCCCCGCAGGCCTCCCCAGACTCTCCAAACGTCGGGCCCGCAAGCCAGCGTGCCCAGGCCGGCTATCCGCGCACCCGCATGCGGCGGAACCGCACCGACGAATGGGCCCGCCGGCTGGTTCGCGAAACCCATCTGGATGCCAGCGACCTGCTGTGGCCGATCTTCGTGCAGGACGGCGACGTCCCCGAAACGCCCATTCCATCCATGCCCGGGGTGGTACGCTACAGCATCGACCGCGCCGTCGAGGCGGTGGGGAACGCAGCCGAACTCGGCATTCCGGTGGTGGCGGTCTTTCCCGTGGTCCCGACGAATTTGAAATCGGACGACGCTCGCGAGGCCTGCAATCCGGGCAATGTGGTCTGCCGCGCCGTGCGCGCTATCAAGGCGGCCCATCCCGGGATCGGCGTGATGTGCGATGTGGCGCTCGACCCCTTCACCAGCCACGGCCAGGACGGGCTGATCCGCGGCGGCGAGGTGCTCAATGACGAGACCGTCGCGGTGCTGGTGCGGCAGGCCCTGGTCCAGGCTCAGGCCGGCTGCGACATCATCGCGCCGTCGGACATGATGGACGGCCGCATCGGCGCGATCCGCGACGGGCTCGACTCCGCGGGCTACGAGACCGTCAAAATTCTCGCCTATTCGGCCAAATACGCCTCCGCCTTCTACGGACCGTTCCGCGACGCGGTCGGTTCGGCGGCCAGTCTCGGCGTCAAGGGCAAGCAGACCTACCAGATGGATCCGGCCAACAGCGACGAAGCCCTGCGCGAGGTCGCGCTCGACATCGCCGAGGGCGCCGACATGGTGATGGTGAAGCCGGGCCTGCCCTATCTCGACATCGTGCAGCGCGTCAGCGACGCCTTCGACGTGCCGCTGTTCGCCTACCAGGTGTCGGGCGAGTACGCGATGATCGCCGTCGCGGCTGCGGCCGGGGCGATCAACGGCGAGGGCGCCATGCTGGAGAGCCTCGTGGCCTTCAAGCGG
>CAZOBN010000248.1:0-2240 GCA_964577835.1 uncultured Rhizobiaceae bacterium
GGACGACGTCTACAACCCGGATGCCTGGCGCGAGGATGCGCTGTTCCGCATCGAGAGCCGCGAGAAATTCCGCGCCCTCACCCACCTCGGCCTGACCGACGCCTTCCGCACCATGAACCCGGACAGGACCCACGCCTATACGTTCTGGGATTACCAGGCCGGTGCCTGGCAACGCGACAATGGTCTGCGCATCGATCACCTGCTGCTGTCGCCCCAGGCCGCCGACCTGCTGGCCGCCAGCGACATCGACAAGACGCCGCGCGGCTGGGAAAAGGCCTCCGATCACACGCCGATCTGGTGCGAGATTCGCCCGGCCTGAAGCGGGCCTATGGGCCCCGTTCACGCTCCGGTTACCGCCTGGCCACTTGCGGCTCCTGGCCTTCCAGGACCATAGTTCTTCCCGCTCGCCAGGAGCATGACCGGGGGGAGGTTTGGCGCATGAGCGGATCATCGGCGATCCTGGGGTCGTCACGAGGCGTCTCGGACGGACTCGCCAAGCTGAGCTTCCTAGGCTTGGTCGTCGGCCTCGTCGCGGGCATCGCCCAAATCGCCGCCGGGCCGGGCCGTCAATTCGGCCTGTGGGATCACAACTTCGGCTTCAAGATTCTGGAGTGGGCCGCCTATGCCGGGCTCGCCGCGGCGGGCGCCTCGCTCATCGGCGTGTTCTTCGCCTGGGGTATAGGGCTCCGCCGGCTCATCGTGATCGGGCTGGTCGGCACGGTCATCCGCGTAGTCGTCGCCTATTGGCCGTGGACGGCCTATATCGGGCTCGCGGTCGCAGGAGTTTCGCTCGTCTGTATGTTCTTCGCCTGGGGCGTTGGGCAGCGCCAGCTCGTCGTTTTCGGGCTGATCGGCACCGCCATCGGCGGGCTCGTCGCCTATTGGCCGTGGGCGCTGCAGAGAGCGTTTCGCGAACCGCCGCCGCTCTATGACATCACCACCGACACCGCCAATCCGCCGCGCTTCGTCGCCGCTCTCGACCTGCGCAAGGCCGCCAGCCGCCTGCCTTCGGAATATCCGGCGAACTTCGCGAGCCAGCAGCAGAAGGCCTATCCCGACATCAGGCCGGCGATGCTGAGGATGCCCGATAATGAAGCGTTCGCTTTCGCGCTGCGCCTGGCGCGGGCGACGCGCGGTTGGACCGTGCACACGGCGGTGCCTTCGGAGGGCCGCATCGAGGCGGTGGCGAAAACCCTGTGGTTCGGATTCGAGGACGATGTGGTGATCCGCGTCGTCGCCACGGATGGCGGCACTCGCGTCGATGTGCGCTCCACCGGCCGGCTCGGCCGGCGCGACGGCGGCATGAACGCCAAGCGCGTGCAGGCTTTCCTGAAAAAGCTCAACGCGGCCAACTGAGCCGAATCGGCTAACTCGCCGTCACCGCCGGATCGTTCCCAACCGGGAAGTTGACCGAGTTGGCGATGAAACAGCCGGCGTGGGCGTCGGCATGGAGCGCCTTGGCGCGCGCGAGCTTGGCCAAATCGGTGATGACGACATGGGGCCGCAGCAGGACGGAGACGAAGCGCATCTTGCCGTCCTTGATCGCCATGGTGCCGATCGCCTCGTCGCGATAGGACGTCACCGCGATCTTGTCGCGCGCGCACACCGCCAGATAGCTCAGCATGTGGCAGGCGGACAGCGCGGCGAGCAGCAGCTCCTCCGGATTGTGCAGCCTGGGATCGCCGAGGAATGTCGGATCGGCCGAGCCGGTCAGCACCGGCTTGCCGGCGAACTGCACGCGATACTCGCGCGAGTAGCTCTTGTAGTCGCTGGTCGGACCGGCGGCCGCGCCGGTCCATTCCAGGGTCGCTTCGTAGAGATGCTCGCGTCCCGCCATCCTGTTCCTCGGCTTATGCCGCCTCAGATATCGGCGTAGGTGTGGGTCTCCGCCTCGGCGCCGCCGTGGGTCACGGCACCTTTATGCGCCGGACCGACGAGCTGGGCGTATTTCCACAGGGCGCCCGATTGATGGTTGGTCTGGCGCGGCTTCCAGGCTTTGCGGCGCGACTCCAATTCGGCGGGCGACAGCTCGACGTCGAGGGTGCCCTTGTCGGCATCGATCGCGATCATGTCGCCGTCCTTGAGCAGGCCGATCGGACCACCGACCGCCGCCTCGGGCCCGACATGGCCGATGCAGAAGCCGCGCGTGGCACCCGAGAAGCGTCCGTCGGTGATCAGCGCCACCTTCTCGCCCATGCCGAGGCCATAGAGCGCTGCGGTGGTCGACAGCATCTCGCGCA
>CAZOBN010000249.1:0-2180 GCA_964577835.1 uncultured Rhizobiaceae bacterium
GCATGTCGCCCATGTAGACGTCCTGCTCCTTGATGTCGCGGATCGACCGCGCGCCGGTGTCCTCGTCGATGTCCCACACCACGAGTCGCAGGGTCACCTTGAGCGGCGCCGCATAGGTCATGCCGCGCTGCTGGCATTCCTCGACGTCGTACTTGGGCTCCTCGAATTCGTATTTGACGAATTCGAGCGTGCCGCGATCGGAGAAATCTCGGATCGGGAATACCGAACGGAACACCTCGTGCAGACCCGAGTTCGCGCGCTCATGCGAGCGAACGTTGATCTGCAGGAACTGATCGTAGGATGTTTTCTGCATCTCGATCAGATTGGGCATCGCGACCGCGGACGGGATACGACCGAAGTTGATGCGGATGCGCTTACGGCCGGTATAGGATTTCGCCATTACTGCTCCTCATGCGCTCGGGGGTCACGCCCCCATGGCAATTCGTCTCAATGCGCTTTCGCGCCGGCCTGCGGAACGACACGTTCCGCAAGTCCGAAGCGGGCTGGCCCGCCACCGCGGATGTCCGCGGCTCATGCACTGGCTTCGGAGAGACCGAAGCCGGAAAATCTGTCCGTCCATCTCGAATTCCGTTTTGCGGAATTCCGCCCGGGACCGGCTCGGACGTAAGCTTAAAAAGGCGGGCGGGATGACGGCCGATGCCGCCACCCCGCCGCCGAACGGCAGCCGTGTTACTTGATCTCGACTTTGGCGCCGGCTTCTTCCAGCACCTTCCGGATCTTCTCGGCTTCGTCCTTGTTGACGCCTTCCTTGACCGCCTTCGGCGCGGCTTCGACCAGGTCCTTGGCCTCCTTGAGGCCGAGACCGGTGATGGCACGCACTTCCTTGATCACGTTGATCTTCTTCTCGCCGACAGCGGCGAGGATCACGTTGAACTCGGTCTTCTCCTCGGCCGGGGCGGCCGCGGCACCACCGCCGGCGGCGGCAACGGCGACCGGGGCCGCGGCGGACACGCCCCACTTCTCTTCGAGAAGCTTGGACAATTCCGCCGCCTCAATGACGGTCAGTTTCGAAAGGTCATCAACAAGACGCTGCAAATCAGCCATTTCTATCTCCTAAAGGCTTGAACTTCGATTTTCGGGACAGCCCGCTCAGGCCGCCTCACCCTTGTCTGCTTTGGCGCGAAGAACGCGGGCCAACTGGCCTGCCGGCGCCTGCAACACACCAGCGATGCGAGTCGCGGGCGTCTGCAGCATGCCGAGGAACTTTGCCCTGAGCTGATCCAGCGAGGGCAAGGTGGCCAGGGACTTGATGCCGGCGGCATCGAGCATCTGTCCGTTGAGCGCGCCGCCAACGATCTCGAGCTTTTCGTTGGTCTTGGCGAACTCGACGGCCACCTTCGCCGCTGCCACAGGATCCGTCGACAGCGCGATGGCTGTCGGGCCTTTGAACAGCGGCTTCAGTTCCGCAAACTTCGTACCTTCAAGGGCGAGACAGGCGAGCCGATTCTTCGTCACTTTGTAGCCGGCTCCGGCCTTCAACATCTTGCGGCGCAGATCTGTCGATTCTGCGACCGTCAGACCGCTTTGACGGGTGATCACCACGAGGGTGGCCCCGGCGAAGCGTTCGTGAAGGGAGGAGACCTGCGCGCTCTTTTGCGATCGGTCCACTATCGTCTCCGATGCTTGGGCCCCGACCGCCGCCGCCCGAATTGGGTGACGGATGCGCGGAGCACCGTTGCACAGGACCCGGGACAAGACCCCGCGGGTCCATTCCCCTGTCCCAGAAGTTCAAGCCCACGACCGGCGGGATGCCGCCGAGAATGGGTTCGATCTGTCTGCGCAGGCAGGTTACCCCCTTAAGCGCGGCCGGACGAACCGGACGCACACCCACGGTCTTGGACAGGCGGACGGCCGCTTGCGCGACCATCCTACTGACCGCTCGAGTGTGGCGAACCACGCTCGAGCGGAACCACTGCGACCCGGCGCTCAATGCGCCAGGGTCGAAACTTCCAACTTCACGCCCGGACCCATGGTCGAGCTCAGGCTCACCTTCTTGACGAAGGTGCCCTTCGCACCGGCGGGCTTGGCCTTCATGATGGCGTCGAAGAAGGCGCGCACGTTCTCGGCGATCTGATCCTCCGAGAAGCTCGCCTTGCCGACGCCGGCATGCACGATGCCGGTTTTCTCGGCGCGGAATTCGACCTGGCCGCCCTTCACCT
>CAZOBN010000250.1:0-2168 GCA_964577835.1 uncultured Rhizobiaceae bacterium
AGAACATCATGCTGCCGCAACTGGTCGCCGGTGTGTCGAAGCGCGAGGCCGCCGAGCGTGGCCGCAAGCTGCTCGACATGGTGCAGCTCGGCGCGCGCGCCACGCACCGGCCGGCCGAACTGTCGGGCGGCGAGCAGCAGCGCGTCGCCATTGCCCGCGCGCTCGCCAACCAACCGCGCCTGCTGCTGGCCGACGAGCCGACCGGCAATCTCGACCAGCGCACGGCGGATCATGTGTTCGCCATGCTGATGGAGGTGCTGCATGCCACCGGCCGCGCCGCCCTGATCGCCACCCACAACCCGGAACTGGCGCGCCGCATGGACCGTATCGTCACCATGCAGGACGGGATCCTGGTGGCGGCGGACTGAGCGCATTCATCGCCGTCTATGGTTGCGGCGAGAAATCCTCGCCCGCACGCAGGCGTCGTCTCCCTCCCCCTCGATGGCAGGGCAATCGCATGTGAATTTCCCCGATTCTATTTGTGCTCCCGAAGGCCCGCCCGGATTCGAAACTTGCGCGATGGGCACGCGCGCGATTCTATTTTTTCGCCCGTTCGCTCAAAACGCTCCACATGCGATAGCCCTGCCCCTCGATGGGGGAGGGTGGGGGTGGGGGTGAGCAGGAGCGGATCTGCGGAGATCTGTGTAGACCAAAGACACCCCCCACCTGACCTCCCCCACAAGGTGGGAGGAACAGCAGCGAGGAGGAGGCGAAGCCGGCGGTACTGCCCTGCAGCCATCCAAATCCGGTGGATAACCCGGGGCCAGCTCACCAGATATTGCAGCGAACCTTGCTCGGGCGCGCCGGCTGTGGAATCCTGGGCGCCCCCCCTTAGCGCGAGGCAGCTTCGTCCCACATGGCCCACGCCGATTTCGTCCATCTCCGCGTCCATACCGCCTATTCGCTGCTCGAAGGGGCGCTGAAGATCGGCAAGCTCGCCGAACTGTGCCGCAAATACGCCATGCCGGCGGCCGCCATGACCGACAGCCGCAACCTGTTCGGCGCCTACGAATTCTCCATGGCCCTGGCCGACAACGGCGTGCAGCCGATCATCGGCTGCGAGCTCGCGATCCGGCGCGAGGACACTGGCAACCTGCAGGCCGGGTTCGGCGCCAATGCGCGCGCCGCCGCGCCGGACAAGATGGTCGTGCTGGTGCAGACCGAAGCGGGTTATGGCCATCTCACCCAGCTCCTCAGCCGCGCCTATCTCGAGGGCGTGCCCGGCGAGCCGGCGCAGGTTTCGCTGGCCGATCTCGCGGCCCGCAGCGAGGGGCTGATCGCGCTGTCGGGCGGCACCGATGGTCCGGTCGGCCGCCTGCTGCTCGCCGGCCAGGATGATGCCGCGGCGGCGCGCCTGCAGGCCGTGAACGAAGCCTTTCCGGGGCGGCTCTATGTCGAGCTGCAGCGCCATGGCCTGGAGGAGGAGGCGCGCATCGAAGCGCGCCTGCTCGATCTCGCGTACGAGCTGGACCTGCCGCTGGTCGCCACCAACAATGTGTTTTTCTCCGATGAAGGCATGTATGAGGCGCACGACGCGCTGCTCGCCATCGCCGACGGCGCCCAGGTGTCCGACCCGAAGCGCCGCCGGCTGACGCCCGAGCATCGCTTCAAATCGCCGGCAGAGATGCGCGCGCTGTTCGCCGATCTGCCCGAGGCAGTCGACAACACGCTGGTCATCGCGCGGCGCTGCGCCTTCATGGCGATGCCGAAGAAGCCGATGCTGCCGGCCTTCAAGGTGGAAGCCGGCCGCACCGAGGCGGAGGAATTGCGCGCCCAGGCCTGCGAAGGGCTCGAAGGCCGTCTGGCGGCCCATGTCTTCACCGACGAGATGGACGAGGCGGCGCGCGAAAAGGTGGCGCGGCCCTATCGCGAGCGGCTCGAATACGAGCTCGGCGTCATCGAGAAGATGGGCTTCCCCGGCTACTTCCTGATCGTGTCGGACTTCATCAAATGGGCCAAGGCACACGATATCCCGGTCGGGCCGGGACGTGGCTCGGGCGCCGGCTCGGTGGCCGCCTGGGCCCTCACCATCACCGATCTCGATCCGTTGCGGTTCGGCCTGCTGTTCGAGCGCTTCCTCAATCCCGAACGCGTCAGCATGCCGGACTTCGATATCGACTTCTGCCAGGACCGGCGCGACGAGGTGATCCGCTATGTACAGGATCACT
>CAZOBN010000251.1:0-2163 GCA_964577835.1 uncultured Rhizobiaceae bacterium
GATCTGCGACCAGGGCGGCGAGTGCGACCTGCAGGACCAGGCGATGGCCTACGGCTTCGACCGCACGCGCTATCAGGAAAATAAGCGCGCGGTGCGCGACAAGGATTTCGGTCCGCTGATCGAAACCCACATGACCCGCTGCATCCATTGCACCCGCTGCATCCGCTTCGCCACCGAGGTCGCGGGCGTCGAGGAGCTGGGCGCCATCGGCCGCGGCGAGCATATGGAGATCACCACCTATCTCGAGGGCGCGGTCAGCTCCGAGATGTCGGGCAACGTCATCGACCTGTGCCCGGTCGGCGCGCTGACCTCCAAGCCCTACGCCTTCGTGGCGCGTCCGTGGGAGCTGAAGAAGACCGAATCGATCGACGTGCTCGACGCGGTCGGCAGCAACATCCGCATCGATACCCGCGGTCCCGAGGTCATGCGCGTCCTGCCGCGCCTCAATGAAGAGATCAACGAGGAGTGGATCTCCGACAAGACGCGCTTCGCCTATGACGGCTTGAAGCGCCAGCGTCTCGACCGGCCGTACATCCGCGACAACGGCAAGCTGCGCGAGGCTTCGTGGCAGGAAGCGTTCAATGCCATCGCCGCCGCGCTCGGCGCCACGTCGGGCGACAAGATCGCCGCCATCGCCGGCGACCTGGTCGACTGCGAATCCATGCTGGCGCTCAAGGACCTGTTCGGCGCGCTCGGCTCGCCGCATCTCGATTGCCGGCAGGACGGCGCCAAGCTCGACGCCGCCAACCGCGCGAGCTACCTGTTCAACACCACCATCGCCGGCATCGAGCAGGCCGACGCCTGCCTGCTGATCGGCAGCAACCCCCGCTTCGAGGCGCCGATCGTGAACGCGCGCCTGCGCAAGCGCTTCCTGATGGGCGGCTTCAAGGCTTCTTCGATTGGCGCGCTGGTCGATCTGACCTTCCCTGTGGCGAACCTCGGCGCCGGGATGCAGACCCTGGCCGATCTCGTCGCCGGCAAGCATCCGTTCGCCGAGACGCTGAAGCAGGCCCAGAACCCGATGCTGATCCTGGGGCAGGGCGCGCTCTCCCGTCCGGACGGCGCGCAGATCCTCGCCGCCGCCGCGCAAGTCGCCCAGGCCTCGGGCATGATCAAGGAAGGCTGGAACGGCTTCAACGTGCTGCACACCGCGGCGGCGCGGGTCGGCGGCCTCGATCTCGGTTTCGTGCCGGGCCATGGAAAAGATGGGCGCGGCCGCGACGTGGCCGGCATCCTCGAAGGCGCCAAGAACGGCGCGATCGAATTGGTCTATTTGCTCGGCGCCGACGAGATCGACACGACCTCGCTGGGTGAGGCCTTCGTGATCTATCAGGGTCACCATGGCGACGTCGGGGCGCACCGCGCCGATGTCATCCTGCCCGGTGCGGCCTATACCGAGAAGGACGCGACCTACGTCAACACCGAGGGCCGCGTGCAGCGCGCCCAGCAGGCGACCACGCCGCCGGGCGACGCGCGCGAGGATTGGAAGATCCTGCGTGCGTTGTCCCAGGTGCTTGGCAAGATGCTGCCCTACGACAGCCTGGCGCAGATCCGCGCCCGCCTGATTGCCGCCAACGACACCTTCCGGGTGGTCGACCGCGTGCTGCCGGCCCATTGGCAGCCGATTGCGGCGCCAGCCAGCCTCGGCGGCGACGCCCAGCCGTTCCGCTCGCCGATCGAGAATTTCTATATGACCGATCCCATCTCGCGCGCCTCCGTCACCATGGCGAAATGCTCGGAAGTGCAACTGGCGCGCGCCAAGGAGCTGACCGGCACCCATGGTTGAATTCTGGAACTCCTACGGCCTGCCGACGACCATCATCGTCCTGCAGATCGTCGCCATCCTGGTGCCGCTGCTGGTGGGCGTCGCCTACCTGACCTATTTCGAGCGCAAGGTGATCGGTGCCATGCAGATTCGCAAGGGTCCCAACGTGGTCGGTCCCTTCGGCCTGCTGCAGCCGTTCGCCGACGGGCTCAAGCTGCTGCTCAAGGAAACCATCCTGCCGATGGGCGCCAACAAGGTGGTGTTCATCATCGCGCCGCTGCTCACCTTCACGCTGAGCTTGGTGGCCTGGGCGGTGATCCCGTTCGACGACGGGATGGTGCTGGCCGACATCAATGTCGGCATCCTCTATCTGTTCGCCATCTCCTCGCTCGGCGTCT
>CAZOBN010000252.1:0-2090 GCA_964577835.1 uncultured Rhizobiaceae bacterium
GAATGCCGTCGCGCCCGGTCTTGGAGCCGACATAGACCACCGGGTTGCCGACGCCGGAGGCCGCCGAATAGAAGATGCGGTCGGCGCGCGCCAAGCCGACGGTCATGGCATTGACCAGGATGTTGCCGTTGTAGGAGGCATTGAATTCGGTCGAGCCGCCCACGGTCGGCACGCCGACGCAATTGCCGTAGCCGCCGATGCCGGCGACCACGCCCGCCACCAAATGGCGCGTCTTGGGATGGCTCGGATCGCCGAAGCGCAGGGCGTTCAGGTTGGCGATCGGGCGGGCGCCCATGGTGAAGACGTCGCGCAGGATGCCGCCGACGCCGGTCGCCGCGCCCTGGTAGGGCTCGATGAAGGAGGGGTGGTTGTGGCTTTCCATCTTGAAGATGGCGGCGAGCCCCTCGCCGATGTCGACGACACCGGCATTCTCGCCCGGGCCGCAGATTACCCAGGGCGCCTCGGTCGGCAGCTTCTTCAGCCATTTCCTCGACGATTTGTAGGAGCAATGCTCGCTCCACATCACCGAGAAGATGCCGAGCTCGGTAATATTGGGCTCGCGCTCCAGGATGCCGAGCATGCGCTGGTGCTCTTCCGGCGACAGGCCGTGCGCCTTGACCACGTCCGGGGTGATCGCCACGGAATTCTTGAGATTGGTGGCGCTCACGATAGCGCCTCCACCAGCCCGTCGAACATCGCCTTGCCATCCGTGCCGCCGAGCAGCGGATCGGCAAGGCGCTCCGGATGGGGCATCATGCCGAGCACGGTGCCCTTGTCATTGACGATGCCGGCGATGTTGCGCGCGGCGCCATTGGGATTGGCCTCGGCCGAGACGGTGCCGTTGGCGGCGGCGTAGCGGAACGCAATCCGGCCCTCGCCTTCGAGGCGCTTCAGCGTCTCCGGATCGGCGAAGTAGTTGCCTTCGGCGTGCGCGATCGGGAAGCGCACCACCTGGCCCTCGCGGTATTTCCTGGTGAAGGGCGCCGCGGCGCGTTCGACCTTGAGGAACACGTCCTTGCAGATGAACTTGAGCGAGGCGTTGTGCATCAGGACGCCGGGCAGCAGACCCGCCTCGGTGAGGATCTGGAAACCGTTGCAGATGCCAAGCACGGGCAGGCCACCTTTAGCCTTGGCCACCACCTCGCGCATGATCGGCGAGTGGGCGGCCATGGCGCCGCAGCGCAGATAGTCGCCGTAGGAAAAGCCCCCCGGGACGACCACAAGGTCGAGGTCGGGCAGGGCGGTGTCGCGGTGCCAGATCATCTGCGGTTGGCGGCCCATGCTGGCGGCCAAGGCCACCTGCACGTCGCGATCGCAATTGGAGCCGGGAAAAACGATGACGCCTGCTCTCACGCGGCGCACTCCGGAAACTCAGTCATCGTCCTCTCACTTCGCCAGATCGATGCTGTAATCCTCGATCACCGTATTGGCGAGAAGCTGTTTGCACATGGCGTCGATCTGGGCGTGGGCTTTCGCCGGATCGGATTCGGCAACATCGAGCTCGATCAGCTTGCCCTGGCGGACACTGCCGACTCCGGCGAAGCCGAGAGTGCCGAGGGCATGGGCGATCGCCTTGCCCTGCGGGTCGAGGACGCCCTGCTTGAGGGTGATGTGGATGCGGGCTTTCATGGCGGCAAGACCAGGCTAGGAAAAACACAGGGCGAAACCGCCGGCGCAACCAGCGCGCCGGCGAGAACGCGGCTATTGAACGGTCTTCGGACCCTTGTAATCGGCGGGGCCCCCTTCGGGCAGGATGCCGAGGCGACGGGCCACTTCCTGGTAGGCTTCCTCGACCTTGCCGAGGTCGCGTCGGAAGCGGTCCTTGTCCATCTTCTCGTTGGTCTTCATGTCCCACAGGCGGCAGTTGTCGGGGCTGATCTCGTCGGCCAGCACGACGCGCATTTCGTCGCCTTCGTAGAGCCGGCCGAACTCGAGCTTGAAATCGATCAGGCGGATGCCGATGCCGGTGAACAGGCCGAGCAGGAAATCGTTGATGCGCAACGACATGTTGAGGATGTCGTCGATTTCCTGGGTATTGGCCCAGCCGAACGCCGTGATGTGCTCTTCCGACACCATCGGGTCGTTGAGCT
>CAZOBN010000253.1:0-2074 GCA_964577835.1 uncultured Rhizobiaceae bacterium
CGGCGCCGGACGGTGAATCGGCAGCTTCATCTTGGTGGTGACCGGGCCGCGCTCGTCGACCGGCTCGCCGATCACGTTCATGATGCGGCCAAGCGTTTCGGGACCGACCGGAACCAAAATCGCGTTACCGGTGTCGGCCACCGGCAGGCCACGGGTCAAACCGTCGGTCGAGTCCATGGCGACGGTGCGCACCGTGTTCTCGCCCAGGTGCTGCGCCACTTCGAGCACGAGGCGGCGGCCCTGGTTGTCGCACTCCAGCGCGTTCAGGATCGCCGGCAGCTCGCCGTCGAACTGGACGTCGACGACGGCGCCGATGATCTGGGTGATTTTGCCGACTGATTTGGCCATGGTCTGCTCCGGTAAAACGCGTGTGTCTGTCGCGTGTGTCTGTGTGATGCCGCCAGCCGTCAGATGGCCTCGGCGCCGGAGACGATCTCGATCATCTCCTTGGTGATGTAGGCTTGCCGCGTGCGGTTGTAGTTGAGCGTGAGACGGTTGATCATGTCGCCGGCGTTGCGCGTCGCGCTATCCATCGCGGCCATGCGCGCGCCCTGTTCGCCGGCGTAACTCTCCAGCATGGCGCGGTAGACCTGGACCGCCAGGTTGCGCGGCAGCAGTTCGGTGAGGATGGTCGCCTCGTCCGGCTCGAATTCGTAAACCGCCGGCACGCCGGCTTCCGTCGCGGCACCCGGCGCCGCGGCCGGAATCGGGAACGGGATGAGCTGCTGGATCGTCAGCTCCTGGGTGATCGCGGATTTGAAGCGGTTATAGATCAGCGTGGCGACATCGAAGTCGCCCGCTTCATACAGGCCGGTGAGCAGCGCGGCGACGTTGGCGCCTTCCTCGAAGCGCAGGCGCGGACGGCCGACCCCGTCGATGGTCTGCACCAAAAGGCGGCTGAATTCGCCCTTGAGCGCGTCGCGGCCCTTGCGGCCGATGGTCACCAGCTTGACCTCTTTGCCCTCCGCCAGCAGCCGGCGGATGTGCGCCCGCGCGCCGCGCGCGATCGAGGCGTTGAAACCGCCGGCCAGACCGCGATCCGAGGTCATGACGATGACCAGATGCACCCTGTCCGCTCCGGTGCCCGCCAGCATCTTGGGCGCGCCCGCGCTTTCACCCACGCCCGCGGCGAGCGAGCCCAGCATCCGCTCCATGCGCTCGGCGTAAGGCCGCGCGGCCTCCGCCTGCTCCTGGGCGCGACGCAGTTTGGACGCCGCCACCATCTTCATGGCGGAGGTGATCTTGCGCGTGTTCTTCACGCTGTTGATGCGGACCCGGAGGTCCTTGAGACTCGGCATCGGCTGTGGCTCGTTGTTCTAGAGGCGCTGGCTACTCAGGCGAAGTTGCGCGCGTATTCGGTGAGAAGGGCCTTGAGCTTCTCCTCGACGTCCGGCGCCAGATCCTTCGTCGTGCGGATGCTGTCGAGAATATCGCGACCCGATTCACGCATCAGGGACAACAGGCCCTGCTCGAAGCGGCCGATGTTCTTCACGTCGATCTTATCGAGATAACCGCGGACGCCGGCGTAGAGCACCACGACCTGCTCCTCGACCGGCATGGGCGAGTATTGCGGCTGCTTGAGGAGCTCGGTCAGACGGGCGCCACGCGCCAGCAGGCGCTGGGTCGAAGCGTCGAGATCGGAGGCGAACTGGGCGAAGGCCGCCATTTCACGATACTGGGCGAGCTCGAGCTTGATCGAGCCGGCGACCTTCTTCATCGCCTTGATCTGGGCGGCCGAACCGACGCGGCTGACCGAGATGCCGACGTTCACCGCGGGACGGATGCCCTGATAGAACAGGGTGGTCTCGAGGAAGATCTGGCCGTCGGTGATCGAAATCACGTTGGTCGGAATGTAAGCCGACACGTCGCCGGCCTGGGTTTCGATGACCGGCAGCGCGGTCAGCGAACCGCCGCCGTGGGCGTCGTTCATCTTCGCGGCGCGCTCGAGCAGGCGCGAGTGGAGATAGAACACGTCGCCCGGATAGGCTTCGCGGCCCGGCGGACGGCGCAGCAGCAGCGACATCTGGCGATACGCGACAGCCTGCTTCGACAAGTCATCGTAAATGATGAGCGC
>CAZOBN010000254.1:0-2028 GCA_964577835.1 uncultured Rhizobiaceae bacterium
GATCGTGTCGAAGGCGAGAGAGGATTTGCCCGAGCCGGACAGGCCGGTGATCACCACCAGCCGGTCGCGCGGGATATCCACATCGACGTTCTTGAGATTGTGCTCGCGCGCGCCGCGCACGCTGATGGTATGGGCATCGGCGGCGTGGCGGCCAGGGGACTTATCCGCGGGGGACTTGGCGATGGAGGATTTGGAACGGGCCATGGGACCTATCAGATAGGGACGGCGGCCGGGTTTGTCACGACCCGCCCGACAACAAACATCGGATGGAACGACGATCGTGGCCGCAAGCCCAAAAGGCCGCGGTCAGCCGGCGATCATAGCGCAGATCGGGGACAAGTCGGCGATATTTGAGACCGTAAGTGCCGGGCGAGGCATTGGAATGTTCGCAGAGACGAAGGGCTATCGTTTGCTCCTCCTCACCTACCGCGGCGGCATGAATTTCGGTGGTGCTGAGGCGGGCGTGTCCTAGCCACTTCTGATGGGCCCGCCGGCTTGGAGAGCCGCGACTGCGAAAGCATGGCGCTCTAAAGCCGAATTCGCCGGAAGTCAGCTTAATATTTAAAGGGGCGTATGGCAGCAGGAGGAAAATCAGCGACGTTCGAGAATGTCGAGCAACTCGCGATCAACCACGAGGTGCTGATACCCTTCGACGCAGATTTTTCGGGCGATTTCTATCTGTCTTGCGATACCTCTGTCAGCTTGCCGTCCTTGAGCCGGAAATGGAATCTGGCGCTCACAGGCTTCGACCAGAGATCCTTGTCTTCGATTTCGCGCTGGAACGTTGGGACATCGACGGTCACGGTCGCGGCATAGGCGCCGTCGCCCGCCAGTGCGCTGTTGGCCGAATAATGCAGGCCGCTGCTGCCCCACATCGGCGGTAAATGGACCTCGAGTTTCTTGTTATTGTCCTTATTGGCGGCGGTGAACGTGATATTCGCGTAGGGAATGCGCGTTTTCGATTTCGGGTCGGTCAGCTTGAATTCGACGTGATAGCGCTCGTCTTTTCCAGGCGAATGTTTGCCCCAGATGGGCGGATTGCCCATCTGCATCCACATCTCCTCGGAGCCTTCGAGTTCAAGCTGGAATATCATGTTGCCGGTCGTGACCTTGCCAATGAGTATCGCTTTCTCGAGCGGGTCCGCCGCAGGCGCCAGCTTCTTCACGGCCGGCTCGGCGGTCTGTGCGACAGCGCCCGATCCGATCACAAGCAACATGCAGGGAATGACAATTCGCAGGGCTTGCAACATCGAAAACCTCCTTCGGGACATCGGCGCTGAATGCGGCATCGGCCAAGGCCGGCGATCCGCCCTTTTATCCGTCATTCGCCGGATAAGTGCCGTCTGGAAATTGATGCTACGCCTTTGTGCAACCCTCTAGCAATGTGAACCCTCGACATTCGACATGGGGCCTCCCGCGCCCCCAAGCACAACTGTGCTCCTTCGCGTGAATGCCTTGGCCGGAAGTCCTGCCAGGGCAGGTCGATTTTCCGGACGGTTTCAAAGTCGTCCCCCAGCTTCAGGCCGCACAAAGACGTGGCGTTGCTTCAGCGCGAACATTGGGCAACGAAGCGTTGCGCATCGCCAGAAAATGCGCCGAGCAGCAACGGCAGGGCACACGGCAGAAGCAGTCTGGCGAAAAAGGCAAAGCGAACTCTCACGATCACCCCTTCACATTCGACGGTCTTTCAGGCCTTTTTCGGCCGGCGATCATCGTGCAAATCGGTAGCGATCCTGCGATATTTGCGGCATAGTGTGACATCCGTTTGACAGGGGCGACCGCCCCTGATTTCCGCCTCAAAATCGCGCCATCCGAAGATCGCGCCAAAGGAGCACTCCCGCTATGGCAGGCAGCGTCAACAAGGTCATCCTCATCGGCAATCTCGGCCGCGATCCGGAGGTTCGATCCACCCAGGACGGCATGAAGATCGTCCAGCTGTCGGTCGCCACCTCGGAAAGCTGGAAGGACAAGGCGAGCGGCGAGCGCAAGGACAAGACCGAGTGGCACCGCGTCGTGATCTTCAACGAG
>CAZOBN010000255.1:0-2015 GCA_964577835.1 uncultured Rhizobiaceae bacterium
AGAATCGCATTCCGACACGGCTTTGGGAATCATCCGATGCGAACAGAACACTAGGTTGGAATCCGGGCGGATTTACCGGAGGAGAAGCGCGCGTCAAGCCGTTGCTGGCGCCTGCCGGCGCTAATTGCGGCCCTCGCCGCCGATCGTGACCGGCATTGGCAGCCTGGCGGCGGCCAGAATGCGGCCGCCCTCGCCCGCCTGGAGCAGAACGGCACAGTTCTTGTAGCCCGCCGCGATCTCCTCGGCGAGATTGACCACCACGTGGGTCTGCTTGCCTTCCCAGGTGGCGACCGGTTTTATGGAACGCACCACATTGTGGTAGCTCAACGTGCGGCCGCGATTCTCGCCCTTGCCGATCTCGGTGGTGTGCTTGTCGTCATAGGCGATCAGCCACAGGGTGCCGGTCTTCATTTTGGGCTTTGCGACGGTCGAATCCGCGGCTTTCTTGCCCTTGTCCATCGGCCGGGCGGCGGGCAGCCCGACCTTGACCTCGTTCAGGCCCGCACGCGACACACGGATCGGCAATTTCTTGTCGATCATCTTGCGCGCATCGACCAGCAGGCTCTCGATCCTGGCGCGCGCCGCGCCCTCGGCATGGGCCATGCCATCGACCACCATCTGCGGCGTGAAGACGTATCGCTGGCCGAGCTGCTGCGCATAGGCGCGCTGGCGCTGGGTCATCTGCGGACTGGAGAACGTATCCTTCCAGCCCATGTAGTTCCAGTAATCCACATGGTAGGACAGCACGAGCAGGCCTTTGCGTTCGGCGAGCTCGGCGAGGAAGGCGTCGGCCGGCGGACAGGACGAGCAGCCCTGCGAGGTGAACAGTTCCACAACCACCACCGGCTCCGCGGTCATCGCCGCGCGCGCCGCCGGGCTCGGCCCGGCCGCGAGCAGCGCGGCACCGAGCACAAGGCTCGATGAAAATCGCCTGATGGCGCGACGGAGGAAACGGTTCTCTGTCATTGCGGAAAGCTATTGGCGACCGGACCGCCGTTCCAGTCAATAGCTTTCACGAATGAGTGAAGCTCGGCGGCAAAACGACACGCCGCCTAGGGAAAACCCAGGCGGCGTGTCGGTTTGATCGCCTACGGGACGGCCGATCAGGCGGCCATCAGACCGCGCAGCACATAAGGCAGGATGCCGCCGTGGCGGTAATATTCCACCTCGTCGAGGGTGTCGATGCGGCAGATCAGGTCGATGGTCTGCTTGCTGCCATCCTTGCGCGTGATGGCCAGCGGCAGAGTCATGCGCGGCTTGATTCCCGCTTCGACGCCGACGATGTCGAACGTCTCGCTGCCATCGAGCTTGAGGGTCTTGCGGTCGACGCCATCCGGGAACACGAGGGGCAGCACGCCCATGCCGACCAGATTGGAGCGGTGGATACGCTCGAAACTTTCCGCCACCACGGCCTTGATGCCGAGCAGCATGGTGCCCTTGGCCGCCCAGTCACGCGAGGAGCCGGTGCCGTATTCCTTGCCGGCGACGACGATCAGGGGCGTGCCCTCTTCCTTGTACTGCATGGCCGCGTCATAGATCGACATCGGCTTGCCGTCGGGCATGTGCAGGGTCACGCCGCCCTCGGCGCTCGCCATCTCGTTACGGATGCGGATGTTGGCAAAGGTGCCGCGCATCATCACTTCGTGATTGCCGCGCCGGGCGCCGTAGGAGTTGAAGTCCTGCACGCCGACCTGGTGGCGGATCAGATACTGGCCGGCCGGGCTGTCCTTCTTGATCGAGCCGGCGGGCGAGATGTGGTCGGTGGTGATGCTGTCGCCGAACAGGGCGAGCAGGCGCGCACCGCGCACATCCTTCACCGGCGCCGGCGTCTTCGGCATGTCGATGAAGTAGGGCGGCAGCTTCACGTAGGTCGAATCCTCGTCCCAGCCGAAGGTCTGCCCGATCGAGGTCTTGACCTTCTTCCACTCGGCGTCGCCTTCGAACACGTTGGCGTAGCGCGAGCGGAACATCTCGGGCGACATGGCGGACTGGATGGTGTCGCGGATCTCCTGGTT
>CAZOBN010000256.1:0-2002 GCA_964577835.1 uncultured Rhizobiaceae bacterium
GCCTCCTGCCCGATATAAAGATGGCAGAAGCCGCCGATCAGCCCCTGCCCATAAAGCTGCCCCGCCTTCTCCTCGAAGCGGCGGATCAGCAGCATGTCGTTATACATTTTGATCAGCAAATCGCGGCTGACGTCGGGCGATTTGGATGTCGAGGATTTGTTCGCCGGCTTGGGTTTGCGTTTGGCCTGCGCCGAGGATGGCGCCGCGGCGGATTTCAAAGCGGCGGATTTTTTGGCAGTTGCGGCGACCATACGCACACCCCGGAAGACGGTGTTGAGACCTTGCGCGCGAACGCGAGCGTGGCGGAGATATAGCGACTTCTTTTAACCAAGGAAAGGCCTGGTCATAGCCTGACAGGGCTTAAAAAATTCTGTTTTTGCAATGCGATAGAAGAAATTAACTGGATTCCAGTTAATATTGCGCTTCCTCCGGCTTTGGTCGCAACATTAGCACAGCGGCCGAGCGATCAGCGACATTATCCTATTGCGATATCGAACGACACTTTGCACGTGCAAAAAGATCCCGTCTGGCTCCGCAGGAAAGTGCAGCGGCCCTGAGGTAGACGCGCGTGCTTGCTATTGTGCAGCCGCGAAGGCGGAGGGAATCAGCGTGGAGAAGAGAACGCGCGCGCCGGACGGGGCTTGTTCGGCCTCGGCGCGGTGCTCGCGAACCGGGAGGCTATTCTCGCGCTTCGGTTCGAAGGACGAGTCCTTGTCCAGGATGACGATCTCATCCGGCCGGACCAAGCCGAGCACCTGACGGGTGCGTTGGTCGAGCATGTCGGGATCGAGATTGTCCGGCCGCAACAGCCGGGCGCGATGCTCGAGCGCCGAGCGGTCGCGCGAAACCTTTTCCAAGGTCGCCTGGGCAATTTCGACCTGCTGTTCGAGTTGCAGCCACGCGATGATGCCGCGATCGCCCTGCACCGAATGGTAGGCGAAGTAGCCGAACACCGAGATCGCGAACACGGGACCCGCGATATGGCGTGCGCGCTTGCGCATTTCGTGCAGCAGAATCATGGCCGTGATCGAATCACAGCCGATTCCCGCCCGTCAACCGAAAACTCGCAATTCGCCTAAAAAGACGCTGAAATTTCCGAGTTCTACCGTCGCGTGTTGCGTTTCGGACTCAGCGACGCTTGGCAGTGGCTTGGCAGCGATACCCTCCCCACCTGTGGGGGAGGGTGCGAGCACAGCGAGCGGGTGGGGGGTGCAAGCGACGAGACGCTGGGTCACCCCCACCTAACCTCCCCCATCAAGGGGGAGGAAAATTACAACGTCAGCGCTTCTTCGCCGCACGGCCGCCACGCAGGATTCCCCGGCCGGCGTAGCGGGCCATGGGACCGAGCTCCTCCTCGATGCGGATGAGCTGGTTGTATTTCGCCGTGCGGTCGGAACGCGCCAGCGAACCGGTCTTGATCTGGCCGCAGTTGGTGGCGACCGCCAGATCGGCGATGGTGGAATCCTCGGTCTCGCCCGAGCGGTGCGACATGACGGCGCGGTAGCCCGCCTTGTGCGCCATCTCGACCGCTTCCAGCGTCTCCGACAGGGTGCCGATCTGGTTGACCTTCACCAGGATGGCATTGGCGGTGCCTTCCTGGATTCCACGGGCGAGCCGCTGCGGATTGGTGACGAACAAATCATCGCCGACCAGTTGCACCTTATCGCCGAGCTCTTCGGTGAGCGCCTTCCAGCCGGCCCAATCGTCCTCGGCCATGCCGTCCTCGATCGAGATGATGGGATAGCGCTTCACCAGGTCGGCGTAGAGCTTCACCATGGCATCGGAGCCGAGCGTCTTGCCCTCGCCCTCGAGCACGTATTTGCCCTTCTTGTAGAGTTCGGTCGAGGCGGAATCGAGCGCCAGATAGATATCCTCGCCCGGCTTGTAGCCGGCCTTCTTGATGGCGCCCATGATGAATTTCAGGGCCTCGTCGGCGCTCGCCAGATTCGGCGCGAAGCCGCCCTCGTCGCCGACGTTGGTGTTGTGGCCGGCGTCCTTGAGC
>CAZOBN010000257.1:0-1899 GCA_964577835.1 uncultured Rhizobiaceae bacterium
CAGGAGACCGCCAAGCGCGCGCTCGAAGTGGCCGCCGCCGGCGCGCATAACTTGCTGATGATCGGCCCGCCGGGCGCCGGCAAATCCATGCTGGCGCAGCGCCTGCCCGGCCTGCTGCCGCCGCTCGACGCGGCCGAGGCGCTCGAGGTCAGCATGATCCATTCGCTCGCCGGAAACCTGCGCGACGGCGGCCTGATGCGGCGCCGGCCGTTCCGCGATCCGCATCATTCCGCATCCCTGCCCGCGCTGGTCGGTGGCGGCGTGCGCGCCAGGCCGGGCGAGATCTCGCTCGCGCACCTGGGCGTGCTGTTTCTCGACGAGCTGCCGGAATTCGCCCGCGCCACGCTCGAATCCCTGCGCCAGCCGGTCGAGACCGGCCGCGCCACCGTGGCGCGCGCGCAAGCTCATGTCACTTATCCGGCGCGGTTTCAACTGATCGCGGCGATGAATCCGTGCCGCTGCGGCTATCTCGGCGATCCGTCGCTGGCCTGCACGCGCGCGCCGCGCTGCGCCGCCGATTATCAGGCGAAGATCTCCGGTCCGCTGTTCGACCGCATCGATCTGCATGTCGAGGTGCCGGCCGTCGCGCCCGGCGATCTCACCCTGCCGCCGCCCGCCGAGGGCAGCGCCGAGGTTGCGGCGCGCATCGCCGCGGCGCGCGCCATCCAGCGCGAACGCTACGCGCCGCAAGCGGCCGGCAACGGCGCTGCCCCCATGCGCACCAACGCGGAAGCCGACGGCGAATTGCTCGAACGGGTCGCGGCACCCGACAAGGACGGGCGTGACCTGCTGGCGCAAGCCGCCGACCGCATGAAGCTGTCGGCGCGCGGCTATCATCGCGTGCTGCGCGTCGCGCGCACGCTGGCCGACCTCTCCGGTGTCGAAACCGTGCGGCGCGTCCATGTCGCGGAAGCGCTGAGCTACCGGCGGCTGGCACCGGGGAGATAAGCCACGCACCGCTGTCCGTTCTGCGGGATACCGCCATGTCAGCGGCGATGGCGGCGCTGCTTGCCGCCCTGACGGCTTGAGTTCGCTTCGGCCGGCGCATAGGCCGGTGCGCAAGAAAGAGGCGGGCCGCGTGGCTCCGTCCTTTCGGCCTTTCAGGACCGTTGGCCCCGGGGCGGCAGCGGCCGTGGGTTCTCATCGCCGGGCGAGGGATCGCCGGGCGGCGCCGGATTCGGGCCGCCCGGCTGTGGCGACGGTCCGCCCGACTGCTGTTGTCGCTGGGCCTGGCGGGATTGCGGCGGATCGCTCTGCTGCCGATTGGTTTTCCTGCCGGCCGTCGCGGATTGTCCGCGCGATTGCCGCTGTTGAGACGGTTGCTGCGCGGCCTGCCGCTGCGCCGGATGATCGACCGAGGGATAGGCCGGATCGGGATGCTGCATCGTCGAACGGTCTTTCGCCATGCTGTGCCTCCTTTGCGCCGTGAGGGGTTCCTGATAAGAAAACAACGGCGGCTGCAATGAGGTTCCCATCTTTTTCCTATTGGGGAACGTTTACATCCGGCCACCGGCGACGCTGGGCGCCGGCCGTGGGCAGCCGGCATGCGGTGCCGCGCATCACTATCAAGGATCTGATTCATGACCGACACGCTTGCGCTCGCCTCCGATCCCACGGCGTGGATCGCGCTCGCCACCCTGATCGCCATGGAGGTGGTGCTCGGCATCGACAATCTGATCTTCATCTCGATTCTGACCAACAAGCTGCCCGCGGATCAGCGCGTCCGGGCGCGGCGGGTCGGCATCAGCGGCGCGCTCCTGTTGCGGCTCGGGCTGCTCGCCACCATCGCCTGGATCGTGCAGCTCACCGAGCCGATCTTCGAGGCCTTCGACCACGGCTTTTCCTGGCGCGACCTGATCCTGATCGCGGGCGGCCTGTTCCTGGTGTGGAAGGCGACCA
>CAZOBN010000258.1:0-1849 GCA_964577835.1 uncultured Rhizobiaceae bacterium
TGCGGTTGAAGTCGCCGCGGAACATGCCGCCGATCTGCGGCACCGTGACGTGGCTTTCGTCGACCACCAGCAGCGCGTTCTTCGGCACGTATTCGAACAGGGTCGGCGGCGGCTCGCCCGGGGCGCGGCCGGTGAGATAGCGCGAATAATTTTCGATGCCGGCGCAATGGCCAGTGGTCTCGAGCATTTCCAGATCGAAGGTGGTGCGTTCGTCCAATCGCTGCGCCTCGAGCAGCTTGCCTTCCTTGCGCAGTTCCGCCAGGCGTTGGGCGAGCTCCGCCTTGATGCCCTTGATGGCCTGCTGCAGGGTCGGACGCGGTGTTACATAGTGGCTGTTCGGATAGATGACGATTTCGTCGAGCGCGGCGGTCTTCTCGCCGGTCAGCGGATCGAACTCGACGATCGATTCGATTTCGTCGCCGAACAGGCCGATGCGCCAGGCGCTGTCCTCGTAGTGGGCGGGGAAGATCTCGACCGAATCGCCGCGCACGCGGAAATCGCCTCGCGCGAAGGCGACGTCGTTGCGCTTGTACTGCAGCTCGACCATACGGCGCAGCAGATCGGTGCGGTCGATGCTGTCGCCGACCTTGAGCGGCACGGTCATGGCCGAATAGGTCTCGACGGAACCGATACCGTAGATGCAGGAAACCGAGGCGACGATGATGACGTCCTCGCGCTCGAGCAGCGCGCGGGTCGCCGCGTGGCGCATGCGGTCGATCTCCTCGTTCACCGACGAGTCCTTTTCGATATAGGTGTCGGTGCGCGGCACGTAGGCTTCCGGCTGGTAGTAGTCGTAATAGGACACGAAGTAGTGCACCGCGTTGTCCGGGAAGAAGGACTTCATCTCGGAATAGAGCTGGGCGGCGAGCGTCTTGTTGGGCGCCAGGACGAGCGTCGGCCGCTGCACGTTCTGGATGACTTGAGCCATGGTGAAGGTCTTGCCCGAGCCGGTGACGCCGAGCAGCACCTGCTCGCGTTCGCCCTGCAGCAAGCCAGCCGTAAGCTCGGCAATGGCCTGGGGCTGGTCTCCGGCCGGCTGGAAGTCCGAGACGAGCCTGAAGGGCGCGCCCGATCGCTTGGGCATGTCCTTGGGCGGGATGGGAATGGCGAGGGGGCCTGTGGTCTGCGACATAGCCCCAGTTATATGCGAATGCCAGCCGGAAAAAACCAGGGGTGAGTGGGCCCCTGCGCCGGATGACGGGCGTGCGCATGGCCCCTCGCCCCGGTGCTCTCATGGCGGGGGATTTGGGCCCCGCCGGGAGCGGCCGGGCCTGAGATGGCGCGCCACCGAAGCCTTGGCCAATCGCTGCATTTCGCGGCGGAAACGCCGGCTTCCCGAGGTCGGCTCGCAGCGATGCAACAGTCGTGATATTTTTTCCCGGATCGGTTGCGAAGGATCGGGGCTGGCGCTAGCTTGCGCGCTTTCCGCCTTCATCCTTTAGCCCTTAGGTCGTCATGTCCGCCGCCATTCTCGCCAGTCGTCTGAGTCAGATCAAACCGTCGCCGACCATGGCGATCACCGCGCTCGCCGCCGAGCTCAAGGCGGCGGGCCGCGACGTCATCGGCCTGGCCGCCGGCGAGCCCGACTTCGAGACGCCCGATCACGTCAAGGCGGCGGGCATTGCCGCCATTCAGCGCGGCGAGACCAGATACACCGCGGCCGACGGCACGCCGGCGCTGAAGAAGGCGGTCGCCGCCAAGTTCAAGCGCGAGAACGCGCTGACCTACGCGCCGGACCAGATCACCGTCGCCTGCGGCGGCAAGCACGTCATCTACAACGCGATGGCCGCGACGCTGAACGAGGGCGACGAGGTGATCATCCCGGCGCCCTACTGGGTGTCCTATCCGG
>CAZOBN010000259.1:0-1832 GCA_964577835.1 uncultured Rhizobiaceae bacterium
GCTCACGGGCTCGATCGGCATGCTGCCGTCCGCGTCACTCGACGCGGCGGGCAAGGGCATGTTCGAGCCGATCCACGGCTCGGCGCCCGACATCGCCGGCCAGAACAAGGCCAACCCGCTGGCCACCATCCTGTCCTTCGCCATGATGCTGCGCTACTCGTTCGATCTGGCGGATGACGCGGATCTGGTGGAGAAGGCGATCCAGAACGTGCTCAACGCCGGCTACCGCACCGGCGACATCATGCAGCCGGGCAAGAGCCTGGTCTCGACCACGGCCATGGGCGAATTGGTGACCAAGGAGCTCGACAAGCTCGCGGCTTAAACTCGTGGCTTGAATTCGACAGGCTCGCGGCTGGGAAACGCGGCGAGCCTCAGATCGCCGGGCGTCCGCCCGTGTGCGGGTGGTCGAGCTTCCCATGCAGTTCGCGCACCAGGCGGCTTAGTTTTCCTATATCCTGAGCGCGCAGGCGTTCGAGGTCCTCGTGGAGCAGGTTGATCTTGCTGTGCAGGGCCTTGATCTCATGCTCGGCCTTGAGATTGACCTCGAAATCGTAAGCCGCGTTGCGCCGGTCGACCTCGGCCTGGCGGCTCTGGCTCATGATGAACGGCGCCGCATGGGCCGCCTGGAACGATAGGGCGAGATTCATCAAGATCCACGCGCGCCGCAACCCCCAAAACAACCAGATATTGATCTAGGGCAAAAATACAGACGGCTATTCCTGTTATGAAACCCGCGCGATAACATTCCGCCAGACAGCGACAGCAGATGAGGATGATCGTCGTATGGTTTCGCAACTGACAATCAACGAGCGGTTCCTCGCCATCGTCATTTCGGCCGCGCTGGCCCTGTGCGGCGTGCTGATGGCCGTTGCCGGTTACGACGATCTCCTGGGCGTCCATGGCGGCCTCGTCATGGTTTGCAGCATCGCCGTGATTTTCGTGGTCTTGTCAGGTTATTACACCCCGGAGCCGAGCGCCGCGCGTCTGGCGCAATATTACGACGACCCGAGCAAGATCGGCATCATCCTCGCGATGATCTGGGCGGTGTTCGGCATGTTCATCGGCGATTGGGTCGCCTGGCTTCTCGTCTATCCCGAACTGACCTTCGATGCGGCATGGGCGAGCTTCGGCCGCCTCCGTCCCGTGCATACGACCGGCGTTATCTTCGGCTTCGGCGGCAATGCGTTGATCGCCACCTCCCTCCATGTCCTGCAGCGCACCACGCGCGCCCGCTTGCCCGACCAGTTGAGCCCCTGGTTCGTGCTGCTCGGCTACAACCTGTTCTGCCTGCTCGCCGTCACCGGCTATTTCATGGGCATGACCCAATCCAAGGAATACGCCGAGGCGGAATGGTATGCCGACATCTGGCTGGTGATCGTCTGGGTGGTCTATTTCCTGATCTACCTGCGCACCCTGGCGCGGCGCAAGGAGCCGCATATCTATGTGGCCAACTGGTACTATATGGCCTTCATCCTGGCCGTCGCCATTCTTCATATCGTGAACAACCTGGCGGTTCCCGTCTCGCTCGGCCATGCCAAGAGCTATTCGTTGTTCTCCGGCGTGCAGGATGCGATGACGCAATGGTGGTACGGCCATAACGCCGTCGCCTTCTTCCTCACCGCCGGCTTCCTCGGCATGATGTACTACTATCTGCCCAAGCGGGCGGGACGGCCGATCTTCTCCTATCGCCTGTCGATCATCAGCTTCTGGGGCATCACCTTCCTGTATATGTGGGCGGGCTCGCACCACCTGCACTACACCGCGCTGCCGCACTGGGTGCAGACGCTCGGCATGACGTTCTCGATCATCCTGCTGGTTCCGTCATGGGCGTC
>CAZOBN010000260.1:0-1807 GCA_964577835.1 uncultured Rhizobiaceae bacterium
GCCGGCACCCGGCCGCGCGGCAAGACGCCGGCCGAGGACCAGGCGCTCGCCGAGGATCTGCTCGCCGATCCCAAGGAGCTGGCCGAGCATCTCATGCTGCTCGATCTCGGGCGCAACGACGTCGGCCGGGTGGCGAAGACGGGCACGGTGCGCGTCACCGAGCAGATGATCATCGAGCGCTATTCCCACGTCATGCACATCGTGTCCAACGTCGAGGGCGAGATCGACCCGCGCCACGATGCGATCGACGCGCTGATGGCCGGCTTCCCCGCCGGCACCGTGTCCGGCGCGCCCAAGGTGCGCGCCATGGAGATCATCGACGAATTGGAAAAGACGCGGCGCGGCGTCTACGGCGGCGCCATCGGCTATTTCGCCGCCAACGGCGCCATGGACAGTTGCATCGCGCTGCGCACCGCGCTGATCAAGGACGGCACGGTCTACGTCCAGGCCGGCGGCGGCGTGGTCGCCGACAGCGACCCCGAAATGGAATACCAGGAAACCCAGAACAAGGCCCGCGCGCTCGTGCGGGCCGCCGAGAAAGCGGTGCAATTCGCGACGGCGAGGAAGAAGAACTGAGTTCTTGGCGTATTTCGCCTGACGCCGGCACTCTCGCTCCGTCACGGCCCGCGCAGCGCTTTGATGTCCTTCATCAGAAGAAAAAGATGGAAGGGATCCGTCGGGCTCGGCTCGAGGTCGAAATGCTCGTACCAGGCGCGGGCCGTTTCATCCTTCGCGTGCACCAGCAATGCGCGGATGCCAGCGATGTCGGCGGCCTGCGCCGTCCGCAATATGGCATCCTTCAGCAAAGCCTTCCCGAAGCCGCGGCCTTGTTCATTTCGGTCTACGGCCAGACGCGCGAGGAGCATGACAGGAATAGCATGGCGAGCCAGCCCCTGCCCGACTCGCCGCGGTGCCGCCCCATGCTCCACCGCGCCCACCGCGAGGCTATAGTAGGCGACGACCACGCTGCCTGTCCGACAGAGCACATATGTTTGCGCGGCATTCGCCTGTTGATTGGCAAGCGCGAAGCGTTGAAGAAACCGATTGAGGGCGTCTTTGCCGCAATCGAAGCGACTGACGTCGTGATCGGCCGAGAGCTTGTCGATTGCGCCTGTGCCGCTACCTCTCACTCAATCGCGCTCGGCTCGGCCAGCAGCTTGGCAAGACGCTTTTTTCGGCGGCGCACGGGACGGTCCAAAGCGGCATGAAACGCGCGCCATTGCGCCTCCTCGAGGGCGAATAGGCGTCGATCGGTCAACGCGTCCGCCGCCGCAATCAGACCCACGTCGAGCAGAAACTCGCTGACATTCTTGTGCGCCATGGCCGCGGCCCGTTGCAGCGTCTCCTTGGCCTCGGGCGTCGTGCGGATGTCGATCCGTTCCGACTTCAATTTGGTGGTGGACATGGCGAGCACCTCTTGCTGCGCCCAAGATTACTATCCGGACAATGTCAGGACAAGATAATTCTGTCCGCGGCCTGCCCTTCCGGCTAGAGCCTCACCGCACGCAGCCTGAGCGCGTTCGTGATCACGCTGACCGAGGACAGCGCCATGGCCGCGGCCGCGATCACCGGCGTCAGCAGGATCCCCGTGAAGGGATAAAGCACGCCCGCGGCGATCGGCACGCCCGCCGCGTTGTAGATGAAGGCGAAGAACAGGTTCTGGCGGATGTTGCGCATCACCGCGCGCGACAGCCGCCGCGCCTGGACGATGCCCATCAGGTCGCCACGCAGCAGCGTGATGCCGGCGCTTTCGATCGCCACGTCGGTGCCGGTGCCCATGGCGATGCCGACCTCGGCGGCGGCGAGC
>CAZOBN010000261.1:0-1794 GCA_964577835.1 uncultured Rhizobiaceae bacterium
ACACCACCAGCGGGAGATGATCGTCGAGCCTGCCGGCGATCACCTCGTCGGCCGCCGCGACGACGGCCTCGCCGATCCTGGCGTCGAGCACGCCGAGCGCGATGTTGGCCTTGGCCGCGCAGCGCTTCTGGATGCCGAAGGCGCGGATCAGCGGCAGCGGCATCCGCTCGCCGCCGATGCGGAAGTTCCGCAGGCTGCGCTGGGTCTGCGCGCCCCAATAGCGGTCCGCCGGCACCTCGATGGGCCCGAAGGAATCGGTTTCGATGCGGGTGGCTTTTGTGGCGCGTTCGTCCATGGCGGGGATTTAAGCACGCTTGAGGACCGCGGTAAGCATCGAAAGTCAATGCCGCAGGACCTTACGAACAGAAAAGCCTCCCAGCAGCTATCCCTCGACGGGCGTTACGCTATCCGACGCCGTCCTAACAACTGTTGCCGCTCCAATGAACGTTATCGCAGATGATTCTCGTTCAGGTACGTGAAGGTCTTCTTCGCTGCACTCGATCTTCTGGCATGCCCCGTTATCGGCGACGATATTGATGCTGGAGGAAAAAATCAGAAAACAGACCAGAAATTTCCGCATGAGAGTGTCCTCATCTGGTGACTTGCGACGCCAAGGTAGGCCCAAGTTGCGCGAAACTTCCAATCGGGGCGCCTATCTCCTCTGACCGATGTGTGATCTTTCAGCGTCAGTATTGGCACGCTAATCCGGCCGCCTCCTCGCCGGCTTCTTGCGCGCGGCGCGTTTGGCCGCCGCCAGGCCCAGTTCCGCCCAGGGCAGTAGGCGTTTCGCGCTGGCCAGGGTGCCGTCCGGCGCCTCGCTGTAGGACATGGTGACCGTGCGGCCGGGGCGTTCGTAGATGAAGGGGGCGCAGCCGGCCTTGGCGAATTTCGCGCGCGTCTCGTCGTCGACCTTGAGGAACAGACGGTCGTCGAAGGTCAGCGCGAACATCACGCCGTCGAGGCAGAAGCCGTAGCCGCCGAACATCGATTTGGCATGCACGGGGCCGAGCGGCAGCATCAGGCCGAGCATGCGCGCGACGAAGGGCGAGACCGGTTTCGCCTGCCGCGCCGCCATGGCTACGGCAGGTCCTTGAGGTAGCCGGCGACCGCCTGCACCGCCTCGTCGATCGCCTGGGCTTCGGTGCGGCCCGAGGCCTTGCGCGGCTTGAAGGAATGATCGCCGTCGCCGATCCAGTGGATTTGGATGTTGGGCGGGAAGGCGAGGGAGCGCACCACCTCGGGCCCGCCGAACGTGTCGCGGGTGCCCTGGACGATGAGCGCCGGCATGCGCATGCGCAACAGGTGCGAGGTGCGCATGACCTCCGGCTTGCCCGGCGGATGGAAGGGAAAGCCGAGGCAGACGAGGCCGCGCACGCCGGCATCCTCGGCGAGCAGGCTCGCCATGCGGCCGCCCATGCTCTTGCCGCCGATCACGACCTTCTCAGGCCCGCCGATCTCCTCGATCGCCGCGCGGAAGCTGGCGAGCAGCTTGTCGGAACGGTCGGGCGGGCGCTTCTTGCCGTCGGCACGCCGCGCCGCCATGTAGGGGAATTCGAAGCGCGCGACGCGGATCTTCGCCTGCTCGGCGATGCCGACCGCCATGGCCGCCATGAAGGGATGGTCCATGCCGGCGCCCGCGCCATGGGCGAGCAGCAGGGTGAGCGGCGAACGCGCCGGGCCGTCGAACAGGAATTCCGTCATCACAGTCCTGACTCGTTTGTGTGGTCGAGGGGCGCTCAACTAGGGTCGAAACCCAATAAATGTGTTGAGCGGCGAATCGGTTAGTGATTCTTT
>CAZOBN010000262.1:0-1776 GCA_964577835.1 uncultured Rhizobiaceae bacterium
TGCTCGCCGTCGTGGTCGACGACCATGACATGGGCATCACCCATGTGATCCGCGGCGACGATCACCTGACCAACGCCTTCCGCCAGAAGCAGCTCTATGACGCGGCCGGCTTCGCGGCGCCGATCTTCGCCCATATTCCGCTGATCCATGGGCCCGACGGCGCCAAGCTGTCGAAACGCCACGGGGCACTCGGCGTCGATGCCTACCGCGCCATGGGCTACCTGCCCGAGGCGCTGTGCAATTACCTGATGCGGCTCGGCTGGAGCCATGGCGACGACGAGATCATCTCGCGCCAGCAGGCGATCGAATGGTTCGACCTGGGCTCGGTCGGCCGCTCGGCGGCGCGCTTCGATTTCGCCAAGCTTGCCAGCCTCAATGCCCACTACCTGAAGCAGACCGGCAACGACCGGCTCGTCGGGCTGACCGCCCCCCTGATCGGCAAACGGCTCGGCCGCGACCTGACAGAGGCCGAGCGCGCCATGCTCGGCCGTGCCATGGATGGCCTGAAGGAACGCGCCAGGACCCTGGTCGAACTGGCCGACGCGGCCGTGTTCCTGTTCCTGCCCCGTCCCCTGGCGCTCAATGACAAGGCAGCCAAGGTCCTGAGCCCGGAGGCCCGTGCCCGGCTCGCCAAGCTGGCCGGGGTCTTCACCGGTCTGCCGACCTGGGATGTCCCCGCGATCGAGGGCGCGGTGCGCGATTTCGCCGCCGCCGAGGGCCTGAAGCTGGGCGATGCGGCCCAGCCGATCCGGGCCGCGGTCAGTGGCTCCAACATCTCGCCGCCGATCTTCGAGGTCCTGGCCATCCTGGGGCGCGACGAGAGCCTCGGCCGCATCGCCGATGTCGCCGGTTCATGACCGAACCCCGCGGAATCCGGGGCCTCGGACCCTGTCGCACGCCGCTTGGCGAATTGCGATTCGAGACAAAGCCAGATATCCTGGGATCTCATCCCGCGAGACACGCGTCCGGCAGCAGGGCCTCGCCTGCTTCGCCCGCCGCTTTTAGCCCGAGCGTCCCCTCACCAAGGAAGTAGCACGATGACCGGCTCCGCCAATAATAAGAGCAACGAATCCGTTACCCTGATCGACAACACCAGCGGCAAGAAAGTCGATTTTCCGCTGCTGAGCGGCACCGAGGGGCCGAAAGTCATCGATATCCGCTCGCTTTATTCGTCGCTCGGCCTTTTCACCTACGACCCGGGCTATACCTCGACCGGCAGCACCGAATCCAAGATCACCTTCATCGACGGCGACGAAGGCATCCTGCGCCACCGCGGCTATTCGATCGAGGATCTCGCCGAGAAGAGCGACTACATGGAGGTGTGCTACCTCCTCCTGCACGGCGAACTGCCCAATGCCACCCAGAAGCAGGAATTCGAGAACACCATCACCCGCCATACCATGGTCCACGACCAGGTGAACAACTTCTTCCGCGGCTTCCGGCGCGACGCCCACCCGATGGCGGTGATGTGCGGCGTGGTCAGCGCGCTCTCGGCCTTCTATCACGACTCGACCGACATCAACGATCCGCATCAGCGGCTGGTCGCCTCGCACCGGCTGGTCGCCAAGATGCCGACGATCGCCGCCATGACCTACAAATATTCCATCGGCCAGCCCTTCATGTATCCGCGCAACGACCTCGACTACGCGGAAAACTTCCTCTACATGATGTTCGCGGTGCCGTGCGAGCCCTACAAGGTGAATCCGGTGCTCGCCAAGGCGATGGACCGCATCTTCATCCTGCATGCCGACCACGAGCAGAACGCCTCGACCTCGA
>CAZOBN010000263.1:0-1711 GCA_964577835.1 uncultured Rhizobiaceae bacterium
GCCCGTTCGATCCGGACTTTTCTGTCGAAAGCAGATGATGAGGCGTGGACCCAACTCATCTCTCGCCTGCGCGATAGCGAGGCGCCGCTCGCTGACAGTCTCGATCTGATCGTGTCCCGCCAGCTTCCGCCGATCCACAAGACGCACACGCTGATCGCCATGAGAAGCGGACAGCGCGCGACTGGTTAAACGAAAGGAGCTGGCTCATGCCCAAGGCAAAGGAATTCACGCCGATCGAGCCTATACCTCTCGGCCTGCTCCGCGAACCGCTAATCTGGTTCTTCGCCGAACATTACCGGCATCGCGATGTCTGCGTGCGCCTCGCCGCACTCGCCCAGTCAGTAATTTTCAACGAGGCGGCTCTCCGGGAAATTTACGGCTTCCTCGACCGCGACCTTCCCCTGCATGTGATCGACGAGGAGGATGATCTGTTTCCGCTGCTGCGCCGGCGCTGCGAACCCGATGACCAGATCGAAATGGTTCTCGGCATGCTGTCGGCTGAGCATGCCGCAGACATGAGCGAGGGCGCCGCCGTCAAGTCGCTGGTCGGCGCGGCGCTTGCCGAGCAGCGGGGCCTTGCCTGCTATGCAGAGGCCGGGGCGGCCATCGACGCGTTCTGCCAGAAACAGAAGCGGCATATCGCCGTGGAAAACGCCGTTGTCCTTCCCATCGCCCGACATCGCCTTGGCAAAGACGATCTCACTAGCCTCGGCCAGCGGCTGGCGGCCCGTCGTGGCCTCGCAAATCCGTTTCAGGCCGCCTCATGATCCGGACGCTTCTCAACAACAACATGAACTGGGCCAGCGCCCGTGTGCGCGCGGACCCGGACTTCTTTCGCCGCCTCGCAGCCCAGCAGGCGCCTGAATACCTCTGGATCGGTTGCAGCGACAGCCGCGTGCCCGCCAATGAGATCGTCGGCCTTGATCCCGGCGAGCTGTTCGTCCACCGCAACATCGCCAATCTGGCGCCGCCGCGCGACATGAACTTCCTAGCCGTGCTGCAGTTCTCCATCGAAGTGCTGAAGGTGCGCCACATCATTGTGTGCGGCCACTATGGATGCGGCGGCGTGCGCGCGGCGCTCGACACCGAGCGGCGCGGCCTGATCGACCATTGGCTGCAGCCTGTCACCGATCTTGCGCACCGACATCAGGGACATCTCGACGCAATTGCGGATTTCGATACGCGCGTGAACGTCGCCTGCGAGCACAATGTCCGCGCACAGGTCGAATATCTCGGCCACAATCCCTTCGTGACCGATGCATGGCGGCGCGGCCAAAAGCTCGAAATCCACGGCTGGATCTATTCGATCCGTGATGGCCTCCTGCGCGATCTCGGACTGACTATCGAGCGGCCGAAAGATGCCGACCGTCTCGCTGCAAGGGCTTGGTTTCCCGATGGATAAGGTGGGGGTGGTCATTCTCGCCGGCGGCCTCGGAACGCGCATGGGCGGCGGCAAGCCGGAACGGCTGTTCAGGGGGCGCAGGCTGATTGATCCCGTCCTTGATCGCGCGTCAGCATGGCGCTTGCCAACTGTACTCTGTGTACGGAAGAAAGGTCAGTTGGCGGAGGAGACTCCTCGACAGCTTCTCGACAGGCCCGACATCGAAGGCCCACTTGCGGGTTTGTTGGCCGGGTTGTACTGGGCGACGAACTTCGAGCTTGAGCACATTCTCACCCTGCCTTGTGACACGCCTTTCCTGCCTGAGGATGT
>CAZOBN010000264.1:0-1686 GCA_964577835.1 uncultured Rhizobiaceae bacterium
GTCGGCACGGTGCAATCGATCGACACCGCCATGACGCTCGGCGCCAACCATCCCATGGGGCCGCTCGAGCTCGCCGATTTCATCGGACTCGACACCTGCCTCAGCATCATGCAGGTGCTGCACAATGGCCTGGCCGACAGCAAATACCGGCCCTGTCCGCTGCTGGTGAAATACGTCGAGGCCGGCTGGCTCGGGCGCAAGACGGGGCGCGGCTTCTACGACTATTCCGGCGAGCAGCCGGTGCCGACCCGCTGACCTCGGTCTGCTGCTCGGCGCCTATTTCTCGGCGAGGTAGTGGCGCAGCAGGGCGACGGCCTCCGGCGAATCCCATGCTGCCGGACCGCCCAGGCGGCCGACCTCGCGGCCCTGGCGGTCGATGACAATGGTTTCCGGCAGCGCTTTTACACCCAGCTCGCGTGCGGCGGCCCCCTTGGGGTCGAGATAGATCGGCAAGGCTTTCAGCCCGAGCTTGTCGTAGAACGGCCGCGCCGCCTCCAGCCCGTTGCGGTCCTGGGACAGCGCCACGACCGCCAGGCCTTCGCCGCCCAGCGCCGTCTGCAGGCGGTCGAGCGCCGGCATCTCCTGAACGCAGGGAATGCACCAGGTGGCCCAGACATTGACCAGCGCCACCTTGCCGCGGAAATCCGCCAGCGTCAGCGTGCGGCCCTCCGCGTCGGCGAACGGCGTTTGCGGCGCTGGCCGGGGCTCGCGCGACGGGATAAACTGCTGAAATTCGCCGCTGAACGCGGGCGGTTGCCGATCGGCCGTGGACGATGGATCCGATTTGCTCCATATCCACAGCAGGATCGCCATGCCGCCGACCAGCGCGAGTGCGGCCAGCCATACACCCCAGCGGGTGAAGCCGGCCTCAGGATTTTGGTTCACGGGTCCGGTCGTCATCGTGAGGGTCCGTTCGTCGTTGCCCGAATTGTCGTCGTCTGCATCGTCTGAGTGAAACACATCGAATTGCCGTCCATGCCGCCACGCAAACCATCCCAAGCGAAATCCGCCCAAGGGAAAACCGCCAAGACCCGCCACCCGTCCGCCGCGCCGCTGCGCGGCAAGACGGCGCGCGCCACCGCGCCCAAATCGAAGGCCGCGAGTCCGGCCGCCTCCAACACAGTCGGTGGCAAGCAGGCCAACAGCCTGTGGGGCGGCCGGTTCGAATCCGGCCCGGACGCGGCGATGACGCGGATCAATGCCTCCATCCATTTCGACAAGCGACTCTACGCCCAGGATATCCGCGCATCGCTCGCCCATGCCGCCATGCTGGCCAAGCAGGGCATGGTCTCCGCCAAAGATGGCGAGGCGATCGTCGCCGGTCTAGGAAAAATTCTCCGCCGCATCGACGCGGGCGACTTCGAGTTCAGCGCCGCGCTCGAGGATATTCACATGAATGTCGAGGCGCGGCTGACCGAGGATATCGGCGAAGCCGGCGGCCGGCTCCATACCGCGCGCTCGCGCAACGACCAGGTCGCGACCGATTTCCGGCTCTGGGTGCGCGATGCCTGCGACGGCTTCGACCGCGCGCTCGCGGACCTGCAGGCCGCCCTGATCGACAAGGCCGAGGCCCATGCCGGCACGGTGATGCCTGGCTTCACCCATCTGCAGAGCGCGCAGCCGGTCACCTTCGGCCATCACATGCTGGCCTATGTCGAGATGGCGGGGCGCGACCGCGGCCGCTTC
>CAZOBN010000265.1:0-1684 GCA_964577835.1 uncultured Rhizobiaceae bacterium
CATCATTGTGAGAGACAGCCGCCGTCCTGTCAGGCCCGATCACCGCATCTCGACCCACGGCTGTCCGGTTGAGGCCGAGGCCATTGGCATGCGCCGGTTCGTGGATGCCCCGAACAAGCCTGTCCTTGGGCCGCGCAACGCGCGGACCCGAGGGTCGGGGCATGACGGTTTTTATCGGATTTCCGCCGATCTCCGTCATGGCCCGATTCAGTCGGGCCACGTCGAGCCGTCGCTTGCGACGGTGACGATCGGTGTCCGTCCTCCGCGTGCCCACCATCGAATGTCATGCTGTCGGCGCTTTCCTGGAAAACTCGGATGCTCAACCGGACAGCCGTGGGCTCGACCGGGCCATCTTCGGCCAGCGAGCACCATCGCTGGTAACGCGGTCGCGTCGGATTCCCGGTTGAGAAAGATGGCCCGATTAAATCGGGCCATGACGACTCGTGAAAGGACTGAGCGATAAGCCGCGTCAGTTGCGTACGCCGGTGTCCTCGCGGTCGAAGCCGAGCGCTTTCATGATCGGGCGGTCGCTGACCGAGAACAGCACCGCCGGCGTGGCGGATTGGTTCTCATGGCGGTGCTGAGCCCAGATCGGCACCACGAAGGTGTCGCCGGGCCCCCATTCGATGCGCTTGTCGCCCACGATGCTGACGCCCTCGCCTTCGACCACATGATAGATCGTCGCGTGGGTATGGCGGTGCGGCTTGCCCGACCAGTGCGGCCGCAACAGTTGCATCTCGCAGTCGATCGTCATCAGAGTCGGCCCGCCGGTCAGCGGGTCGGCGAAATGCAGCACCACATCGTCGTGCTCGTCGCCCTGCTCGGCGGCGAGCCGGTCGAGCACGCGGCGCGTCTGCTCCCACGGATAGCGGAACGGCGGACGGCGCGCGGTGTTGGAATATTTCGGCGTGCGCGGCTGCAGCGGGCCGAATTGCATGCGCGACCAATCGCTCTTCTTGCTGACGGCCTGGCGCGGCTCCTGGTGCGGTTCGGCGAAGCCGACGCCGAAATTGACGATGAGCGGCGCCACCGCGCCGTCGAGCCAGACCGTGTCCTGCTTGGCCTCGCTGACATGGTCGTGCCAGCTCCAGTTGGGCGTGGTGATGAGATCGCCGCGGCTCATCGGAAACACTTCGCCCTCGACCACGGTGCAGGCGCTGCCGTCGCCTTCGACGACGAAGCGCACCGCATCCATGGTGTGGCGATGCGGCGGCGCGGTCTCGCCCGCCTGGAGCAGTTGGCCGCCGAGCATCAGGTGCGGCGTGGTGCCGAGTTCGAGATCGGGATGCTGCAGGCCGATGAAACGGCGATGCGCCTCCTCCTTGGGGATATGCGCGATGGCGCCCTGCAGCGAATTGCGCAGGGTCCGCCAGTCCCACTTCACGGCGCCGTAGTTCGCGCTCGGCTGACGATAGCCGTTGCTGCGCGAGGGAATCATCCAATAGCCGAGCAGATTTTTCTGCTTTATGTCGCGGTCGAACTCGTCGCGTTCCGATGACGGCGGATTGGCCGACGAGGACGGAGTTGCGTCCGTAACCACGGTTGTTCCTCCCGATAAGTTTGAGGCGGGCGCCTCGTGAAAAGCGCCCGCCCCGGTAACGTACTGCCCGCTCGGAGGCGGATCAATGGGTCTCTTCGTAGGCCGAGTTGAGCATCTCGGCGTAGAGGTCGCCCGGCGTGGTGG
>CAZOBN010000266.1:0-1654 GCA_964577835.1 uncultured Rhizobiaceae bacterium
CGCGGGCGGCGGAGAAGATTGGAGCGATGATTCGTTCATGGGCGGAACAGCCTCGTGTATTGCGTCTCATGACGCAGGGAGGTCCAATCGAGCATGGGCGCCGAAGTGCCGAGCTCGTCGAGATCGGCCGCCAGCGCCGCGGCGGCCGCTTGCGCGACCACAGGTTCGAGCGCGGCGATCGCGAGCTGGCCGTCGGTCTGGCCGAGCGGGACCAGCCGCACGCCGGCGCCGACCAGATTGGCGGCAAAGGCGGTGAAATAGCCGGATAATGCATCGCCCAGCGGCACATGCGGCGCCATGGCGACGGCGGCCGCGACCGGAAAGGCGAGCTTGTTACCGTGACGGGCGGCGAGCGTGGCCAGGGCGGCGTCGGCCCAGGCGCTCGTGGTCACGGTCGCGAAGGCGGTGCCCTGGGCCGAACTCTCGAGCGCGATCTCGGCCGTGCCGCGCCAGGCGGCGGCGAGTTCGGCGACGCGATCCAATCCGGCGGCATCGCCGGTTTTGGCGGCGCGCCATGCGGCGGCGAACAGCGCGCCATCCACCTTGCCGGAGCCGTGGCGCAGGATGGTGGCGATCCAATCGGTCAGGCTGGCACGATCGCGCACCAGGCCGGCCTCGACCGCATATTCGATGCCATGGCTGTAGCTGAACGCGCCGACCGGATAGGAGGACGACAGCCAGGTCATGATGCGGTAGAGCGCCGCATTCGGCGGTGATGCAATCTCTGGCGCAGGTGCCGCGTGATCATGCTTATCATGGTGCGTTGCATGAACCGTATTCGGCGGTGGCGCAATCTCTGGCGCAGGTGCCGCGTGATCATGCTCGTCAAGGTGCGTGGCATGCGCCGCGCTGGACGGGCTGTAGCCGCCGCCCTCGGGCGTGAACGGCGCTTCGACGGTGCGAACGGTGGCGCCCAGCTTGCACAGAAGATCCTCGATCACATGGTCGGCGCACAGCCGCAGCCAGCCGGCCCCCAACTGAACCGGCAGATGGCGGTTGCCGAGATGCCAGGCGATGCGCGCCAGCGCATCCGCATCCGTCGCAGCGACTTCGAGCAGCGGCTCGGGCAAGGCCTCGACGGCGACATAGCCGCCGCTGTCCAATTGCAGGCCGTCGCCATCATTCAACAGCCGCGCCTCTGGCAGATCGAGCAGGAAGCTCAGGCCGTCCAAGCCCGTGAAGCGCCAGCGCCGGCGGAAGCGGTCGTCGAAGGTCAGCCGTACGGAATCGCGCCGCTCGCTCGGTGGCCAATGTCCGGCCGGGTGGATATGGGTTGCGCGCTCCATGATCAAAACAGGAAATAGCGTTGAGCCATGGGCAGCCGGTCGGCCGGCGCGCAGGTCAGCAGTTCGCCATCGGCGCGCACCTCGTAGGTCTCCGGATCGACCTCGATGCGCGGAGTCGCGTTGTTCAGCACCATAGACGCCTTCGAGATGCCGCCGCGGGTGTCGATCACCGGCACCAGCGGCCGCGTGAGACCGAGGCGGCTGGCGATGCCGCTCGCCTTGCCCGCCGCCGAGACGAAGGTCACGCTGCTCTCCACCAGATTGCGGCCGAAAGCGGCGAACATCGGGCGGGAATGAATCGGCTGCGGCGTCGGGATCGAGGCATTGGGATCGCCCATGGCTGCCATGGCGATCGAGCCGCCCTTGAG
>CAZOBN010000267.1:0-1649 GCA_964577835.1 uncultured Rhizobiaceae bacterium
GCCACGGAGATCGGGCTGTCCTACGCCTGCGCCATCGGCGCCGGGCGCGCCGGCGTCATCGAGACCAGCTTCAAGGAGGAGTGCGAGACCGACCTGTTCGGCGAGCAGACCGTGCTCTGCGGCGGCCTCTGCGCGCTGATCCAGGCGGGATACGAGACGCTGGTCGAGGCCGGCTACGCGCCGGAGATGGCCTATTTCGAGTGCCTGCACGAGGTCAAGCTGATCGTCGACCTGATCTATGAAGGCGGCATCGCCAATATGCGCTATTCGATCTCGAACACCGCGGAATACGGCGATTACCGCACCGGTCCGCGCCTGATCGACGAGAGCGTCAAGCAGCGCATGAAGGAAGTGCTGGCCGACATCCAGTCCGGCCGCTTCGCGCGCGACTGGGTGCTCGAGAACCAGGCCGGACAACCGAGCTTCAAGGCGATGCGCCGGCAGACCGCGCAACATCCGATCGAAGAGGTCGGCGAGAAGCTGCGCGCCATGATGCCGTGGATCGCCAAGAACCGTCTGGTCGACAAGACGCGCAATTAGCGCTCGCTTGTTTCGGGTTCAAAAAGGCGGCGTGTCCCGATCCGGGCCGCCGCCTTTTTCGTTCCCTGGCTGTTCTTTGCCAAGTCGCGGCAATTCTGCCCCACTTCAAAAACTTCGTTGCGGAACAGGCTGGCAAAGCCTTAAAAAGGAAATATTAACCATTTTCTTTAATACTTAAGTCGTTGTGGGATTGGCCCTTGATTTGGGCCCAGATTTTCCGCCTGGCGAAATGGCTGGGCTGTTTGGGTGCTTCCGGCTTGGCCATGGTTAAAACAGAATATTTCGCAGCGCCGCGCGTGCAGCCGCACGGGGCAGGCCGCCATAAACCGTCTCCAGGACAACCGAGTCGATCATCCCGTATGGTCCCGCTCGTCAACCGTGGAGGGATGCGACCTCTGCACTCTTGAGCGCCGCCGACGTACACCGAGATTCGCTTAAGCGTTCAGCATCGACACGACACATGAACCAGAACAAGATCCACGTCATCGTCTTCGACACCACGTCGCGCGACGGCGAGCAATCGCCGCGCGCATCGATGAATCTCGTGGAGACGTTGCGCATCGCCCATGCTCGCGAAGATCATGGCATCGATGCGATCGAAGCAGGGTTTGCGATCGCATCGAGCGGCTGTGCGAATTTGAACAAGCTTCCGCTCAGGCGGGAGAAGTCGACCTCGGCGTTCTCCGCATGATGGGCGAAGGATGTGATGGATTACGGGCCCGCGGTCTGCTCCGGATGTCCGGACATGCCGCGGGCCTCAGTAAATCGGCGGGCCATCGGGCGATTCAGCCGGGCGGAGCGCCATGCGAAGGGGCGGGGGCCCGGCGGTTGTCGTCGATGAACCGCGTAGCGGACAAATAGAGAGGACCTATGTTTTCGAGACTGCTGGGGATTCTTTCGGCCGACATGGCCATCGATCTTGGGACCGCCAACACCCTGGTCTACGTCAAGGGACGCGGCATCGTGCTCAATGAGCCGTCCGTGGTCGCCATCGCCACCATCCGGGGCAAGAAGCAGGTCCTCGCCGTGGGCGACGAGGCGAAGATGATGCTGGGCCGCACGCCCGGCAACATCGAAGCCATCCGGCCGCTGCGCGACGGCGTCATCGC
>CAZOBN010000268.1:0-1613 GCA_964577835.1 uncultured Rhizobiaceae bacterium
CATCATTGTGAGAGACAGCCGCCGTCCTGTCAGGCCCGATCACCGCATCTCGACCGGGCCATCTTTCGACAAGGATCGCAATGAGAGTGGCATGCCCCGGCCTTGGTCAAGCGCGAGCGGACGAATCGCGATGTCGCAGGCGTGGTACGCCACCCCGCTGAGATGGCCCGATCAAGTCGGGCCATGACGGAAAAATTGGTCCAGCAATCAGCCTGTCGCAAAAAAAACGGCGGGAATGGTTCCCGCCGTTTTCGTTTGTGGGCGATCGCATCGTCGGCCGATCGCTCTCGCGCGCTACTTGAAGCGGACCTTCATCACCTCGTAGGATTTCTGGCCGCCCGGCGTGGTGACCTCGACCGAATCGCCCGGCTCCTTGCCGATCAAGGCGCGGGCGAGCGGCGAGGTGATGGACAGCAGGCCTTCGCCGATGTCCGATTCGTCGGTGCCGACGATCGTGTAGGTGCTTTGCTCGTCGGTGTCCTCGTCGGCCAGCGTCACGGTCGCGCCGAAGCGGATCACCTTGCCCGACAGCTTGGAGGCATCGATCACCTCGGCGCGGCTGATCTTGTCCTCGAGCTCGGCAACGCGGCCTTCGATGAAGCTCTGGCGCTCGCGCGCGGCATGATATTCGGCGTTCTCCGACAGATCGCCGTGGTCGCGCGCTTCGGCGATCGCTTGGATGATCGCCGGCCGCTCAATCGTCTTCAATTGCTTGAGTTCCGCAACCAGTCGTTCATAGCCGACCGGCGTCATTGGGTTTTTTTCCATTGCAGCTACCATAATCGCGTTTTCTTCACCTGACGCGCCAATAACCTTCTGCCCCCGAGGGCCAACATTGAATGTTGGGCTGCCGCGGCGCAGAAAGCCATCTGCAAAATGAAAAGCGTCGATTCCGGCCCCTCTGCCGATTCCGCCGCTCAGAACGACTTACTAAAATAGGACTGGAGCGGCGCGACTTCAAGGCTACCGGATTTGAGCGCGGCGATGCCTTGAACCGCGGCCAGAGCCCCGGCCAGGGTGGTGTAGTAGGGAATCTTGTTAAGCAATGCGGTGCGCCGCAGGTCGAAGCTGTCGGCGATCGCCTGCTTGCCCTCGGTGGTGTTGAAGACCAGTTGAATTTCCCCGTTCTTCATGGCGTCCACGATATGCGGGCGGCCTTCCAGAACCTTGTTGATGATGCCGCAGTCGATCCCGGCCTGCTCCAGGAAGCGCGCGGTGCCGCGCGTCCCGACCAGCTTGAAACCCATGTCGAGCAACTGCCGGCCAGCCTTGACCATGGCCGGCTTGTCGCGGTCCTTGACCGAGATGAACACGGTGCCCGCGAGGGGCACCTGGGTACCGCCGCCGAGCTGCGACTTGGCCCAGGCGCGGCCGAAATCCATGTCGATGCCCATGACCTCGCCGGTCGATTTCATCTCCGGGCCGAGGATGATGTCGACGCCCGGGAAGCGGGCGAACGGGAACACCGCCTCCTTGACCGCCACGTGCTTCGCCTTGTGCTCGGTGAGCTTGAAGCTCGCCAGCGACTCGCCGGCCATGACGCGCGCCGCGATCTTGGCGATCGGCACACCGGTCGCCTTGGCGACGAACGGCACCGTACGCGAGGCGCGCGG
>CAZOBN010000269.1:0-1591 GCA_964577835.1 uncultured Rhizobiaceae bacterium
GGCGTCCAGGCCGAGCTATAGCTGGCTCTGCCGGCGGCACCGAGGATCAGCGACAGCACGAGCTCGAGGGCGGCAAGCCTGCCCTCCAATTCCGACAGCGGGTCTCTATCCAAGTCATTCCCCCAGATCATGGATGCCGTCAGCAGTCTCTTCTTTTGGGAGAACGCGCACCGTGTTAGTCAGCGATAACTCAGGCCTTCTTGAGCACGCTGCTGTAGTTGCATCTCCTGCCCTCGAAACGGACCTCCATCTTATCGCCCTTGATCGAGTTGCCGATCGTCGGCTGATTGCAGTCCCTCTTCGTGAACGATGCGAAAAGCATCGCCGTTCGTCACCCCTTGATGTTGGTAAAGAGCGTCGGCAGTTGATCCGCCTTACCGAGCGCGTCTGCGTATCCATCCGAGCGTAAACACGCCCATGCCGAGCAGCGCCAGGGTGCCGGGCTCAGGCACGGCAGCCACTTCCACCGTGATCGGTGTCATCGTTCCGGTGAAGCGGCCGTCGGCGACGAAGGTCAGGCCGGTGACGAACACGCTCGCATCGAACGGGTTGAGGCCGGCCGAAAGCTCGATACCCAGGACCTGAAACCTGTCGATGCCCTCCGCGCCGATCCCGAAGCCCGTGAGCCCGGCCGTGAAGTCGAACGGCGTGTCGGAGAACAGCGTGATGTGGGTGTCGAACGGGTTGTCCAAGGCGTCGAACAGCCAGAGCTCGAACTGGCCGTCTCCGACATCGGGCAGCACCACGGAGGCGAAATTGGGATCGCCGAGGCCCGTCTCATAGACGTAGCCAGTGGCGACCAGCGGGTCGATGAACACGGGTGTGCCGGATGACACGTCGATGCTGAAGCTATAGATCGGCGTGCCCGCCGGGCTGCCGGTCGGATTGACCGTGGGCAGGAACACCGGGGCATTCCCCGGCGCGGCGGTCGAGGTGGAAAAGTCGAAGAATGAACTCGACCGGCTCTGCAGGGAGGAAAATCCCGGCGACGGCGGCCGCCGGCTGTCGAGTCTCACCGCGACCGCATAGAGATGGTCGGGCAACAAGCCGGCGCTCGCGGGAACGGAAAAATTGGTCGCGGTGGCCGAGATATTGTCCGAGAAGATGCGGTTGGCCACGCCTGCATGGCCGATTCCGCTCGAACCCCGGATTTCCGAAAGGTCGTATATGGAAATATTGACGTCGCTCGGGTTGGTGCCCGCCGGCACGGTCCAATTGATCGTCGGCGTGACGCCGTTGCCGGTCATGGACATGTTCTGAACGAAGGGCATCGGCGCAACGCCGACGATGTCCGGCGTCTGGGTGACCACCGTATCGGCGCCGTTCTGGATCGTCAACGTCCAGGCACCGGTCCGGCTCGTCCGATAGGCGACCGCCCCGGCAAATTGGTTCGGTTTAACATCTGAGCCGACAAAGCCGACGTTGCGGGTAACGTTGCCGTTCGTGGCGGTGACCGTCGAGGGTGGCACCCCTGGGTTGCTGTCGGAGAATCCATCGCCGTCGAGATCGCCGTTCGGCAGAACATCGACGAAATATTGGATGCGATCGCCCACCACGATGTTCACGGAATTGGGCGATCTTTGATCGCGAA
>CAZOBN010000270.1:0-1567 GCA_964577835.1 uncultured Rhizobiaceae bacterium
TGAAGCCGAGGATCTCGACCTTGACGCCGCAGCGCTCGAGCGTGCGCGCGAGGATATCGGCGCTCATGGCGGCCAGCGTGATGGGCCGGCCGCGCATCGAGCCGGAATTGTCGATCAGCAGCGTCACGACGGTGTCGCGGAAGTCGGTTTCCTTCTCCTGCTTGTAGGAGAGGGAATAGACAGGATTGACGACGACGCGGGCGAGACGCGAGGTGTCGAGCATGCCCTCGTCGAGGTCGAAGCTCCACGTGCGCGCCTGCTTGGCCATCAGCTTGCGCTGCAGCCGGTTGGCGAGGCGGCCGATGACGCTCTGCAGGTGCGCGAGCTGGTTGTCGAGGTGGGTGCGCAGCCGGCTCATCTCCGCGGCGTCGCACAGGTCGGCGGCGTCGATGACCTCGTCGAACGCGGTGGTGAAGGGCCGGTAGGCGCTCGGGTCGCCGTTGTTCCAGCGGTTTTGCGGCATCCAGCGCATGTCGGGCGGCATGCCGTCGCCTTCGCCCTGGCCGGCGCTCATGTCGTCCATGGCGTCCTCGGCCGCGCCTTCCTCGCCCTCGTCTTCCTTGGTCGAGGTCTTCTCGCTCGATGTCGTGTCGGAGGATTCGGCCGATTGCGAATCCATCCCTTGGGTCTGATCCTCGGACTGCTCTTCCTGATCGCCCTGGCTGTCGGCGTCGGACTCCATCTCCTCGAGCGACTCGTCGTCGCCCAGCGACAAGTCGGAGATCATCTTGCGCAGCGCCTTGGCGAACAGCGCCTGGTCGCCGATATGCTTGTCGAGATCGGCGAAGTCCTTGCCGGCGCGCGATTCGACCCATGTGCGCCATTCGTCGACCATGGCGCGCGCGCTCTCGGGCGGGGCGCGGCCGGTGAGCTTCTCGCGCACCATCATGCCGATCACTTCCGGCACAGGCACGTTGCTGTATTCGTTGACGCGGTTATAGACGACGCCTTTGACGCGGTCGGTCAGCGCCGCGTCGAGATTGGCGGCGACGCCTTCCATGCGGCGGGCGCCGAGCGCTTCGCAGCGCGCCTGCTCGACTTCGTTGAAGATCTTGCGTGCCGCATCGCCGGACGGCATCTGGCGCGTATGGAGGGACTCGTCGTGGTAGCGCAGCTTGAGCGACAGGGAATCCGCCTGGCCACGGATCTTGGCGACCTCGTCCGTCGGCAGGTTGCGCGACGGCGGCTGCAGCCGCGCCCGCAAGCCGCGCACCCGCGGCTGGTCGGGCGTGAAGTCGACCGCCAGGTCCGGCTTGTGCGATACCGCGCGCATAGTGGCCGCGGTGACGCGCTTGAAAGCTTCCGCTGGGCTGTCTTTGGTCATGGGCGAGCCGCGATCCGCGTTGCGCTCAGATCAAAGCGATCTGTCCGGCGCTTTCCGGCAATTCCTGATCGAAGCAGCGCTGATAGTATTCGGCCACGGTGGCGCGCTCGACCTCGTCGCACTTGTTCAGGAACGTGAGCCGGAAGGCGAATCCTATATCATTGAAAATCTTCGCATTTTCCGCCCACATGATCACCGTGCGCGGCGACATGACGGTGGAGATGTCGCCGGCGATGAAGCCCG
>CAZOBN010000271.1:0-1503 GCA_964577835.1 uncultured Rhizobiaceae bacterium
CCGCTATTTCCAGCAGGAAGTCTCCGACTCGCTCAAGCTGGTGCCCGAGGGCGTCGAGGGCCGCGTGCCGTTCAAGGGCCCCGCCGCCGCGGTGCTGCATCAGCTCGTCGGCGGCTTGCGCGCCGCCATGGGCTATACCGGCAACGGCACCGTCGCCATCATGCAGAAGAACTGCAAGTTCGTGCGCATCACCGGCGCGGGCCTGCGCGAAAGCCACGTGCACGACATCGCCATCACCCGCGAAGCGCCCAACTATCGCCAGGAGCCGTGAGACAAGTGTCTCCGCCGCCGATGCCGACAAACCCTCCCTCCTTGCGGGGGAGGGTGCGAGCGCAGCGAGCGGGTGGGGGGAAGTTTCGCGACGCCATCTCCACCCCCACCCAACCCTCCCCCATCGAGGGGGAGGGACCACAATGTGGAAGCCGCCAAGGTTCGAGCCGTGCATCGTGTCACCATCCCCCCTTGTGGGGGAGGGTGCGAGCGCAGCGAGCGGGTGGGGGGACTCTTCACGACGCCATCTCCACCCCCACCCAACCGCTCCCCCGTCGAGGGGGAGGAATCCCAATGCGGATGGGCAGACTCTTCACGACCCGGCAGCATGCGGCAAACTCCCTCCCCCTCGATGGGGGGTCGGGGTGGGGGTGGCGTCACTATGATGCAGCCCGTCGCATCCCGGGGCCGCCGTACCCCCCACCTGACCTCCCCCGCAAGGGGGGAGGAAAAGAATGTCAGTAGGCCCATGATGCGGAACGCGTCGATACAACCATGACTGAAACCCTGCTCATTCTCGATTTCGGCTCCCAGGTGACGCAACTGATCGCGCGGCGCGTGCGTGAATCGGGCGTCTATTGCGAGATCGTGCCGTTCGACAAGGGCGAGGAGGCGATCGCGCGGCTCAAGCCCAAGGCGATCATCCTGTCGGGCGGCCCGGCCTCGGTGACCATGACCGGCACGCCGCGCGCGCCGGACTCGGTGTTCAAGCTCGGCCTGCCGGTGCTCGGCATCTGCTACGGCCAGCAGACCATGGTCGCGCAATTGGGCGGCAAGGTGGAAAGCGCCGACCATCGCGAATTCGGCCGCGCCTTCATCGACGTGAAGGACACCTGCGCCCTGTTCGAGGGCCTGTGGCCGACCGGCAGCCGCCACGAGGTCTGGATGAGCCATGGCGACCGCGTCGTCAGCCTGCCGCAGGGTTTCCGTGTCGTCGCCCAGAGCGAGGGCGCGCCCTTCGCCGTGATCGCCGACGATGCGCGCAAATTCTACGGCATCCAGTTCCACCCCGAGGTCATCCACACGCCGGACGGCGCCAAGCTGCTCGCCAATTTCGTGCACAAGGTCGCCGGGCTCGCGGGCGGCTGGACCATGGCCGCCTTCCGCCAGCAGGAGATCGCCCGCATCCGCGCCCAGGTCGGCCATGGGACCAAGGGCAAGGTGATCTGCGGCCTGTCGGGCGGCGTCGATTCGTCGGTCGCCGCCGTGCTGCTGCACGAGGCGATCGGCGAC
>CAZOBN010000272.1:0-1497 GCA_964577835.1 uncultured Rhizobiaceae bacterium
CAAGCGCGTCATCGCCTATTCGACCTGCAGCCAGCTCGGCTACATGTTCTTCGCCGCCGGCGTCTCGGCCTATCCCGCGGCCATGTTCCATCTCACCACCCACGCCTTCTTCAAGGCGCTGCTGTTCCTCGGCGCCGGCTCGGTGATCCACGCCATGTCGGGCGAGCAGGACATCCGCAAGATGGGCGGCATCTACCGCTACATTCCCTATACCTACATGCTGATGTGGATCGGCTCGCTGGCGCTCGCCGGCATTCCGTTCTTCGCCGGCTACTACTCCAAGGACATCGTGCTCGAGGCGGCCTACGCCTCCCACACGCCGTGGGGCCTGTACGCCTTCTGGCTCGGCGTGTTCGCGGCCCTGCTTACCGCCTTCTACTCCTGGCGCCTGCTGCTGCTGACCTTCCATGGCCGCACCCGGGCCGACGAGAAGGTGCTGCACCATGTCCACGAGAGCCCGAATTCCATGCTGATCCCGATGACCTTCTTGGCGATCGGCGCGGCGTTCTCCGGCTGGCTCGCCTTCGATTGGTTCGTGGGCGAGCACATGGCGGAATTCTGGGGCAAGTCGATCATCATCTTGGAAAATCACCGTGCGCTGCAAGACGCCCACCATGTGCCGCTGTGGGTCAAGCTGTCGCCGGTCGCCGTCGGCGCCGTCGGCATCGCGCTGGCCTACTGGCTCTATCTGTTCCGGCCCGAGATTCCGGGCAAGATCGCCAGCACATTCCGCGGCCTCCACCTGTTCCTTTACAACAAGTGGTATTTCGACGAGCTCTACGACAAGCTCTTCGTCCGGCCGGCCGTGCGCATCGGGCGTGGGCTCTGGAAGGGAGGCGACGGCGCGATCATCGACGGCATCGGTCCGGACGGCATCGCAGCCACCACGATCCGCATCGCGCGCAAGGCGTCGCAACTGCAGACCGGCTATGTCTATCATTATGCCTTCGCCATGCTGGTCGGCATCGCCGGCTTCGTGACCTGGTATCTCATCGTGCGGGCGGGCTGATCCGATGAACATCGATTGGCCCGTTCTCTCCCTGACCATCTTCCTGCCGCTGCTCGGCGCGGGTTTCATCGCCTGCGTGCGTGGCGAGCCGGCGGTGGTCGCGCGCAATGCCCGCGCGGTGGCGCTGTGGACATCCGTCATCACGTTCGTGCTGTCGCTGTTCCTGTGGTTCGGCTTCGACCGTAGTGTCGCCGGTTTCCAGTTCGTCGAGCGCGCCGAGTGGATCCCGGGCTTCGAAATCTTCTACCACGTGGGCGTCGATGGCATTTCCGTGCTGTTCGTGCTGCTCTCCACCTTCCTGACGCCGCTCTGCATCCTGGCTTCGTGGGAGACCATCCGCGAGCGGGTGAAGGAATACATGATCGCGTTCCTGCTTCTGGAAACGCTCATGGTGGGCATGTTCTGCGCGCTCGATTTCGTGCTGTTCTATCTGTTCTTCGAAGGCGTCCTCATCCCGATGTTCCTGATCATCGGCGTGTGGGGCGGCC
>CAZOBN010000273.1:0-1490 GCA_964577835.1 uncultured Rhizobiaceae bacterium
GCGTGACGATGGCCAGATAGTCGCCGCGCAGGCGCAGCACCGGAAAGCCGAGCAGGACCCCGAAAAAAGCCGCGAATGCGCCGGCGAGCGGCAGGCATTCCCAGAATGTCAGGCCGAAATCGATGGCGAGCAGGGTGTAGCTGTAGGCGCCGACGGCGTAGAACGCCACATAGCCCAGATCGAGCAACCCGGCGAGACCGACGACGATGTTTAGGCCCCAGCCGAGCATGATGTAGATCATCACCAAGGTCGCGAGGTCGACCACGCGGCGGCTGGCGAACGGCAGGAACGGCAAGAGCAAGGCGAAGATCAGCGCGACGACGACGATCGGCTTGGCGTAAGGGGCCAGCGCGGCTCCCCAACGCTCGACCGGATCGCCGACGGCCGCCGCGGCGCGGCGGGCATGGGCGCGCCACAGCAGCCAGGCGAAGCGGCCGACGAAGGCCGCCGCGACGAAGATGACGACCAACTCCGGTCGCGGCATCGCGGTGAGCTTACCCTGGAGGTCACCCAGGCGCACGCCGGCGAGCGGCAGGGCCAACAGGAAGGCGACCACGGCGGTCAGCACGGAGTCTTTGACGATGGGGCGCAGATCGGCGGCAAGGATGGCGCGCATCGATTTGTCCGCCGCCATGATCAGACCTTTTCCACGTCGGGCCGGCCGAGCAGGCCCGTCGGTCGGAAGATCAGGACGATGACGAGGATGGAAAAAGCCGCCACGTCCTTGTAGTCGGCGGAGAAATAGGCCGCCCACATGGCCTCGATCAGGCCGATCAGAAGACCGCCGAGCATGGCGCCTGGTACCGAGCCGATGCCGCCCAGGACAGCGGCGGTGAAAGCCTTGATGCCGGCCATGAAGCCGATGAAGAAGTCGATGACGCCATAATACAAGGTGACCATGACGCCGGCGACCGCGGCGAGCACGGCGCCGATCACGAAGGTCAGCGAAATCGTGCGGTCGACATTGACCCCGAGCAGCGCCGCCATGATGCGGTCCTGCTCGCAGGCGCGTTGCGCGCGCCCCAGGTTCGTGCGTCCGATCATCAGGGAGAACCCGGCCATCAGCGCGACCGTGAGGACGATGATCAGCATTTGAAGATAGCTCAGGGTGACGGTGAAATTGCCTTCGCGCATCAGCTCGATGCCGCCGGTAATCACCGGCTGCAGCGTCTTGACCCGGGCGCCCTGAAGAACCTGCACGTAATTCTGCAGGAAGATCGACATGCCGATGGCCGAGATCAGCGGCGCCAGCCGGAACGAGCCGCGCAAGGGCCGGTAAGCCACCCGCTCCACCGTCCAGCCGTAGACGGCGGTGAACACCATGGCGACGATCAGGACGACGAGCAGCGCCAGGGGCACGGACGAGAAACCGACGGCGCCGAGGATGGTGAAGGCGATCAGCGCGATGAAGGCGCCGATCATATAGATCTCGCCATGGGCGAAATTGATCATGCCGATGATGCCGTAGACCATCGTGTAGCCGATGGCGA
>CAZOBN010000274.1:0-1424 GCA_964577835.1 uncultured Rhizobiaceae bacterium
CATTACAGTTGCTTTTTGTTTTGAGTTCTGAATCCATGAGCCACCATGATTCGGGAGGTCATGGATGGCGGGAGCATCGATTGAGACGACGCTTGAGCTTTGGGCGTCTTCGCTGCGGGGTGTGAAGGCGCGGATTCGCCCTTTGTTCGACCAGGAGCGGGTTGCGGCATCGGCGGGACGGTTTCTGGACGGGCTTTTGGGCAATGAACCGCGCAAGACGGGCTGGATGCGCGCGGAAGCGGCGGGCGATCCCGGCCCGTGGCGTCAACAGGCGATCCTGGGCCGCGGGCGATGGGACGCCGATGCGCTGCGCGACATCGTGCGCGACTACGCATTGGAAACGCTTGCCGACGAGGAGGCGGTTCTTGTCATCGACGAGACCGGCTTTTTGAAGCAGGGCAAAGCGTCGTGCGGGGTCGCGCGCCAGTACACGGGCTCGGCGGGCAAGATCACCAATTGCCAGATCGGCGTGTTCGCCTCCTACGTGTCGCGCCACGGCCATGCCTTCGTCGACCGGGCGCTTTATCTGCCGAAAGAATGGACGGACGATCCCGCGCGCATGAAGGCCGCGCATGTGCCGCAGGATGTGGGTTTTGCGACGAAGCCCCGAATCGCGCGCCGGATGATTGCGCGCGCGCTCGCCGCGAAGATGCCGTTCTCCTTCGTTGCGGCGGACAGCGTGTATGGCACGGGAGAGATCGAGACGATGCTGCGCAAGGCGGGCAAAGGCTATGTCCTGGGCGTTGCCGGCAATCATGTGTTCAACTCTTGGGGCAAGAAGCAGTTTGTTCGTGGCACCGCCGCCAAGATTGCACAAAACCTTCCCAAGAATGCCTGGCGGCGCCTGGCGGCGGGCGAGGGAACCAAGGGACCGCGCCTGCATGACTGGGCCTATCTCGAACTGGCCGACCTCGATGCCGGCGAATACAACAGCGCCTTCGCCGGGAAGTGGACGCGGGGTCTGTTGATCCGAAGCAACATTGCCGATGACGATCTCGCCTTCTTCTCCACTTGGTGCCCCAAGGGCACGTCCATGCAAAAGCTGGTATCGGTGGAAGGCCGTCGCTGGGCCATCGAAGACAGCTTCGAAGCCGCCAAGAACGAGCTCGGTCTCGATCACAATGAAACCCGCTCCTGGCATGGCTGGCACCGGCATGTGTCGCTCGTCATGCTCGCCTTCGCCATGATGGCGATTATCCGCAATCGCGCCAATGACGAGCCGCCCAAAAAAACGATGCTCCGTCCTGGGACAACGCGGCGTTCCTGATCCGCTGGTCGATCCAGGAAATCCGCCGCATCGCCGTCAAGCTCGCGCAACGGCGCATTCAGCCCGCGCGCGTCATCGCATGGTCACTCTGGCGCCGAGCCCACCAAGCCGAAGCGCGCCGCGCACATCTCAAAAAGAAAATGCAACTGTAATGCTA
>CAZOBN010000275.1:0-1391 GCA_964577835.1 uncultured Rhizobiaceae bacterium
TAGGGTGCGATGACGATGAGGCCCGGGATGTGGGCATACCAACTCGCGAAGCACTGGGAGTGCTGGGCGCCGACGCGCGCCGCGGCGCCGTTGGGGCCGCGGAACACCATCGGGCTCGCCATCTGGCCGCCCGACATGTAGCGCGTCTTGGCCGCCGAGTTGATGAGTTGGTCCATCGCCTGCATGGCGAAGTTGAAGGTCATGAATTCGAGGATCGGCCGCAGATCGGCGAACGCGGCGCCGACCGCGAGGCCGGTGAAGCCGTGCTCGGTGATCGGCGAATCGACCACGCGGCGCGATCCGAACTCCTCGAGCAGTCCCTGGCTCACCTTATAGGCGCCCTGGTATTCGGCGACCTCCTCGCCCAGCAGGAAGACGCGCTCGTCGCGGCGCATCTCTTCCGCCATGGCGTCGCGTAGCGCTTCGCGCACGGTCTGGTCCAGGGTGTTTTCGTAGTATTTTTCGTCGGCGTCCGTGGTGCCGTAGCGCGACGGCGGCGGAGTCGGCGCGGCGAGCACGGCGGACTCTTCCGCCTTGGCCGGAACCTGCTTCTGGGAACCGGGCTCCTGGGCGGACTTCTCGGTGCCCGGGCTCTTCGTGCCCCCCGTGCTCTGATCGATGGACTTCAACTTGGGCGCGGGCTTGGCCGATTTCTCGATCGCGGCGGCATCCTCGCCTTCTTCCAGCAGCACGGCAATCGGCTGATTCACGGCAACGTTCTCCGTCCCTTCCGGCACCAGGATTTTTCCCAAATTTCCCTCATCGACCGCTTCCACTTCCATGGTCGCCTTATCGGTTTCGATCTCGGCCAGCACGTCGCCGGACTTGACCTTGTCGCCCTCTTTCTTCAACCAGCGGGCGATCTTGCCTTCCGTCATGGTCGGCGACAAAGCCGGCATGAGCACTTCAATGGGCATGACGTTCCTTTTGACTACGAAATGTCTTTCCGCGGACAACGCGGAAGAAAAGAACCTGGACTGAGCGGACGGACGTTACGCGTAGACGTCGGTGTAGAGCGCCGACGGATCCGGCTCCGGATCGTTGATGGCGAATTCGGCCGCTTCGGTCACGATCTTCTTGACCTGCTGATCGATCTTCTTGAGATCGTCGTCCCTGGCGACCCCGGAATCGACCAGATGGTTATGCAGGGTCTGGATCGGATCGCGCTCTGTGCGCACGCGTTCGACCTCCTCGCGGGTGCGGTACTTCGCCGGGTCGGACATGGAATGGCCGCGATAGCGGTAGGTTTCCATCTGCAGGATGTACGGGCCCTTGCCCGCGCGGCAGTGGGCGACGGCGATTTTGCCGGCCTCGCGCACCGCGAGCACCGCGGTGCCGTCTACATTGCGGCCGGGAATGCCGAACGGCTCGCCGCGCTTGTTGAAGTCCTG
>CAZOBN010000276.1:0-1374 GCA_964577835.1 uncultured Rhizobiaceae bacterium
CGTCATGGCCCGGCTTCTGTGATCGGGCTCTTGGCGTCAAGTCCCTCATCGTGTCTCATCGCAGGGCTCATGCTTCTGTTCGGGGTCGGATGCACCGCCCCATGATGAGATCGGAGCATGGAGGGTTCATCTTGACCGCGTGCTCGGCCGCTGAGCGGCCGGCGACGTTCCGGGCCATTCGACCTCATCCATCCTTCGTCCCCGCGACGGGACCTCGTGGCGCTGGATTCGCCGGCCGGCCGATCAGGCGGCCAGCGTCCGGCTCCAGCGGAACTCGGTGCCGTCGAGCCACATGCGGTGGAGCACGACGGCGAGCTTGCGGGCGAGCGCGACGCGGGCGCGCTTGATGCCGCGCTTCACGGCGAGCCTGAGCGCCCAAGCCTTGAGCGACGAGAAGCGCCGCACCCTGCCGAGCAGCGTGGTCGCCGCCTCATACAGCAGCGTGCGCACCATCTCGTCGCCGATCTTGCCGATCGCGCCCACACGATCGACTTCGCCCGACTGATAGCGTCTGGGCGTGAGGCCGAAGTGCACGCCCACGGACCGCGAGCGTCGGAACCGTGTCGGATCGTCGATCGCGGCGACGAAGCCCAGCACCGCCACGGCACCGACGCCTGGCACCGTCATCAGCCGGCGGCAGGTCGGATCGCCGCGCGTTTCGGCCAGCACCCGGCGGTGCAGCACGGCGAACTGATCGCGCAGCGCCTTGCGTACCGCTACCAGGGGCTCGACGATCGCCACCAGCGTCGGGTGGCCCTCGATGCGCTCGCGCACCCCGGTCTCCCACTTGGCCCGCGACAGCGCGCCGAGCTTAATGCCGAAGTTGCGGAGCAGGCCGCGCACGCCGTTCTCGACGTCCTTCAGCTTGTTGCCGACCAGCTTGCGCGCGCTCAGCAAGGCCAACCGCTCCTGCGAAGCCAGGCTCTTCACATGCACCGCCTGATACCAGCCGGTTCGCACCGCCTGGGCGATGCCCCGCGCATCGTTGCGGTCGCTCTTCACCCGCTGGACCTTGAGGACCGCCTTCAGCTGGCGCGTCTCCAGACACACCACCGCCAATCCAGCCTCCGCCAAACCGGCATGCAGCCATTGCGACAATGGGCCGGCTTCCAGGCCCACTCGGACCAACGGGCCGCGCCAGCGCTCAAAATAGCCAGCGAGCGCCGCGGGCTCGCTCGCAACCGTGGCCTCGCTCACGATTCTGCCGCTTTCGTCCACCACAGCGACATGGCTCTCTTCCAACGAGACGTCGATACCGGCATAATGCTTCATGGCTGTCTCTCCTCGATGCTTTGGGGCCGACCCATTCGGACCCCGGTGACACCATCATTGTGAGAGACAGCCGCCGTCCTGTCAGGCCCGATCACCGCATCT
>CAZOBN010000277.1:0-1364 GCA_964577835.1 uncultured Rhizobiaceae bacterium
GGTCCTAGGAGGTGGCGAGATCCGGCAGCACGTTTCGCGCGTAGCCCTTCACCGCCCGGATTGCGGCACCACGCACGGTCTGTCGTACACGGCGGTGATCGAAGGCGGCAACGTCATCGATCCGTTGAACGAACGTATCCTCGGCCGCGTTCCGGCGGCTGATGTCGTCGATCCGTTGACGGGCAAGATCATTGTCCCGGCCGGCGAGCTGATGGACGAGGACGCGGTCGAGCGTATCGATAAGGCCGGCGTCGAAGAGGTCAAGATCCGTTCGGTGCTGACCTGCGAGGCCCCGGTCGGCGTCTGCGTCAAGTGCTACGGCCGAGATCTGGCGCGCGGCACCATCGTCAACATCGGCGAAGCGGTGGGCGTCATCGCCGCCCAGTCGATCGGCGAGCCGGGCACCCAGTTGACCATGCGCACCTTCCACATCGGCGGCGCCGCCCAGCGTGGCGCCGAGCAGTCGAGCGTCGAGGCGGCGTTCGATGCCAAGGTCGTCATCAAGAACCGCAATGTGGTCATGGATTCCTCGGGCCGTCCCGTGGTCATGGGCCGCAACTGCGAGATCATTCTGGAAGACGAGTCGGGCCGCACCAAGGCGCGCCACAAGGTGCCCTACGGCGCGCGTCTGCTGGTCGATGAGAGCGAGAAGGTCACCAAGGGCCAGAAAATGGCCGAATGGGATCCGTACACGCTGCCGGTCATCACCGAGCGAGAGGGTATCGCCCACTACGTCGACATGGTCGAAGGCGTGTCCTATCGCGAGATCGTCGACGAGGCGACCGGCATCTCCAACCGGGTCGTCATCGATTGGAAGTCGCAGCCGAAGGGCGCCGACCTGCGCCCGCTCATCACGCTCCGTGACGAGAAGGGCGAGGTCATCAAACTGCCGAACGGCGTCGAAGCCCGCTACTTCCTGTCGGTCGATGCGATCCTCAGCGTCGATAACCGCGCCAAGGTCCATGCCGGCGACGTGCTCGCCCGTATCCCGCGCGAATTCTCGAAAACGCGCGACATCACCGGCGGTCTGCCGCGTGTCGCCGAGCTGTTCGAGGCGCGCAAGCCGAAGGATTACGCGATCATCAGCGAGATCGCCGGTCGTGTCGAATTCGGCAAGGATTACAAGTCCAAGCGCCGCATCCTCGTGCGGCCGGAAGACGGCGAGCCGGTCGAGTATCTGCTGCCCAAAGGCAAGCACATCAGCGTCCAGGAAGGCGATTTTGTGCAGCGGGGCGACTTGTTGATGGACGGCAACCCGGTGCCCCACGACATCCTGCGCGTCATGGGCGTCGAGGCGCTGGCCAGCTATCTGGTCAACGAGATCCAGGACGTCTACCGGCTGCAGGGCGTGAAGATCAACGACA
>CAZOBN010000278.1:0-1242 GCA_964577835.1 uncultured Rhizobiaceae bacterium
GGTCGGAATATTGTATTTGGCGCAGAGATCCTTGGTGAAGCCCTTGGAGCCTTCGAGCGCCGCGCCCGCGGCCGTTGGCCCGAACGCGGCGATGCGGTTGGCCTCGAGCTTGTCCACCAGCCCCTTGACCAGGGGAACCTCGGGGCCGACCACGACGAAATCGATCGCCTTGTCCTTGGCGAATCTCACCACCGCGTCCACATCCTCGGCGGCGACGGGCACGCATTCGGCAACCTCGGCGATGCCGGCATTGCCCGGCGCGCAATAAAGCGTATCGCACAGTGCGGAAGCCGAAATCGCCCAGCACAAGGCGTGCTCGCGGCCACCGCTGCCCACCACCAGAACCTTCATGATGCTCTTGCCTTACCCGGATCGTCGAGAGGATGCGGCCTTTGCCGCAGCAGGGCGACTTGATACCATAGACCGCGACGGCCGAACCACCAAAGTTCCGGCCCCACGACTCAGCAGGACATCCCCCGTTTTGGCCCAACTGCCGCTGACACCGCCGCCTGTCCCGGACTCGCCCGCCGCCGGCAAAGGGCTCGGCAATCTGCCGATCCTCACCGTGAGCGAACTATCCTTCGCGCTCAAGCGCACCGTGGAGGAGGCCTATGGCCGGGTGCGGGTGCGCGGCGAAATCTCCAGCTTCAAGCGCGCCGCCTCGGGCCACCTCTATCTCTGCCTCAAGGACGCCGATGCCCTGATCGACGGCGTTGTATGGCGCGCGACGGCCGGCGGTCTCGGCATCCGGCCCGAGGACGGCATGGAGGTCATCGCGACCGGCCGGTTGACCACCTATCCCGGCCGCTCGCGCTATCAGATCGTCATCGAGTCCCTCGAACTCGCGGGCCAGGGCGCGCTCTTGAAGCTGATCGAGGAGCGCCGCAAGCGGCTCGAGGCGGAAGGGCTGTTCGAGGCGGCGCGCAAGCGGCCGCTGCCCTTCCTGCCCACCGTCATCGGCGTGGTGACCTCGCCGACCGGCGCGGTGATCCGCGACATTCTCCATCGCCTCGAAGACCGCTTCCCGCGCCAAGTGATCCTCTGGCCGGTGATGGTGCAGGGCCAAGACGCCGCCGCGCAGATCGCGCGCGCCATCAAGGGCTTCAACGATCTCCCGGCGAATGGCCGCGTGCCGCGCCCGGACGTGTTGATCGTGGCGCGCGGCGGCGGCTCCATCGAAGACCTCTGGGCCTTCAACGAAGAGATCGTGGTGCGCGCCGCGGCGGCGAGCGTCATCCCGCT
>CAZOBN010000279.1:0-1140 GCA_964577835.1 uncultured Rhizobiaceae bacterium
CTAGTGTAGCGATTCTAACGCTTGTTTTGCACGGGCGACCTTTTGAAAGATTTCGGCAGCGGACTTGGTCCAGACATAAGGTTTGGGTTCTGCGTTGTGGTTTTTGAGATAATCCATGATGGCTTGCTCCAATTCGGCGACGCTCTTGAAAACGCCGCGGCGGATGCGCTTTCGGCTGATCTCGCCAAAGAAGCGCTCGACCATGTTGAGCCAGGAACCCGAGGTGGGCGTAAAGTGCAGGTGGAAGCGCGGATTGCGCTTGAGCCAGCGTTTGACTGCGGGGGTCTTATGGGTGGCGTAGTTATCGACGATCAGATGCAGATCGAGCTGGGGCGCCGTCTCTTGATCGATCGTCTTGAGGAAGCTCAGGAATTCACGGTGCCGATGACGCGGCAGGCATTTGCCGATGACGGTACCGTCGAGCATGTTGAGCGCGGCGAACAATGTGGTCGTGCCGTTGCGCTTATAGTCGTGTGTCATCGTCCCACAGCGGCCTTTCTTCATCGGCAGGCCGGGCTGAGTGCGGTCAAGCGCCTGGATTTGGCTCTTCTCATCAACCGAGAGGACCAGCGCGTGCTCGGGCGGGTTGAGGTAGAGGCCGACGACATCCTCGACCTTGGCCACGAAGTTGGGATCGCGCGAGAGCTTGAAGGTTCGCGTCAGATGCGGCTTCAGCCCGTGCGCCTTCCAGATTTTCTGCACCGAGGAAGGCGCAATTTTAGCCCGCGCCGCCATCGTGCGCACGCTCCAATGCGTGGCATTCGGCGGCTTCTCGTTGAGCGTGAGGCTGACCACCTGCTTGATCTTTCTTGCCGACAGCGGCTTGCGCCCAGGCGGGCGAGTGGCATCTTTGAGCAGCCCATCCACGCCATTCGTCGCATATCGTCGGCGCCAGCGCCGCACCGTGAGCCCACTCTTGCCCACCCTGCGCGCGATCTCGCCCGCCCTCGTGCCGTCGCCAGCCAGCATCACAATCCGCGCCCGCCACACCACCTTCTGCGGCGTATTGCGGTCTCTCACCAGTTTTTCCAGCCGATCCCGATCTTCAGGACCAACCCGAATCCGTTCGATCTTGCCCATCAGGCAAGAATCGCATTCCGACACGGCTTTGGGAATCATCCGATGCGAACAGAACACTAG
>CAZOBN010000280.1:0-1128 GCA_964577835.1 uncultured Rhizobiaceae bacterium
TCATAGGATTCACAAATGGCTTTTGCCATGCGAATCTGCGCGCATGGCTCAGACGATTTGTGTTCTCGTATCGGCTTCGGATCGCGCTCGGCTTGAAGCGATCGTCGCCAATCGCAAGGCTCTGCACAAGCACGTGCAACGGGCGAGGCTCATTCTTGAATCTGCCGGGCAAGCGCCTGTGCAGCGCATCGCTTCCAGGGTGGGCGTGAGCCGGCCGATGGTATGGCGCTGGCAGCAACGTTTCGCCGAAGCTGGCGTCGAAGGGCTTCTGCGCGACAAGACCCGCAAGCCCGGCAAGGCACCGATTCCCGCCGAGATCGTGACGCGCGTGGTGGCACTGACTTGCAGCTCGCCGCCGCATCAAGCCACGCATTGGACGGGCCGGGCGATGGCCAAGGTGGCGGGGATATCGCTGCGCTCGGTCCAGCGCATTTGGGAAGCCCACGAGTTGCAGCCGCATCGCATCAGAAGCTTCAAGCGATCTCGCGATCCCAACTTCGAAGCCAAGCTCCGGGATGTCGTGGGCCTTTATGTCGATCCGCCGCAACATGCCGTGGTCCTGTCGCTGGACGAGAAGACGCAGATTCAGGCCCTCGACCGCACCCAGCCGGGCCTGCCGCTCAAACGGGGCAAATGCGCGACCATGACCCACGACTACAAGCGCAACGGCACTACCACACTGTTCGCTGCGCTCAACGTGCTGGAGGGCAACGTGATCGGCCGCTGCATGCAGCGGCACACGCACGAGGACTTCATCCGCTTCCTCAATAGCGTCGAAAGCAAGGTCCCGGCCGGAAAGTCGATCCATGCGATCCTCGACAACTACGCGACCCATAAGCATCCCAAGGTGGTGGCTTGGCTCGCACGCCATCCCCGCTGGACTTTCCACTTCACCCCGACTTCCGCGTCATGGCTCAACGCGGTTGAGAATTTCTTCTCCAAGATCACCCGCCAGCGCATCAGGCGTGGCATCTTCCGTTCCATCGTCGATCTGCAATCCGCCATCAAACGCTACCTTGAGGAATACAATGCCGACCCCAAGCCCTTCGTCTGGACCAAATCTGCCGACACGATCTTGCGCAAACTTTCCGCCGTACCAGTACCCTTCGTATGAGTCAGTGCACTAGC
>CAZOBN010000281.1:0-1100 GCA_964577835.1 uncultured Rhizobiaceae bacterium
ATCCTGGTGGTCGCCGCCGACGATGGCATCATGCCGCAGACGGTCGAGGCGGTTCACCACGCCAGGGCCGCCGGCGTGCCGATCGTCGTCGCCATCAACAAGATCGACAAGCCGGACGCCAATCCGCAGCGCGTGCGCCAGGAGCTGCTGCAGCACGAGATCGTGATCGAGGAGATGGGCGGCGATGTCATGGCGGTCGAGGTCTCGGCCAAGACCGGCCAGAACCTCGAGAAGCTCGAGGAAGCCATTCTGCTCCAGGCCGAAGTGCTCGAATTGCGCGCCAACCCCAACCGCCCCGCCGAAGGCGTGGTGGTCGAGGCCAAGGTCGAACGTGGCCGCGGCAGCATCGCCACCGTGCTGGTGCAGCGCGGCACGCTCAATGTCGGCGACATCTTCGTCGCCGGCGCCGAGTGGGGCCGCGTGCGCGCCCTGAACGACGATCACGGCAAGAAGGTCAAGGCCGCGGGCCCGGCAATGCCGGTCGAGGTGTTCGGCCTGCAGGGCACGCCATCCGCCGGCGACGATTTCGCCGTGGTGCCGAGCGAGCAGCGCGCCCGCGAGGTGACCGATTTCCGCCAGCGCCGCAAACGCGAGGTGCGGGTCTCGGCCGGCGTGCGCGGCACGGTCGAGCAGATGCTGTCGGCGATCGCCGCCGGCGCGGTCAAGGAATTGCCTGTCGTCATCAAGGGCGACGTGCAGGGTTCGGTGGAAGCCATCGTCGGCAGCCTGGAGAAGCTCAAGACCGAGGAAGTCGCGGTCCGCGTGCTGCACGCGGCGGTCGGCGGCATCAACGAGTCCGACGTGACCCTGGCGCGTGCGTCGAATGCGCTGATCATCGGCTTCAACGTGCGCGCCAATCCGCAGGCGCGCGACATGGCGCGCCGTGATGGCCTCGAGATCCGCTATTATTCGATCATCTACGACCTGACCAACGACATGAAGGCGGGACTCACCGGCCTGCTGTCGCCGACGAAGCGCGAGAATTTCCTCGGCAACGCGGAAATCCGGGAAGTCTTCAACATCACCAAATTCGGCAAGGTGGCCGGTTGCATGGTGAGCGAAGGCATGGTCAAGCGCGGCGCCAAGGTCCGCCTGCTGCG
>CAZOBN010000282.1:0-1097 GCA_964577835.1 uncultured Rhizobiaceae bacterium
GCCGAAGCGCGCCGCGCACATCTCAAAAAGAAAATGCAACTGTAATGCTAGTTTGCTTCACGAATCGCACGATTCCTGGCACTCGAGACATGAGACTGATATTTTGAATCAAATGAATCACTTAGGTGCGCCTACCGGACAGTAGTGGGCTTGTCCGGGGCATCCACGACTTTTCTTTCGCTGAGACCGTAACAAAACGTGGATGGCCCGACTAAATCGGGCCATGACGCAGGTGAATGTTTTGCGCGAACTCCGCCTGAGACGGCCCTGTCGATCCCCCGATCAAGTCGGGGGAGGGCCATGACGAGTGAAGGAATCGGCGGCTACGGCACCCTTACCGTTCGATCAGCGCGATCGTCCGCTCGGGCGCGAAGCGGAGGGTGACGGGGTCGCCCTTGTCGACCGGCTGGGCGAGCGGCGTGCGCACCAGGATCTGGCTGCCATCGGCGGCGGTGACGACATATTCGACGATCTCGCCCAGATAAACCTCGCTCGCCAGCTTGCCCGACAGCACATTGCCGACCGCCGCCATGGCGCCCGTCTGGCCATCGGCCTTGCGCAGCTCGATATGCTCGGGCCGCACCACCACGGCGATGTCGCGCTTGGGACTGGCGCCGGTCGGGAACAGGCAACGCAAGACGCCGAGCGGCGTCGTCACCGTCTCCATGGCGCCGGGCGACACCTCGCGCGCCAATTCGCCATGCACCAGGTTGGTGCGGCCGATGAAGTGGGCGACGAACTCCGAGGTCGGCCGGTTGTAGATCTCCTTCGGCGTGCCGAGCTGGACGATCAGCCCCTCGTTCATCACCGCGATGCGGTCGGAGATCGCCAGCGCCTCGGACTGGTCGTGGGTGACGTAGATCGCCGTGACGCCGGTCTCGCGCTGCAGGCGCTTCAATTCCGAGCGCATCTGCTCGCGCAGTTGCGCGTCGAGATTGCTCAGCGGCTCGTCGAGCAGCAAAAGCTGCGGCTCGCGGGTCAGCGCCCGGGCGAGCGCCAGGCGCTGCTGCTGGCCGCCGCTCAGCTCGGTCGGCGCGCGGCCATGCAGCCCGTCCAGCTTGACAAGCGCCAGGGCTTCCAGCGCTCGGCGTTCGATC
>CAZOBN010000283.1:0-1030 GCA_964577835.1 uncultured Rhizobiaceae bacterium
GCTGGCGCGGCGCGGAAGTCGGCAACATCCTGCGCTTCGAGCACGATTTTCCGGGCGCGACCGTGATCCGGCTCGAGCGCAACTACCGCTCGACCGGCCATATCCTCGCCGCCGCCTCGGGCCTGATCGCCCACAACGAGGGCCGCCTCGGCAAGACCCTGTGGACCGAGGATGTCGAGGGCGAGAAAGTGGTGGTCTCCGCCGTGTGGGACGGCGAGACCGAAGCGCGCCAGATCGCCGAGGAGATCGAGGCGCTGCAGCGTCAGGGGCAGAGCCTCGAGGGCATCGCCGTGCTGGTGCGCGCCGGCGCCCAGACGCGCGAATTCGAAGAGCGCTTCATGACGCTCGGCATTCCCTATCGGGTGATCGGCGGCCCGCGCTTCTACGAGCGCCAGGAAATCCGCGACTCCATCGCCTATCTCCGCTTGGTGGCGCAGCCCGACGACGATCTCGCCTTCGATCGCATCGTCAATGTGCCGCGCCGCGGGTTGGGCGATGCCACGCTCCAGACCCTGCACAAGCTGGCGCGCGCGCAAAGCCGCTCGCTGCTCGGCGTCGCCGAAACGCTGCTCGGCACCGACGAACTCAAGCCGAAGCCGCGCACGGCGCTGGTTACCCTCGTCACCCAACTGGCGCGCTGGCGCGCCTCGGCCAACGAACTGCCGCCGGCCGATCTGGCCGAGCTGGTGCTCGACGAATCCGGCTACACGGCGATGTGGCAGGCCGACAAATCGGCCGACGCGCCGGGCCGGCTGGAAAACGTCAAGGAGCTGATCTCCGCGCTCGAGGAATTCGAGACGCTGACCGCCTTCCTGGAGCACGTCAGCCTGGTGATGGAGCGCGATCAGGCAAGCACCGGCGAGCAGGTCAGCATGATGACGCTGCACGCCGCCAAGGGCCTCGAATTCGACGTGGTCTTCCTGCCCGGCTGGGAGGAGGGACTGTTCCCCCACCAGCGTTCGCTCGACCAGTCGGGTGCCGCCGGCCTGGAGGAGGAGCGCCGGCTGGCCTATGTCGGCCTGACCCGGGC